>NZ_CP051651.1:4651662-4955824 GCF_012848175.1 Xanthomonas campestris pv. badrii | reverse complement strand
CGAAGCAAATTTCAACGCCGGGCACATTTACCCCGATCCCGGTAGAGAGTTAAGAGACCGTGGTGAAGTAGACCACCAATACCCGATAGATACCAGCAATAGTCGCGTCAACAACCGCAACGTCGCATTGAGGCGTGAGCAGCACAACACAACTACAGATGGTTTTGACCAAAACCACGCCGCAACTATCGATTCGCAAAGAATGTCTCGCGGGCAAAACCTATCAGAAATAGCTAGCAATGACTTGCTGATTGGCGAAGGCGGTGACGATACCCTGCGCTCCCACCGTGGCAATGACATCCTGATTGGTGGAAAAGGCCGAGACAGGATGGAAGGCGGCGAAGGTAATGACACCTACGTGATCGGCGTCGGTGACACCGTGATGGATAGCGACGGCGTAGGCGAAGTGCGCTGGAGCGGACAGCAACTGACTGGCGGCAGGCGTTCGCAATCTGATCCCGCCAATATCTACCGCAGCGAAGACGGGCGCTTTATCTACTCCCTGGAGCACAACAACCTCTCTGTCACCGACACTCTAGCCACCGGTCCGGCGCTAGGGGAACCAGCGGTGATCGAGAATTTTCAAAGCGGACAGTTGGGTATCACTCTGAGCGGACCAGGCGGCGGCGCTCATCCGCAGGCAGACCCACAACGCCAGGACGACCCGGAGCGCCGTCGGATGATCGAAGTCGATCACGGACCCAACATCGCTAACCCGCTCACTCCCCCACCCGCTCCTGAAGTCGAAGATCGTCAAGGCAGACTCGACTCTGAGCGCGGGCCGTTCAACGATTCCTACGTCAATAGGGCCTATGCGGCCCTATTGGACGACGACAGCAGGGAACTTGACCGAATTGCTATCGAGTTCTCTCAATCTCCAGAAGGGCAGCGCATGGCGCAGATGGGAGACCAGATGCTGGCCCAGCAGCAACTACAGGAGCAACAGCAGTTGCAAGAGCAGCAGCAGACTCATGCGCGCCAAGGACCAGTGATGCGCATGTGATGCACCCAACCCAAGCGCAGGAATACAGATGAACAACGCCGATGCGGAGAGCGCCATCAAAGTCATCTTGATGCTGCGCTCGGAGATGGCCCAACGCGAGGCGCGAATGAGTGCGTCGTTCAACCAACAAATCCAATCGCTGCAACAGCAGGTGAGCCAATTCCGACAGGAAGTGAAGGGCATTGTCACTGCCGCTAGCGCCCAAATCGCCACGGAAGCCAAAGACGCAGTATCGCCTGTCGCTAGAGAATATTACCGTGCGGTGTCAGCCACATCCGCGCACCTGCAGGGGGCTAGTAAGACCGTGTGGATGTGGTTCGCCGCCGCCGGGGCGATCCTGCTGCTCGTTGTTCTTGTCGGCTGGGCCGTGCTGGGCTACTACCGCCGCGAACTCTCCACCGTCAAGGAAGAGCTCCAGCGCTACGAGAACGCCCTCCCTGTCCTCCAGGCGTATTCCGCATCCGATGCGGTCATTTGCGGCGGCCGCGTGTGCGCCAATATCGATCCCAACGGACAGCGGACAGGCGACAAACGCCAGTATCGGCAAGCCAAACCGCGACCCTAGCGCAGTAAGGTCAGAGCTTCCCCAGCTCAGTTTTCCGAGACAGGCGTGCCACCGTCTGCATCGCGCGCCACGGCAGCGCCTGCACGGCTGAAGCGGATTTCCTGTGGCGATTGCAGCGCAATGCCGGCGCCGTCCATGCGTTGCAACAGCGCGAAGAACAGTTCGCTGCGCACACCGTACGAATCGCGCGGGCTGCTCACGTAGGCGAACGAGTTGAAGTTGATGTGGCCGCCAGCCAGCGAATCGATGAATACCGAGGGTGCCGGCTCGGCCAGCACCTTGGCATGTTCGGCAAACAAGGTCAGCAGCATGTCGCGCACCTTGGCCGCATCGGCGTCCAGCGGCACCGAGAACTGCAGTTGCACGCGGCCCATCGGATTGGAGAGCGTCATGTTGCGCACGCTCTTGGTGATCAGCTCCGAGTTGGGCACGATCAGGGTGGAACGATCGCCCACCTGGATCTCGGTGGCGCGCACGCTGATCCTGCGCACGTCGCCTTCCTGATCGCCGATCCGCACCCAATCGCCGATCTTGACCGGCCGCTCGGCGAGCAGGATCAGGCCGGAGACGAAGTTCTGCGTGATCGCCTGCAGACCAAACCCAATACCCACCGACAGCGCGCTCAACACCAGCGCCAGCCGCTTCAGGTCCAGGCCCAGCGCAGTCAGCCCCCACACCACGACCACCAGCCAGCCGAGATAGCGCGCCACCGTGCTGATCGAATTGCGCGCCCCCGCATCCAGCTCGGTCTTGGGCAGATAGGTGGTGAGCAGCCACTGCTGCGCCACGTGCACCACGCCCAGGCCCAGGACGAACACCAGCAGCGCGCGCACGACCGCAGCCGGAGTGATTGTCAGCTCATCACTGAGATAGATGCCGTGCGAGACGTTCTCGGCCCAGCCGGTGACCGCAGAAAGATTGGCGCCATAAGGTGTGATCAGCGCCGCGATTCCCAGCAGGATCAACGCGACACGTACCGCGGCAGACAGCAGCAGGCCCAGCTGCACCAGACGCGCGCTACCCATGCCCGAGGCATGCGACAAGGCGCGATTGAAGCGCCCTTCCGGATTGAACACCCAGGTCAACAGATCGTCGGCAAACACCACCAGCAGCCCGAGCAGACTGCAGATCAGCGTGATCCAGATGATCTGGCGCGCAATGAACAACGACAGGTTGAGATAGCCGAACAAGGCCGCCAGCAGCGACACGATCACCGCCACATGCCCCAGCAGGCGGATCAGCACGATGACCCCACCGCCACGCGACACCACCGGCGGCGGCTCGCTGCTGTCGGCGCCGGCCGCTCCGGCACTGGCAGCGCGCGCGCGCAACGACAGGCTCAGCCCGGCAAGGGCCGAGAGGATCAGCCCGGCATACAACAGGGCCGCCGCCGCATCGGTGGCGGTAGCCGCTGCGCTGCTGGTACGCGCCACCTCGTTGATCTTGATCGCCATGCCACTGCACCAACTCACCGCGGCAGTGGCAAGGCAATGCACGCGCAACCGATCGACGGTGGCGTCGTCTAGCGGGAACAGCCGCCAGCTGGGTTGATGCTTCATCAGCAGGCTGGCGCTGAGCGAGCCGACAAAGGCCGCGATGAAGCTGATGAAGACAAACGCACCCAGCAACTCGTCCAGATCCGCCGGTACCTGGGCAATCGCACGCATGCTTTCGGCCAGCACCCATGCCGCCATGCCCAGACTGAGTGTACCGACCAGCAGGAACCACAGCGCCAAGCCGGACCGTCGCAACCGCCCACCTGGCGCACGCGACGCTGCATAGCGCCGCCCCAGATGACGCAGAAAAATGCGTAGCGGGAAGGCAAGCAACAGCGCGATGGTCATACCCGTCACCAGGCTGCCAGCGCCGTTAGCAGCCGTGCCGGCGCGCACCGCCTGGACCGCATCGTCGTACAACCCGCGCAGACGGGAACGGTCATCCGGCCATTGCTGCGCGATCTGCGCCCACAGTGCCGGCGACAACGGTGAGGCGACACGCGTGGACAGCTGCACACTGAAGAGCTGCGCGCGTTTTTGTTCCAGGCGATCGGCAAGCTCGCGGGCTTGGGAATCCAGAAGATTGGCACGCTTGAATTCTGCATCCAAGGCGTTTTTTTCTTTCTTCAACGCTTCGCGCTGCTTCTTGAGATCGGCCGCTTCGCCTGGCTGCACGTCACCCAAGCCCGCCAGCTGCGAGCTGATTTGCTTGAGCGGTGGATCCAGCTGACGCGCAATCTCCTGCGCCTTCCGTTGTACTTCGACCACTGAGTCGGTCAGCTTGCGCAGACTGTCCGTATCGGCCTTTTCTATCCCGGCCTCGCCCTGGTCAAGCACCTTCTGCGCGCCGTCCAGCTGCGTCTGGGCGCTTTTCAGCAAGGTGTCCTGGTCCTGGGCGAACACGCCTGCGGCCCAGACCAGCCATAGGCCGCAGCACAGCAGCACGCGCAGCAACACGCTTGAACGGGCAGACGACACAGAGCGAAATCGAAACACAGGCAGACATCGGACAGGCGCGCGGCCGCGCGGTGCCGGCATCTTAAGCCACCGCCCCCACCCTGCCGCCCATCGCCATGACGGCGATTCATGCGGACGCAAGCGCAGCAGCCGGAAGTGCGGCCACCAGCCGACCAGCGCATGAATGGGTATGCCTGTTTGTCACTTTGCGACAACACTCAGCTGACGCAGAATCGATTCACCGCTGCGCAGACGCAGTGGATGACCGCGAAGGAGACACGCTATGCAGATTCAGATCCAGACCGACAAGCACGTGCCGCATGACCCGTCTGTCGTGCAGCATGTCGAGAAGACCTGCACCGCCCAGTTGGCGCACTTTGCCAGCGACATCACCCGCGTCGAGGTGCACTTGCGCGACGAGAACGGCCAGCGTGGCGGCGCAGCGGATCGAACCTGCAGTATCGAAGCCCATGTCGCCGGCCTGCCGCCGATCGCGGCCACCAACAGCGCCGAAACCACCGCCTCGGCCGTCACCGGCGCCGCCCGCAAGCTGCGTACCGCCATCGAGCATGCACGCGGCAAGCAGCACGCACGCGCCACTGCACCGGCCCCGGACAGCCTATAAGCGCCGCCTGGCTGAGCGGCAGCGATGCGGCGGGGGCCACCTGGCTGGTACCCCGCCCGTTCGCAGCAGCATCCCCGTCAAACCGAGCGCTGGTACGGCGACCACCGGCCTTCCCTACGGGTAGACCTCAGGCCGGCACCGAGCCGCACTACGGCCACCATCAACGGCGCAAAGCCCTCCCCCACAAACGACATCGGCCCGCTGCGGGTGGCATGCCACGCAGCGGGCCGAACTTTGCGATCTGGTGCGCCCGGAGGGATTCGAACCCCCGACCAATGGCTTCGGAAGCCACTACTCTATCCGGCTGAGCTACGAGCGCCTGGCCGCGCATTATGCCAGAACCCGTGCCACCGCGTGATGCCTGCCCGAGCCAGCGTGGCTGGCGGCTGATGGCTACGGCGCCAACGCCGCACCTCAGCGCAGCGCAGCGTTCCAGTTGCACCGCCCCCGGAGCCTGCCGGGCTCCCCGGTACCGAAGTGGCGAGCGGCGACCCAAGCCGCCGCCCCTGCCGGCAAGACAATGTTTCGGCCGACAGACCGCATCTGCGCCAGCCGGTGCATGGCTGCATCCGAAGCGCGCTGCTACCCTTTGCGGCATGAGCAAGCATGGTGTCGAACAGGTCCCCGCCGCACCCGCGCTGACGTGGTCCGAGCGGCTGGGGCAGTACTGGAAGCTGGTGCGTGGCGACCGCCCGATCGGCAGCCTGTTGCTGCTCTGGCCCACCTGGTGGGCGCTGTGGCTGGCCGCCGACGGCTTGCCGCCGCTGTGGACGCTGTTCGTGTTCACCGCCGGGGTATGGCTGACCCGCTCGGCCGGCTGCGTGATCAACGACTACGCCGACCGCTGGCTGGACCCGCATGTAGAGCGCACCAAATCGCGCCCGCTGGCCACCGGCGCGGTGTCCGGACGCGAGGCGCTGTGGGTGTTCGTGGCGCTGATGCTGGTGGCATTCGCGCTGGTGCTCAGCCTCAACTGGCTGACCGTGGCGCTGAGCGTACCCGGGGTGTTCCTGGCCGCCAGCTACCCGTATCTCAAGCGCCATACCCACCTGCCGCAGGTCTATCTGGGCATGGCCTTCGGCTGGGGCATCCCGATGGGCTTTGCCGCCGTGCAAGGCAGCGTGCCGCTGCTGGGCTGGCTGCTGTATGCCGCCAACATCCTGTGGGCGACCGCCTACGACACCTGGTACGCCATGGTCGACCGCGACGACGACATCCGCATGGGCAGCAAGTCCACTGCCATCCTGTTCGGCCGCTACGACCTGCTTGCCCAGGGCGCGCTGTATGCGCTGATGTTCGCCACGCTGACCGCGGTCGGCCTGCGTGCTGGCCTCGGCGCCGCCTATTGGGCGGGTCTGGGCGTGGCGGTGCTGCTGGTGGCCTACGAATTCCGCATCGCCCGCCACCGCGAACGCGGCCCCTGCTTCCGCGCCTTCCTGCATAACAACTGGGTCGGCCTGGCGATCTTCGTCGGCATCGCGGTGGCAGTCCGTTAGCAGCGGAATGTAGGGAGCGTTGACCTATCCAAGCGAAGCCTGCGCCGCAAAAAACCACTCCGCAGGCAACAAGCCCCTCTCCTGCGGGAGATGGGTTGGGGTGAGGGTACGGCACCGCGCAATGCGTGCATCCCCACGCCGACGGGTCTTCAGGCTATTTCCAGAGTCACTTCACACAGACACCGCGCACACAGCCATCACGGCACCCGCGCGCAGACCCACGCATCCACCCGCTGCACGCCTGCGCGCCTCAATGCCTTGGCCGCCGCATGCAACGTGGCGCCGGTGGTCATCACGTCGTCCACCAGCGCCACATGCGCCGGCAACGCGCCGCACGCAATGAACGCGTCGCGCACATTGCGTTGCCGTTCGATTGCATCCAGCTCCGATTGCGGCGCAGTGGCACGCACGCGACGCAGCAATGGCAGGCACGGCAGCTGCAAGGCGCGACCCAGCGGCCTGGCCAGCTCCAGCGCCTGATCGTAGCCGCGCTGGCGCAGGCGTTGCCGGTGCAGGCTCACCGGCACCAGTGCCTGCGGCCGTGGCAACTGGACGCAGCGCCTGGCCATCAGCTCGCTCAGCAGGCGACCAGCCGCCAGGTCCTGGTGGAATTTGAAACGGCGCAGCAGGCCATCCACCGGCCAGCGGTAGGTAAAGCAGGCATGCACGCGCTGCAGCGGTGGCAGCTGCTGCAGGCAGTGTCCGCAGAGCGCCACGCTGTCGGATGCAAACAAGGGCGTGGCGCAGCACAGGCAGGCATGGCCGTGCTCCGGCAACGCCGCGCGGCAGGAAGGACACAGATCGCAATCGGCCATGCCCGCTTCCGCGCACACCAGGCACAGGCTCGGCAACAGCAGCCGCAGCACCCGTTGCGGCCATCTGTAAACCGAACCTACTTCAGTGAAGTTGACAGCCTCTCCCATGCTCACCAGACTGCCTGGCTTCCAAGCCGCTGACTGTCAGGAAACTCCGATGTCTGTTGTCGTACGCCATGACTGGGATCGCAAAGACGTGCAGGCACTGTTCGAGCTGCCGTTCCCGGAGTTGCTGCATCACGCGGCAAGTGTGCACCGCGCACATTTCGATCCCGCGCAGGTGCAGGTCTCCACGCTGCTGTCGGTCAAGACCGGCGGCTGCCCGGAAGATTGCGCGTACTGCCCGCAGGCACAACGCTACGACACCGGTGTGAGCGCGCAAAAGCTGATGGAGACCGACGACGTCGTCGCCAGGGCGCGCCAGGCCAAGGCCGCCGGCGCCTCGCGCTTCTGCATGGGCGCGGCGTGGCGCTCGCCCAAGGAGCGCGACATCCCCAAGGTGGCGGCGATGATCCGCGAGGTCAAGGCGCTGGGGCTGGAAACCTGCGCCACGCTGGGCATGCTCGACGCCGGCCAGGCACGTGCGCTCAAGGACGCCGGGCTGGACTACTACAACCACAATTTGGATACCGCGCCGGATTATTACGACTCGATCATCCACACCCGCCAGTACCAGGACCGCCTGAACACCCTGGAGCATGTGCGCGATGTCGGCCTGAAGACCTGTTGCGGCGGCATCGTCGGCATGGGCGAAACCCGCGAGCACCGCATCGGCCTGCTGCTGGCCCTGGCCACCTTGCCTGCGCATCCGGACTCGGTGCCGATCAACCAGCTGGTGCAGGTGCCCGGCACCCCGCTGCACGGTACCCAGCAGCTGGATCCGTTCGAGTTCGTGCGCATGATCGCCGTCGCCCGCATCACCATGCCCAAATCGATGGTGCGCCTGTCCGCAGGCCGCGAAGCGATGAGCGACGAGCTGCAGGCGCTGTGTTTCCTGGCCGGCGCCAACTCGATCTTCTACGGCGAGAAACTGCTCACCACCGGCAACCCGGACACCGAACGCGACCAGGCGCTGTTTCAGCGCCTGGGCCTGCGCCCGATGCAGATCAGCGTCGATGCCGCCGACCACGACCACCCCGGCACCGTGCATGCGGACATCACCTGCGGGGCGGCGTGCGAGCACGCGGCATAACGGCGGAGCAAGCCAGCCCGGCATGAGCCGCACTGCGTCCTGCCCTTTAGCGCCGAGAAGGGCGGGCTGCCGCAGTCAACCGGCATCGCCGGCAACCAAGGCAGCGCAAAGCCACACCGCCGGCACCGGCCGTCGGTACCAGCTGGGCGACGCAGGCGCGGCACGCTACGCTAGCGGCCCTTTCCGTGATCCAATTCCCCATGACCCGCCCCGATCTGCACGAACGGATTTCGTCGCTGCGTAAATTGCGCGTGGCCCAGGAGCGGGTGCGGGTGCGGCGGCAGGTTGGCCGCCGCGACGGGGTGCGGCTGGAAATCGATGGCCGCTGGCTGACCGGCTTCTGCTCCAACGACTATCTGGGCCTGTCGCAGCAGTTCGAAGTGGTGGCCGCGCTGCAGGATGCCGCTGCGCGCGACGGCGCCGGCGCCACCGCCTCGCACCTGATCTGCGGGCACCACACCGCGCACGAGACGCTGGAACGCGAGATCGCCGACTGGCTCGGCTATCCGTCGGCCTTGCTGTTCGGCAGCGGCTTCATTGCCAACCTCGCCGTGCATCAGGCCCTGCTCAGCGAAGAAGACGATGTGTGCGTACAGGACCGGCTCAACCACGCCAGCCTGCTCGATGCCACGCGCCTGGCCGGCTGCCGGCTGCGGCGTTATCCGCACCTGGACGTGGAGGGCGCAATGCGCCAGCTCAAGGGTGCGCCCGAGGGCGCGGCGATGCTGGCCAGCGATGGCGTTTTCAGCATGGATGGCGATGTCGCGCCGTTGCGTGCGTTGAGCCTGGTGGCACGCCTGCAGCAGGCGCTGTTCTATGTCGACGATGCGCACGGCGTGGGCGTGCTCGGTCCACAGGGACGCGGCTGCGTGGCCGATGCCGGGCTGGGCGTGGCAGAGGTGCCATTGCAGCTGGTCACCCTGGGCAAGGCGCTGGGCGGTTATGGCGCGGTGGTGGTCGGCGAGGAAGCGCTGGTGCGCCATCTGGCCGAAACCGCGCGCCCCTACATCTACACCACCGCCCTGCCGCCGGCGCAGGTGGCTGCCACGCTGGCCGCAGTGCGCCTGGCACGCCGCGACGACTGGCGGCGCGCGCGCCTGGTGGAACTGATCGGCGCCTTCCGCGACGGTGCGCGCCGGCATGGCTTCGAACTGATGGCCTCCGATACGCCGATCCAGCCCTTGCTGTGCGGCGAAGAGGCCACGGTGATGGCGATGTCGGCCGCGCTCGAGCAGGCTGGCTTCATGGTCGGTGCGATCCGCCCGCCCACCGTGCCCGAAGGCAAGGCGCGGCTGCGCGTCACCTTGTCGGCGCTGCATACCCCACAGCAGGTGCAGGCACTGGTCGAGGCCATCGTGCAGGCGCGCGATATGGTCAGCCGGCAGCCGCTGCGCGCTTCGGCCTGACGGTGGGCGGCAGCGCGCGGGGGGGCTGGCCGGTGCCAGGCTGTCGAGTCGCTCACCAACACATCCGATCCATCGCCCCGGCATGCGGGAGACGCTGTCAGAACGTGCGCCCTGTGGATGGACGAACACAGCCACAGGCGGTCCACCCGCGTGCCGGCGACGGCACGTTGCTGACACCCGCATGGGCAGCGCGCGCGCCAGATCCAGGCGCGACGCACGATCGCCAGGCACTGCCCTGAGCACGCCACACCGGGCACCATGCGGTGCCCGCCGATCGGCGACAATGCACACATGCATATCGATGTCATCGGCCAAGGGCCTGCGCTGGTTCTTCTGCACGGTTGGGCGCTGCACGGCGGGGTGTTCGCACCGCTGGTGGAGCGGCTGTCGCCGCACTTCCAGTTGCATCTGGTGGATCTTCCCGGGCATGGCTTCAGCCGCCAGGACCCCACGCCGCTGGCGCTGCCCGACGTGGTGGCCGACGTCGCAGCCGCCACGCCGCCGGCAGTGTGGCTGGGCTGGTCGCTGGGCGGCCTGTTCGCGCTGCATGCGGCTGCCACGCTGCCGCAGGTGCGTGCGCTGGCGATGATCGCCGCCACGCCCCGCTTCGTGCGCGGCAGCGACTGGCCGGAGGCTGTCGAACGCGAGGTGTTCGCGCAGTTCGGCCAGGACCTGGAGCACGATTATCGCGGCACGCTGGAACGGTTCCTGGCACTGGATACGCTGGGCTCGGCGCATGCGCGCGCCGAGTTGCGCAGCCTGCGCCAGACGCTGACCGCGCGCGGCGAGCCGGCTGCCGGGGCCTTGCAACAAGGGCTGCAGCTGCTGGAGCGCACCGACCTGCGCCGTGCGCTGCCGCAGCTGACGCGCCCCAGCCTGTGGATCGGCGGCCAGCGCGACAGGCTGGTGCCGGCGGCCGGCATGCAGGCCGCCGCCGCACGCGCGCCGCGGGCACAGACGCTGACCATCGCCGGCGGCGGTCACGCACCGTTCCTGGGCCATGCCGACCAGGTCGCCGAGGCGCTGCAACGCTTCGTTGCGTCCGTGCCCTGAGCAGATCGTCGATCATGCGGCTTCGCTGACCGAGGACGCACTGCATGGAGTTGGGAATCGCCGGGCGCTGGGCGCTGGTTTGCGCCGCCAGCAAGGGCCTGGGGCTGGGCTGCGCACGCGCGCTGGCCGGCGAAGGCGTCAATGTAGTGATCGTGGCGCGTGGCCAGGCTGCGCTGGAGCAGGCGGCCGCGACCTTGCGCGCGCTTCCCGGCGCCGGCGAGGTGCGCAGCGTGGCCGCCGACATTGCCACCGCGCACGGCCGCAGCGCCGCGCTCGCCGCCTGCCCGCAGGTCGATATCCTGATCAACAACGCCGGTGGCCCGCCGCCGGGGGATTTCCGCCAGTGGGAGCGCGCCGACTGGCTGCGCGCGCTGGACGCCAACATGCTGGCGCCGATCGAGCTGATCCGCGCCACCGTGGACGCGATGCGCGCGCGCCGCTTCGGCCGCATCGTCAACATCACCTCCAGCGCGGTGAAGGCGCCGATCGACATCCTTGGCCTGTCAAACGGCGCGCGCGCCGGCCTCACCGGCTTCGTGGCGGGCGTGGCGCGCAGCACGGTGGCCGACAACGTCACCCTCAACAACCTGCTGCCCGGGCAGTTCCTCACCGACCGCCTGCACGGCAATTTCGCTTCCATCGCCCAGCAACAGGGCAGCACCGCCAACGAAGTCGCCGAACGCAAGCGTGCCGGCATTCCGGCCCGGCGCTTCGGCGAGCCGGATGAATTCGGCGCCGCCTGCGCGTTCCTGTGCAGCGCGCAGGCCGGCTACATCACCGGGCAGAACCTGCTGATCGATGGCGGCAGTTATCCGGGCACGTTCTAGCGCCGCATCCCGCGCCACCCTTCGATTCCCTCCGCCTCGCCCAGAGGCGACAATAGCGCCGCAATGAACAGCACTTTCGACCCCCGCCACGTCCGCCGCGCCTTCGCGCGCGCCGCCAGCAGCTATGCCGCCGCCGCCGCGCTGCAGCGCGAAGTGGAAACACGTCTGCTCGAATCGCTGGATTACCTGGGCGACCAGGTGCCCAAGGTGGTGCTGGATGTCGGCGCTGGCCCGGGCCATGCCAGCAGCAGCATCAAGAAGCGCTGGCCCAAGGCGCAGGTGATCGCGCTCGACCAGGCCATGCCGATGTTGCGCCAAGCGCGCAAGGCGGCCGGTTGGTGGAAGCCGTTCGCGCAGGTCTGCGCCGATGCCCGCGCATTGCCGGTCGCCGACGGCAGCGTGGATGTGATCTTCAGCAATCTATGCCTGCAGTGGGTGGAAGACCTGCCGGCGGTGTTCGCCGGGTTCCGCCGTGCGCTGCGCCCGGGGGGACTGCTGTTGTGCTCCACCTTCGGCCCGGAGACCCTGATCGAATTGCGCGAGGCCTTCGCCCAGGCCGATACCGCCCCGCACGTCAGCCGCTTCCCGCCGATCGCCCAGTTCGGCGACGCCTTGATGCTATCCGGCTTCCGCGACCCGGTGCTGGACCGCGACCTGTTCACCCTGACCTACAACGACCTGCCCGCGCTGATGCGCGAGTTGCGTGCGATGGGCGCGACCAACGCGCTCAGCAACCGCCGCGCCACCCTGACCGGACGCGGCCGCTTTGCTGCCGCCGGTACCGCCTACGAACCGCTGCGCCGTGCCGACGGCACCCTGCCCAGCTCCTGGGAGGTGATCTATGCGCAGGCCTGGGCGCCGGCGCCTGGCGCGCCGATCCGCGAGCGCGGCCAGGACATCGCCAGCGTCCCGGTGGCCTCCATCCCGATCCGCCGCCGCAGCGACTAAGCGCGGCTACCAATACGCCGCGAGCGGTCGTCAGGGGGGTGCGGACGGCGTAGAGGAACCTGCGTCTGCGCCTGGTACACGCCCGGTTCCGAACACCGGTCGCGCCCGTCTGGCGACCGCACAGTAGTGTCGTTCGCTGATCCTGGCGGCGGTGCACAGCGGCCTTCAGCGTGCGCCGGTATCCGGTGACACACACTATTGCGCCGGCGCCAGTGTGCAGCAGGCAGGTACGGCCGCCGGAGCCGGTAGAATTCACCAGCTGACGGCAGCGCCCGACCGCGCTGGCCTCCCCTTTCGTTGCGGCCCCCGCCCCAATTGGCATTCCCCCATGTTGAAGTGGCTTCTCATCGCGCTGTTCATCGCATCGGCGCTGTACATCCATTACCGCGGTCGCGTGCGGCACCGGCTCAGCCGGCAGCTGCTGGACCATTCCACCTTCATGGCGCCGATCAACACGCTGATGTACCTGTGCTCGCGCGTGCCGACGACGCCATTCATCGACCCGGGCCGGGAATTTCCGGAACTGGCGCCGCTGCGCGCGAACTGGCCGGCGATCCGCGACGAGGCGGTGGCGCTGCAGCAGATGCAGAAGATCCGCGCCGCCGATGGCTACACCGACATCGGCTTCAATTCGTTCTTCCGCCGCGGCTGGAAGCGCTTCTACCTGAAGTGGTATGGCACCGCGCATCCCTCTGCGGCCGAGCTGTGCCCGCAGACCACCGCGCTGCTGAAATCCATCCCCACGGTGAAGGCGGCCATGTTCGCCGAGCTGCCGCCGGGCAGCGAACTGCGCCCGCATCGCGACCCCTTCGCCGGCTCCATGCGCCTGCACCTGGGCCTGGCGACGCCCAACGACGACCGCTGCTTCATCGACGTGGACGGCCAGCGGCATAGCTGGCGCGACGGCGAATGGACCATGTTCGACGAGACTTATATCCACTACGCGCGCAACGATACCGACCAGGACCGCATCATCCTGTTCTGCGATATCGAGCGCCCGATGCGCTGGCGCTGGGCCGGGGCGGTGAACCGCTTCGTCGGACGCAGCCTGCTGTCGGCCGGCGCCTCGCCCAACCAGGAAGGCGACAAGACCGGCGGCATCAACCGCGTATTCCGCTACTTCTACGCCGCGCGCCTGAAGGCCAAGGCACTGAAGGAACGCAACAACCCGCTGTATCAGGTGCTCAAGTGGAGCATCTTCGTGCTGGTGGTGATCGGCATCGTGCGGCTGTAACGCCCGCGTCGATCATCCGGCGGCGTGCCGGTGCGATCAGCGCGAGACCTGCGCGATCCATTCCTGCAGGTTGTAGTAGTTGGTGACGCGGGTGATCTTGTCGGCGTGGATGTCGAAGAATGCGCCACCGGGCAACACGTAGGTCTGTCCGTTCGCGTCCGGCAGGCCTTCGTCGGTGGTGTGATAGACCCCGTGCACCACGTATTCGGCGCCGACACGCGTGCCGTCTTCGTTGGCGGTCAGCACGATGTCGTGCAATTGCTCGCGGTAGCTGTCGTTCATGCGTTGCAAAAACGCCGCGAACTCCGCGCGGCCGATCTCACGCGGCCCCTGATTGAGGTCGTGGGCCACATCCTCGGCCAGGAACGCCAGCATGCCGTCCCAATCGCCGCGATTGAAAGCCTCGTAATAGGCCTGGACCAGGCCGGTGGCGCGTTGCCGGTTGCTCTCGCTCATGCTCGAACCTGCCGCTGGGAAAGCCGCATCATAGAGCGGCTTTTGCATGCGTGCGAAGACGCCGCCAGCGACTGCAGCGCAGTCCGGCACGCCGTCGGAGGCAGCGGACCGAGAACACCCACCGCCAGCGCTGTCTTGCAGCGTGATCTGCTGCAACGCAAAACCACATCATTAAAAACACCGCTGGCGAACGCCATTACCGATGGATCTCCCGTGAGCGCGGCGCGCCGCGCGGCTCAGGGGCCTTGCACCACCAGATCGCGGTGGAAGTAATACACCTCCTGCAGCAGAAAGCGCCAGCTGGTGTGGACGCTGCGAAAGCGCGTACTCGGCGTGGACGAGGCCAATGCATCCACACCCAGCTCCTGGCTCAGCCGCAGTGCGCGCGCCATGTGCAGCGGATCGCTGACGATGATGGCCCGGTGCAGGCCGTGGCGCTCCATCAGCGCGCGCGCCTGTTCCAGATTCTGGCGGGTGGTCCGCGACCGGGTCTCGATCATGATCGCCTCCGGCGGCACGCCATGCCGCAGTGCATAACGTCGCGCCACCTGCGATTCGGAAAAGCGGGCGCCATTGCCAAAGCCGCCGGTGAACAGCAGGTGCGGCGCGTAGCCTTGCGCGTACAGATCCAGCGCGTGCCGGATGCGTTCTTCGAACACCGGCGAAGGCCGTGCATCGTAGGCGGCCGCGCCCAGCACGATGATTACGTCGGCCGGCGCGGCCTGATCACGGTCGCCGACCCAGACGATCCAGCCGGCGACCGCCACCAGCCAGATCAGCGCCAGCATGCACAGTCGCCAACCCCAGCCCCACAGGCCGAGCCCACGCGACCGCCTGCTCACGCGGCGACCCATGGCAAGGCATCCAGATCGACATTGCCGCCGGACAGGATCAGCCCGACCCTGCGTCCGGCAAACCGCGCAGGGTCGGCCATCACCGCCGCCAGCGTAATCGCCGAAGACGGCTCCACCACCTGCTTGAGCACCTGCCAGAGCAGCCGCATCGCCTGCAGTACGGCGGCATCGTCCACCGTGATCACCTGCGCACCGGCAGCCTGCAGCAGCGCGAAATTCGGCGCGCCCAGCGTGCCGCGCAGGCCATCGCACAGGGTGTCGGGCACGAAGTCGACCAGACGCTGCCCGGCCGCCAGCGACCGCGCGGTATCGGCCGCCCCGCGCGGCTCGGCCAGCACCAGCGCGCAGCCCGGCGCGGACTGCAGCGCCAGCGCCGCGCCGGCGGCAAGCCCACCACCACCGACCGGCGCCACCAGCACGTCCAGCCCGCCGCTTCGATGCAGCAGCTCCAGCGTGGCGGTGCCCTGCCCGGCGATGACCGCCGGATCGGTGTAGGGATGGACCAGGGTTGCGCCGCTGGTCTGCTGTACTTCGGCACACATCTGCTCGCGCGCGGCAATGGTCGGCGCACACCGCCACAAGGTGGCGCCGTGACGGGAAATATTGGCCAGCTTGGCGGCCACCGCGCCCTCGGGCACCACCACGTGGCAGCCGATGGCCCGGGTGCGCGCCGCCAGCGCCAGCGCGGCGCCATGGTTGCCGGACGAATGGGTGACCACGCCACGCGCAGCCAGGTGCTCCGGCAGCGACCACACGGCATTGCAGGCGCCACGAAACTTGAAGGCGCCACTGCGCTGCAGGTGCTCGGCCTTGAAGAACAGCTGCGCACCGCAGAGCGCATCCAGGCTGTGCGAGGTCAGCAACGGTGTCGGTGCGCAATGCGGCGCAATGCGCGCGGCGGCTTGCAGGACATCAGAATGGGCAAGAGGGGCCGTTTCGATCATGTCCCAAGATTAACGTATCGTCCCGCTCTTCACGGCCAGCAGGCAGTCCGCCTGCGCATGCTGGATCGATGAAGAAGCACTCCATTGCCGCGCAGTTAAGGACCGATTCAATGCAGCGGTTCGAAAGTGGGGGCATGGTTGCAGGAGGGCACCATCCATGAAATTCCGTCTGATCTTTGCCGCCGGGCTGCTCGCCCTGGGTGGCTGCGCAACCTACGACTACACCGGCGCCGGGTCGGGCGGCTACTACCGCGGCGCCCCCGCCGTGCAGTATCGCTATCCGCCCGGCTACTCGCCGTTCTATTACGGCGCCCCTTACGGCGCTGGCGCGATCGGGCTGTACGACTACCCGGTCTATCCGCTCTACCGCGGCGGTGGCTATTACTACCGGCCGTACGACCGTCGCCCGCAGTACCGGCCGCCCCGTCCCAGCGGGTCGTTCAATCACGGGCCGCGCCCGGGCGGCCCACGTCCGCAGCGGCCCAGCCGGCCGCCTGCCAACGGCGCTGCGCCGGCCAGGCCGCCTGCCAGGATCGGGGCTCCGCCGCGGGTGATTCGCGAAATCCAGCGGCAGACCGCGCCGCGCAACCCCCGCCAGCAAATTCCGTGACAAGCTGACTGCGACACGCCCCACACTTGGCGATATTGGGGGCTTGCGTTCAGCTGGCACTTGGTCGCAAGCTAGGTGCTCTGTGTGACTCGCTGCGTCAGCTCCTGACCCAGCCCGGCCCACTGACCGACTTATGTCGATGTCCGACAGGGAAATCTGGATCCCCCCTGTTCCGGCCCTGTCGGATATCGGCGCCTCCAATGCATAAAGCCCCGGCATGCCGCAATGCCAGTCAGTTAACGCTGATTGGCATTTTTCGTAGGAAACTTCGAAGTGCGGTTCTTGACGACTCTGGGGAAGCTTCGTTCGGTGCGGCGTGGTGGCAGCACGAAGTGCCTGGACTGTGCCAACAAGGCCGTCAGTTGCCTGGGCAGGGTGCCCGCCGAATCCAGGCTCGGGACCGCCAGCAGGTTGACGATGGCATAGCTGGCTGTGTGGAAGCTGATGCGCTGGGGCTCCACCTTGGCGTGAGCGGCCATCTCTCGCATCCAGCGCCGCAGCAGTGTGTAGGCGATCAGCACGCCCCACAGTTCCTGGCGCACCAGCGCGGGCTGCTTGCTGCGCAGTACCGGTTCGCCCTCCTGCAGCGATTGCTTGATCTCGCGGAATCCCAACTCGATCTCCCAGCGCTGGCGATAGAGCTCGGCCAAGGCATGGGCTGGATGCGTGTGGGGACACGGCAACGAGGTGATGAAGCGCCGTAGCCGCCCACCTACGCTGACCTCGATCAGGCGCGCCTGCCAGTGGCTGGGCAATTCCGGACGTGCCTTGCGCGCTTGTGGCGAGACCGGCATGCGGATGCGTGCATCGCCGGGCGCGAGTTGTTCGACGATCTCATGGCGCAGGTTGTCCCGGGCCCGCATCAGCCAGTGACGCTGCGTGCCCGCAGCCTGCCAGTCCAGCAGGAACGCGGCCGAGAAGTACGCTCGGTCAAATAGCGTCACCGAGTGGTCCTGGCCCTGCAGCTGCGCCGCCAGGCTCAGTTCACCGCAGTCCATGCCGCCGAGCTTGGCGTCGAGCAGCTCGTGGCTGTGGGTATCCATCAGGCAGGTGGCGCGAATCTGCGGCCAGGACAAGGGACCATGCTGGTTGCTGCAGCTGCCGAGGTCGGCTCGATTCTCCGCAGTGTCCGGTGCTGCCCAGACCACGCCGTCCACCGCCAGCACGCGCAGTGGCCGCTGCGTATCCACCGGTGTGCGGCTCCAGGCCCGGGTCAATAGACCGAACAGTTCGGCCAGGGGTTCTTCTCCCAGGCGCTGGCGGGCCTGCACGCTGGCACTCGGCGCGGGCAGCGCTTGTGCGTCCAGGCTCAGATCGAGCTGCTGCACCACCTGCCACAGTGGTCGGTCACGAAACAGCGCCAGTCCGATCACCAGCCACACGGCATGCTCGGCCGGCAGCTTGCGCCGCCGGATCGACGCCTTGCCGCTAGTCGCCAGCGCCTGCTCGATCCAGGCCGGCTCTATCAATGTGCTGAGTTGGTCGAGTCGATCAGGGACTCGCGGTAACGTCTCGCGCAGAGCGCTCGCAAACAGGCTCATCAAGCAAAAAAGGGAACGTGTTGAACACGTTCCCTTTTTACTGGATCAGCTCCCCTCGGGGCTTAACTGACTGGCATTGCGGCATGCCGGGGCTTTATGTTTTCTGGCGTGGCCCGTCCGGGCGACGCAGCGCCGGCAGACGGTTGAAAGGCTTGCGACCCGGACATCGGCGGGCCAAAAAATAAGGGCCGGCAGTCCCCCGACTACCGACCCTTACGCTACCCCGACGCACGCGCGGCTGGCCCCTGTTCCAATTCCAGCCTTTGCGCCCATGTCGCAATGCCACGTTGGGTGCAGTAGATATATCCGCACGAAACATGCCAACTTGAGCACCAGTCGTTCGTAATGTGATTCAAATCACATTTTCGCGTTTTAGTGACCGCATCGGCGCTTCAGCCGATACTTCCCCGGCCGTTTTCCTCTCTCCGTTCCCAGTCCACGCCCATGTCAGACTCCTTCTATCGCTTCGATGTCATCGTCATCGGTGGCGGCCACGCCGGCACCGAGGCGGCGCTGGCGTCCGCGCGCGCCGGTGCGCGCACCCTGCTGCTGACCCACAATATCGAGACCGTGGGCGCCATGAGCTGCAACCCGGCCATCGGTGGGATCGGCAAGGGCCATCTGGTCAAGGAGATCGATGCGCTGGGCGGTGCGATGGCGCACGCGGCGGATCTGGCCGGGATCCAGTGGCGCACGCTCAATGCGTCCAAAGGCCCGGCAGTGCGCGCCACCCGTTGCCAGGCTGACCGCAATCTCTATCGAAACGCGATCCGTCGCATCGTCGAGGCACAACCCAACCTGACCGTATTCCAGGCGGCGGTGGACGATCTGGTCATCCACAACGGCGCAAGCGAGGCCGACAGCGTGCGCGGGGTGATCACCCAGACCGGGCTGCGCTTCGAGGCCGCGGCGGTGGTGCTCACTGCAGGCACCTTCCTGGCCGGCAAGATCCATGTCGGCGAAACCCAGTACGCGGCCGGGCGCATGGGCGACCCGCCGGCCACCACCCTGGCCGCGCGCCTGCGCGAACGCCCGTTCGCGATCGACCGGCTCAAGACCGGCACCCCGCCGCGCATCGATGGGCGCTCGCTGGACTATGGCGCAATGGTCGAGCAGCCGGGCGACGACCCGCTGCCGGTGATGTCGTTCATGGGCCAGGTCGGCGACCATCCGCGCCAGGTCAGCTGCTGGATCACCCAGACCACCGAGCAGACCCACGACATCATCCGCAATGCGCTGCATCGCTCGCCGCTGTATTCCGGGCAGATCGAAGGCATCGGCCCGCGCTACTGCCCGTCGATCGAAGACAAGGTGGTGCGTTTCGCGGAGAAGACCAGCCACCAGATCTTTGTCGAACCCGAAGGCCTGGAAGTGACCGAGATCTATCCCAACGGCATTTCCACCTCGCTGCCATTCGATGTGCAGCTGGCGCTGGTGCGCTCGATCCATGGCTTTGCGCAGGCGCACATCACCCGCCCCGGCTATGCGATCGAATACGACTTCTTCGACCCGCGCGGGCTCAAGGCCTCGCTGGAAACCAAGGCAGTGGGCGGGCTGTTCTTCGCCGGCCAGATCAACGGCACCACCGGTTACGAGGAAGCCGCCGCACAAGGCCTGCTGGCGGGCCTCAATGCCGCACGCCATGTGCAGGGGCTGCCGACGTGGTCGCCGCGCCGCGACGAGGCCTACCTGGGCGTGCTGGTGGATGATCTGATCACCCATGGCACCACCGAGCCGTATCGCATGTTCACCAGTCGCGCCGAGTACCGGCTGCAGCTGCGCGAAGACAATGCCGATGCCCGCCTGACCGGCGTTGGCCGCAGCATGGGCCTGGTCGATGACGCGCGCTGGGCGCGCTTTTGCGCCAAGCAGGAGGCCGTGCAGCGCGAAAGCGCGCGGCTGTCCGCACTATGGGCGACGCCGGGCAATGCGCTGGGGCGCGAGGTGACCCAGACCCTGGGCGTGACGCTCAGCCGCGAAACCAATGTGCTGGACCTGATCAAGCGCCCCGAACTCAGCTACGCCACCTTGATGCGCGTTCCGACCCTGGGCCCGGGCGTGGACGATGCGCAGGTGGCCGAACAGGTGGAAATCAGCGTCAAGTACGCCGGCTACCTGGAACGCCAGCGCGACGATATCGCCCGCCAGCAGCGCCAGGAAACCACACCGATACCGGACGGCTTCGACTATGCCGGCGTGCGGGGGCTGTCGATCGAAGTGCAGCAAAAGCTCGAACGCGTGCGCCCGCAACACATCGGCCAGGCCCAGCGCATTCCCGGCATGACGCCGGCAGCGATCTCGCTGCTGCTGGTGCATCTGGAGCGCGCGCGACGCAGCCAGGTGGCGTAGCGACCACGGCATCACGACGATGTCTCTCCAGGTCGAGTCGCTGGAGTGTGGCATCACATGCCGCACACTGCGGCCGGAAGGACGGCAAAGCGATGGCATGTCGCGATCAGCGAAGAGATCGGCAACGACCGGCGCGACGCGTCGACCGAACGGTCGAAGCGAGCACAAATCCTGTTGCTATGATTTGCCAACGACGACACAAAAAAAGAAATGAACGCACTGAGCACGCTGTTGGGCACAACGCTTCGCCTCGCCGGCCCGGTCTTGTTGTTGGCACTGGGGTCCATGTCCACCGCACGCGCCGCAACCGAGGAGGATGGCCGCTATTGGTTGAGCGTCTACGCGCAGGGCAAGTTGCCAGTTGAAAACCTGTACTGGAGCATGGATGTGCATCCGCGCTGGCGCGAAGAGGGTGAGCAGTTCGATCAGTTGATCCTGCGCCCGGCGGTGTTCTATCGGCTCAACTCCAAGGCCAGCGTCTGGATGGGGTACGACACCATCATCAGTCATCCCGCCGGCCAACCGTCCAACCGCGAGAATCGTTGGTGGGGGCAATTTCAATACCAGTTCGATCCCATCGCCGACATCACCATCACCAGCCGCACCCGCCTGGAGCAGCGTCACCGCGAAGACTTCAGCGATGAAGGGTATCGGGTGCGGCAGATGCTCCGGGCCACGCGCCCGAGCGGATTCAGCCCGCAGCTGTCCTGGGTGCTGTTCAACGAACTGTTCGTCAATCTGGATCAGACCCGATGGGGCGCGCGACGCGGTCTCGACCAGAATCGCGTGTTTGTCGGCATCAACTGGAAATTCAATGCCATCGCCAATGTGGACGTTGGATACTTGAATCAGTTCGTCAACACGTCTGCGGTGGACCGTGAGAACCACGTGCTGATGACGACCTTCCGTTTCAATTTCTGAGGCCTGGGCCCGGATGCAGCTGCGTGCGGCGCCCTGCGAGATGGCTGCCTCGGCTGCACCGCGCTCTGAACGCTACGCGCACCCGGCCCTGGCCCACGCATGCGCGGCACGTACGCGCATGCGTCCGATGCGGTAGGCAGCGTGCCCAATTACAGCGGCAGCAACCGTTGCCGCAGCATCTGCGCGCACAGCTCCATGGTGGTTTCCGCCGCCTGGATGGCGCGGCCCATCTGGAAGAAGCCGTGGATCATGCCGGGGAAGGTCTGCACGCTGACCTCCACGCCGGCCGCACCCAGGCGTTCGGCGTAGCGCAGCCCTTCGTCGTGCAGGATGTCCAACTCGGCCAGCACGATCAGCGCCGGCGCCACGCCGGCCACGTCCGGCGCCAACAGCGGTGACATACGCCAGTCGTGCGTGATGGCAGCGTCCTGGAACAGGTGCTGGTTGAAGAAGCGCATTGCCGGGCGGGTCAGCGGCGGAATGTCGGCGTTGGTGGTGCGCGATGCATGCACAGCGCTGTCTTCGCGCGCATCGGTCAGCGGGTACAGCAACACCTGGCAGCGCAGCGCGATGCCGGCATCGCGCGCCACCAGCGCCACCACCGCAGCGATGGACCCGCCCATGCTGTCGCCGGCCACCGCCAACCGCCGAAGATCCGCGCCGACCTGCTGCGGATGCGCCACCAGCCACCGCAACACGGCGATGACGTCTTCCACGCCCGCCGGCGCCGGGTGTTCCGGGGCCAGGCGGTAGTCCACCGCCAGCACCTGGCAGCCGACGCGCGCGGCCAGCTGGCGGCAGATGTCGTCGTGCGAGTCCAGATCGCCCACGACGCCACCGCCGCCGTGCACGAACAGGCAGGTGGGCGCGGGGTCGTCCGCAAGCCCCGGCGGGCGATACAGGCGCAGCGGCACGTTCCCGCTGGCGGTGCAGGCGCGCAGATCGCGCACCTGCATCTCAAGCACCGGAAAGCCGAGCTGCGCGCTCATGCCGCGCATCATGGCGCGTGCCTCCGCCAACGGCAGCGCCTCCATCGGCGGCGCACCGGCCTGCTGCAGCTGTGCAAACAGGGCGACGACATCTGGATCGAAGGCCATGGCGACTCCATCACGCGAGGACGATGCGCGGAGCTTGCCAGATTGTTATCAACAATAACCATTATTTTCAGTAAACAGCTGCACGGGATTGCAGAGCGACCGCCGACATCACTGTCTGCGCGACTTGGCGCCCCGACCTGGCCTGTCGGATGACCGTGGATTGCTGCATCGCATCGCAAGCATGCGCGCGGACGCGCCCCGCGCGAGGTGTGAGGCTCAAGGTGTCAGGTGTGAGGTAAATCTCTGATCGATCCGACGTGCACGCATTGAACGCACACTGCACCGGCAGCTATATGTCGCAGGACGTCGCTTGCGACGATGGCGCGCCGATGCACTCGAATTGATGGTGTGTGCTCACCCCGGGATCGGACCAGAGCGCCTCAGTGCATACATAGTCGTCTCTGAAAAATCCTTTTCAGACGCCAATTGCGAGCTGTGACCGATCCATGGCGCCCAGGGATAACTGCGACATGGCACGGATCCAGGCACGCAAAAGCGCGATCCAGCGCATCAACCAGCGCAGGTTGTAGCCGGCGGCGCAGCCCAGGACATGCAGTGCATCGCCTTGGGTGCCCTTTAATCTGCAGCGGCGCAGCCGGCAGTCGTCTTTCAGATGGCCGATCACCGGCTCCACCGCTTGCCGTCGCTTGATCCAGTCCCACTGCCGGCGCGTCAGCGTCTTGGCTTTCCCACGGTGCAGCACCTGTACCCCATCGACCTCGCGCCCGCGATAGCCCAGGTCCACGATCGCTACCGTCGGGGCGACAGCCACGTCTTGCAGCAATCCGCGTGTCTGCTCCAGTTGCTCGGCCAAGGTATCGCCGTCGTACGGATTGCCGGGGAAACTGCGCGCACCCACGACCAATCCCTTGCAGGCCGTCACCGCAATGCCGACCTTCACGCCAAACTCGTACGGTTGACGCGCTTTGCCCTTGCCGATGCATTCCACCTCCGGAGCATGCAACGCATACAGCTTGTGCTTGTCCTTGGGGTGTTGCGTGTACAGGCGTTGCGCACGGTCCAGCCACACAGCGATGCGCTCGCGCACGCTGTCCTCCACTGCGTCCAGCTTGCGCTGCATATCGCGCACCACGCGCCCCAACACTGTGCGTTGGCGCCGCAGCGCAGCTCGCATGCGCTTGAACTGGCGCGCATGGGCATAGCGGCCCGCCTTGCGGCTCAAGGCAGGGCCTTGCCGTGCGTAGGTTTGCCGCAGCGCAATACCGTGGCGCTTGGCCAGCAGCACCAGCTTCTTGCGTGCCACCTCCAGCAGACGGCTGTCGGTCGGATAGGCGATTGCCTTTTCCTGCACCGTGGTATCCACGATCACCCGCGACAACTCGCGTGCATCCACCGCCCTCATCGCGTGCGCCGCATTGATCGTGTGCGCCAGGACCTCTTCCATCCCAGCTTCGCCCAGGCGCTGACGCCAGCGCGTCAGCGAACTGGCATCGCATGGCAGACGCGTCTGGAACACCACCTCACCGGTGAAGAACTGCCAGTACGGATTCTCCAGCCAGCGCTCGCACACCGCTTCGTCGGACAGGTCATAGGCGTGCTTGAGGTACAGCAAACCGGTCATCAAGCGCACCGGCAAGGCCGGACGCCCACCTCCGGCGGGCGTGGCCGGCAAGTGCGAGCAAAGCGCCTGCTCCAACGCGGCCCACGGCATCCGTTGACTCAACTGCGCCAGCGGATGGCGCAGATCGATCTGGTTCTCCAGGCGCGAACGAAACAACTCCTCGGCGGGGGTGTCTTCGGCAGCAGGGCGGCGTGTACGCATGGACGGAAATTGCAAGAAATCAGCCCACAGCGTAGCGAAAACTGGTAGTTCCGGCACGCCTGCGCGGCCGGTGAAGCCTTGCTGTGACTGGGATGGTGGGGATTTTCAGGGACGACTACATAAGATCGCCACATCTGCGTGCCACACGCCGGCGCGGAAACTGCGGTTCGGCGCGTGAATCGGGCTGATGGACGAAGCGGCTCGACGTGAATGCATCTCAGGCGACCGACCCATGACCGTGCGTGACCAAGCTAACCGACCAGGGACGCGATGCCTTCATCCCGAATGGTGCGCAGCGCCTCATCGAAGGCAGCTTGCTCAATGGCGAACAGCTCATTCCACACCGCGGAGTTGTTACATGCATCAACAATCTCAAGCGTCCAACCAGTATCGGGCCCCCGATAGATTTCCAGACGAACGCTGTACCCGTCTTGCGTAATCGAGCGACTGAGCGGCGAGATGACAAGCGGATAGTCGTGCATAAAATTCTCGGTTGAAATCATACGAGTCCAGCCACCGATAAACCCGCTCAGTCGTCTTCGGCAGCGGCTTCGCGGCCCTGCTGGCGGATGAGGTTTTCCTGTCGCGCGTCCTCGATCGAGGCGCGGATGGCGCGCACGTCCGCACGCCGCGTATCGAACTTGAAGCGCCCGGTAAGCGCGCTGTCCGGGCGCAGCTCGCCCTTCTCGAACAATGCCCACATCTCTTCGCCGTAATGGGTCTCCAGCAGCTCCGGGGCGAAGCGGCCCAGGCAGTCGCGCAGGTTGTGCACGTCGCGCAACAGCATCTGGCGCGCGGCATTGTTGCCGGCGGCGCTGACCACCTGCGGGAAGTCGATCACCACCGGGCCATCCGGCGACACCAGCACGTTGTATTCGGACAGATCGCCATGCACCAGGCCCAGCGACAGCATCTTGACCACGTCGCCGATCAGGCTGGCATGGAAGGCGCGCGCCTGATCCGGTTCCAGCTCCACCTCGCCCAGGCGCGGTGCGCTGTGCCCGGCGTCGTCGGTGACCAGATCCATCAACAACACGCCGTGGAAATAGCCGCGCGGCCTGGGCACGTGCACGCCGGCATCCACCAGCTGGTAGAGCGCGTCGGCTTCGGTGTTCTTCCAGGCAGTTTCGGCCTCGCGGCGGCCGAACTTGGTGGCCTTGCCCATCGCACGGGCCTGGCGGCTGCCGCGGACCTTGCGCCCCTCCTGGTACTGCACGCGTGCCTGGAAGCTGCGCTGCGCCATGTCCTTGTAGACCTTGGCGCACAGGATGTCCTCGCCGGCGCTGACCACATAGACGGACGCTTCCTTGCCGCTCTTCAGTGGCCGCAACACTTCGTCGATGACACCGTCGTCGATCAGCGGCTGCAGGCCCGTGGGGGTTTTCATGGACGAAGGGGACCGATCCGAAACAAGTCAGCAGCGATTATGCGGCAACCTACGGTGAAGCGTTTACATGCCGGCGCACACAGGGCGACCGGCGGCGTGCACCGGCGCAAGCGCTTACCATGGCCGGACCTGTCCAGCACGCAATCCGATGCCCGAGCCCACCACCCGCCGTCGCAAACGCCCTGCTGCCGTCGCCGCGGCCGGTAGCGAGCGCGGCCTGCCGCACGAATTGATGCAGCAGATTGCCGCCGCGCAAGGAGATCCGGACTTCATGACCTCGCTGGGGCGCGGGCTGGTGGTGTTGAGTGTGTTCGCCCAGCACGCCCGCGAGGTGACGATGTCGCAGATCAGCCTGGAAACCGGCATTTCGCGCGCGGCGGTGCGGCGCGTGCTGCACACGCTGGCCAAGCTGGGCTATGTGGGCGAACAGGGACGCGGCTACGTGCTGTTGCCACGGGTGCTGGGCATCGGCGGCGCCTATGCGGCCTCGTCGTCGATGACCGCGGCGGCGCAGCCGGTGCTGGACGGCTTGCGTGATCAGCTGCACGAATCCTGCTCGCTGGGCGTGCTGGACGGTGACGACCTGCTGTACGTGGCGCGCGCGGAGACGGTGCGGATCATGTCGATCGGGCTCCGGCCGGGCACCCGGCTGCCGGCCTATTGCACCTCGATGGGGCGGGTCTTACTGGCGGCCCTGCCCGCCGACACCTTGCAGGCGTACCTGGAACGCACCACGCTGCGCCCGCGCACCGACCGCACGGTCACCCAGGCATCGGCGCTGCTGGAGGTGCTGGCGCGCACCCGGCGCGAAGGCATGAGCCTGACCGACCAGGAGCTGGAGATCGGCCTGCGCTCGATCGCGGTGCCGGTGCGCAACCTGCGCGGCGAGGTCATCGCCGCGCTCAACATCGGCGCCCAGGCCGGCCGCGTGAGCCTGCAGACCATGCAGACGCAGCTGCTGGAGCCACTGAAGCAGGCCGCGCAACGCCTGGGCGCCTTGCTGAGTTAGCCCCTGCGCACTGTGCGCGTCTCTGCAGCAGCCGTGCGTCACCGATGCAACGCGCCTCTGGCTTGCTGCGCCATCCGCAGGCCCGGCGCCTGGCGCGGCCGGCGCAGAAAGCTCACCACTGCATCCACCCAGGCGGCATGAGTGTCTTCCACCTGCGCCACATGATCCGACTGCGGCAAGGTCACCCAGCTGCGGTCTGCGCTGCGCAGGCGTAGGTACAGATGCGCGTAGTCGGCCTGGGTGGCAATGGGATCGTCGACCCCACGCAGCAGCAGCACCGGCAGCGCACTCACCTGCTCGGGCTGGAACGCGAACTGTTCCATCGCGCGCCAATCGGTGCGTACCGGGTCGGCGGCCAGCGCCTGCGCCACGTAGGCAGCGCGCACGCCGGCGGGAGCGGCATCGGCGGTGATGAAGTCCTCCCCGGCTGCTGCGGCCGTGGTGCGTTCGCGCTTGGGCTGGGGCGGCGATGGCGTTGCAGCGGCCGGGGCGTCGACGTCGTCCGGGAAGCCGTAGAGCACCAGCGCCGATACCGAGCGCGGGTGCTGCTGGCCGACCAGCAGCGCCACCCGCGCGCCGTTGGAATAGCCGATCAAGGCGGGCGCTGCGAGTCCTGGATGCTGTCGCGCAACCCAGGCCAGCACCTGCTCCACATCGCGCACCGCTCGCGCCGGGGTGTTCCAGCCGCTGGCATCGCGCGCACTGCCACCATAGCCACGCAAGTCCACCGCGTAGGCGGCGAATCCTGCCTGCGCCAATGCCGCCAGCACCGAGCGGGAATCGGGGCTTTCAGCGGGCACCTGCAGGTCGAAATTGGGCAGGGAACTCCAGGTGCGGCCGTGCACCAGCACGACCGCCCCGCGCGGCTGCGCCGGGATGCGCGACCACACCGCCAGGTGCTGGCCATCGTCGGCGCGCACCTGCGCCAGCGCAGTGCCCGGCCCGGGCTGCGGCTGTGCGCTGGCGGCCAGTGGGAGCAGGAGCAGCAGCAGACAGGCAAGTCGTCGCGTCATGCGGTGCCTCGTGGTGGGCGCGATGGAATGCAGCATGGCAGGCGCGAGGCCCTGCGCGAGGCGATTGCCGCGCATCAGCCTTCGGCGGCCTGTTCTTCCAGGATCGGCTTGGCCAGCGCAAAGGCATGGTTGGCCGCGGGCACGCCGCAGTAGATCGCGGCCTGCAGCAGCAGTTCCTTGATCTGCTCGGCAGTCACGCCATTGTTGCGCGCCGCACGCACGTGCAGCTTGAACTCTTCGTCGTGGCCGAGCGCGATCATCATCGACAAGGTGATCAACGAGCGGGTGTGCGCAGGCAAGCCATCGCGGGTCCAGATCGTGCCCCAGGCATAGCGGGTGATCAGGTCCTGAAACTCGGTGGTGAGCTCGGTGCGGGCGGCCAGCGAGCGATCGACATGCGCATCGCCCAGGACGCGCCGGCGTTCGCGCATGCCGGCCTGGTAACGCTCGTCTTCGTGCATGGGGTGTCCTTCGGTACGGTTGAATCAATCGGCCTGCAGAAAGCCCAGCACCGCATCATTGAACGCGGCTGGCGACTCCAGGTTGCATAGATGCCGGCCGGGCACCTGGGCGTAATGGCCATCGGGTGCGGCGTAGGCGATCTCGCGCAGATTCGGCGGCGGGCAGACCGGGTCGTCGTCGCCGGCCAGCGCCAGTAGCGGCAGCGCCAGCCCATCCAGCGCACCCCGGAAATCCGCCTCGGCCACCGCCTGACAACAGGCGATGTAGCCGGCGGGCGAGGTGGAGACGAACGCGGCGGCAATCATGTCCAACCGCTGCGCGTGGCTGATGGCGAATGCCGGCGTGAACCAGCGCTGCAAGGTGGCGTCGATCAGCACCGGCAGGCCTTCGCTGCGCACCTTGTCGATGCGCGTTTCCCAGGTCTCGGTGCTGCCGATCTTCTGCGCGGTGGCGCACACCACCAGCCGCCGCAGCCGCTGTGGTGCGTGCAGGCCCAGCCACTGCCCGGTCAGCCCACCGATCGATAGCCCGCAGAAGTCGCTGCGTTCGATCTGCAGGCCATCCCACAGCGCCAGCACATCCTGGCCCAGGTCGGCGACGCTGTAGGGACCCGGCGGGGTTTCCGAATAGCCGTGGCCACGGCGGTCGTAGCGCAGGATGCGGAAGTGCGGGGCGAACGCCTCGATCTGCACATCCCACATGTGCAGGTCGGTGCCGAGCGAATTGCAGAAGGTCAGCCAGGGCCGGCCTTCGGTGCCGTCCAGGCGGTAGTGCAGGCGATGGGTGGGCAGTTGGAGATAGGCCATCGAAGCACCGTCAACGGGAAGGGGAGCCGGCCAGCACGCGGTCGATCCAGACCGATGACAGGCCACGCCAGCTGTCGCTATCGAACACCGCCTGCAGTTGCGCGTGCGTGAGTACCGCACGCACCTGCGGATCATCGCCCAGTACCTCGCGCAGATGCCGCTGCTGGGCCTGCGCCTGCGCCACCGCCTGTTCGACCAGCGCGTGCGCCTGCGGCTTGCCGAGCTGTGCGGCCAGCGCGAACACCGCCGCTTCGGCGTAGAGCACGCCGCCGTGGCTGTCCAGGTGCGTGCGCATGCGCGCGCGGTTCAGGTCCAACCCCGCCAGGCAGGCCTGCATCTGCGCCAGGCTGCCGGCGGTGAGCCGCACGATCTGCGGCAGCGTGTCCCATTCGGCATGCCACTGGCCGGCGGCGCGCTCGTGCGGCTGCAGCATCGCGCTGAACAAGGTGGCGACCAGGCCGGGCACGCGCGTGGCCGCCGCGACCGCCGCCACGCTGGAGACCGGGTTGCGCTTGTGCGGCATCGCCGACGAGCCCCCCTTGCCGGCGCCCGCGGGTTCGAACGCCTCGCCGACCTCCGATTGCATCAGCAGCACCACGTCGCCACCGATCTTGCCCAGCGTGCCGGCCAGCAGGCCGAACGCGCAGCCAACCTCGACGATACGGTCGCGCGCGGTGTGCCAGGGCAGCGCCGGCAACGGCAGCGCCAGCGTGGTGGCCAGCGCCTGGGCCACGTCGAGCCCGCGTGCCTGCAGCGAGGCCAGCGTGCCGGCCGCGCCGCCGAACTGCAGCACCAGCGCATCGGCGCGCAGCGCATGCAGGCGCCGATGCGCACGCTGCAACGCATCCAGCCAACCGGCCGCCTTGAGCCCGAAGGTCACCGGCACGGCCTGTTGCAGCAAGGTGCGCCCAGGCAGCCCGGTCGCGCGCTCGCGGGCGGCCAGTTCGGCCAGCTCGCCGCACAGGCGCTGCAGGCGCGGCAACAGCAGCTCCAGCGCCGCGCGCAGCTGCAGCACCGTCCCGGTGTCGATCACGTCCTGGCTGGTGGCGCCCCAGTGCACCCAGCGCGCGGCGGCCGCATCGTGCGCGCCCACCCGCGCAGTCAGCGCCTTGACCAGCGGAATGGCGGGGTTGCCGGCCAGGGCGGTGGCCTGCGCCAGCGCGGCCAGATCGTAATGTTGCACATCGCAGGCAGCGGCAATGGCAGGCGCCGCATCGGCGGGAATCACGCCGCACTGCGCCTGCGCACCGGCAAGCGCCGCTTCGAAGTGCAGCATGGCCTGCACGCGCGCCGCATCGTCGAACAGTGCGTCGCACGCGGCGTCGCCAAACAAGGATCCCAACAGCGAGGACGTCGCACTCATGCATTGCATCTCTTGGCGTGCCGGCAGCATGGCACCGAAGCACGGGGGTGCCAACTAGACCATCGGGCAATGCGTCCAACGCGACTGCCTGGCGAGGCGATGCCGATGGCCGGAGGGGCAACTGGGTGCGCCCGGCACGCCGCAGCCGCGCCTGCATGCGCCTACCCAGCCTGTCGGCGCTGTGGCGTTGTGGCATCGCCGCGTGTTTCCGCAAGCGGGCGGCACACCGCCGCATCCACGCGGTGCGTGCAGACATGCCACCGGTGGATCAATACTGGAAGAACACCGTTTCCGCATCGCCCTGCATGCGCACGTCCCAGGCGTAGGCACCGTCACCGCGGGGCTGGGCCAGCAGGGTCCCGCGGCGCTCGGCCGGTACCAGCGCCAGAATCGGATCGCTGCCCAGGTGCGGGTCGTCGGCAAAATACAGCCGCGTCGATGCGGCGCGTAGCAGCCCGCGCATCAGCACCAGCACGGTCAGATGCGCGGCCTGGGGCCGGCCATCCGGGCCGGCCACGGCGCCCGGCTTGACCGTGGCGAAGCAGAACCGCCCCTGCGCATCGGTGGGCACCCGGCCCCAGCCATCGAAGGCGGCGTCGTGCGCCTGGTGGCGCGCGTCGGCGACATGCGCGTAGATGCCGGCCGCATCGGCCTGCCACAGCTCCAGCACGGCGTCGGACACCGGCGCACCGGCGCCGTCATAGACACAGCCGCTGATCTGCACCGGCGTGCCGGCCGCCTGCGGCGGCGCCAGGCGATCGCGATACAGCGGTTCCAGGCCGAGCCGGTAATACGGGCCCACGGTTTGCGACGGGGTGGCATTCAGGCTCATCGACTCACTCCCAGACCGTTTGCTTGCGACCGCGCAGCACGATGTCGAAGCGGTAGGCCAGCGCATATTCGCTGACCGCGTTTTCCCAATCGAGGCTGGACACCATGCGCTCGCGTGCCAGCGCGTCGTCGACACAGTTGTAGATGGGGTCGTGCGCCAGCAGCGGGTCGCCGGGGAAATACATCTGCGTGATCAGGCGCTGGCCGATGCCATCGCCATGCAGTGAAAAATGGATGTGTGCCGGCCGCCAGGCGTTGTAGTGGTTGCGCCACGGGTACGCACCAGGCTTGACGGTCTTGAACGCGTAGCGCCCGTGATCGTCGGTGAGGACCTGACCGGTGCCGCGGAAGTTGGGGTCCAGCGGCGCATCGTGGCGATCGCCTTCGTGCTGGTAACGGCCTGCGGCATTGCATTGCCAGACTTCCACCAGGCTGTTGCGCACCGGCTTGCCGTTCTCGTCCAGCACGCGGCCGGACACGATGATGCGCTCGCCCAGCGGCTCGCCGCTGAAGCCTGCGGTGAGATCGGCTGCATGCGCGCCCAGGGTCAGCCGGTCCAGGCGCGGGCCGGTCACTTCCGACAGGGTCACCGGGATCTGGATCGGCGCGCGGCGCGGTCCGCGCAGCGCCGTGGAGGCGTAAGGCGGATGCAGATAGGGCGGCTGCGTCCCGGGTTGGCTGCGGCGGTAGCCGAGCAACGGGTCAACAGCTGGCGTATCGTCGGGGGTATCGCGCATCGTGAGATCTCCCTGGCCGCACTGCGGCACGTTCAAGCCAATGGGTGTGCAGGTGGTGCGTGATCGGTTGCAACGGCCAGGCTCACAGACGTTCGATCGCCAGGGCCACGCCCTGCCCAACGCCAATACACATGCTGGCCAGCCCGAACCTGCCGTTGCCGGCTTCGAGCTGGCGCAACAAGGTCAGCGCCAGACGCGCGCCGCTCATGCCCAGCGGATGACCCAGCGCGATGGCACCCCCATTGGCATTGACGTGCGGAGCGTCATCGGCCAGCCCGAACTGGCGCATGCAGGCCAGCGCCTGGGCGGCGAACGCTTCGTTGAGTTCGATCGCGTCCAATTGCGCGATGCGCAGCTTCAGCCGCGCCAGCAGGCGCTGCGTGGCAGGCACCGGGCCGATGCCCATGTAGGCCGGTTCGACGCCTGCTGCAGCAAAACCGAGCACCCGCGCACGCGGGGTCAGGCCATGCGCCTGTACCGCCTGCGCCGAGGCCAGCAGCAACGCGGCAGCGCCGTCGTTGATGCCGGACGCATTGCCGGCAGTGACGGTACCGGGCTGGCGGAAGACCGGCTTGAGCTTGGCCAGCATCTCGGCGGTGGTCGTCGGGCGCGGCGCCTCGTCGCAGTCCACGGTACTGGCTTGGACTCCCTTGCGCGCGGCCACCGGCACCGAGGTGAGTTCGCCATCGAAAAAGCCGGCCGCCTGCGCCGCTGCCACGCGTTGCTGGCTGCGCAGGGCGAATGCGTCCTGGTCTTCGCGCGAGATGGCATGGCGCTGCGCGACGTTTTCGGCGGTTTCGCCCATCAACTCGGTGCCGTAGGCGGCCTGCAAACGCGGATTGATGAAGCGCCAGCCCATGGTGGTGTCTTCCAGTTGCTGGCTGCGGGCGAAGGCGCTCTCGGCCTTGCCCATGACCCACGGCGCGCGCGACATCGATTCCACACCGCCGGCAATTGCCAGCCCGAGTTCTCCGCAGCGGATGCCGCGTGCCACGGTGCCAACCGCATCCAGCCCCGAGCCGCACAGCCGATTGAGCGTACTGCCCGGCACCGAACTGGGCAGACCGGCCAGCAACAGGCTCATCCGCGCGACATTGCGATTGTCTTCGCCGGCCTGGTTGGCGCAACCCAGATAGACATCGTCGATGGCGCCCGGGTCCAGCGAGGGGTGCCGCGCCAGCAATGCCGCCAGCGGCACCGCGCCAAGGTCGTCGGCGCGCACGCTGGACAGCGCGCCACCGTACCGGCCGATCGGCGTGCGGATGCCATCGATCAGATAGACCTCGCTCATGCCTGGGCCCCGGCGGACTGGGTGCCGTGCGCGGCATCGGTGCGTGCCTGCAGCGCGCGCAGTGCCTGCAGCTCGGTCGCGGTGGGCACAGGGGTCTGGGCAAGTGCGTCGGCAAAGCGGATCGGCCAACCGGTGGCCGCACTCACTTGCTCGCGGGTGATGCCCGGATGCAGCGCGGTGACCGTGAGTTCGCGGGTCACCGGATCGGGCTCCATCACGCACAGGTCGGTGACCACCACCGTGGGACCGGCGCCGGGCAGGCCGGCGCGCGCGCGCGCATCGCCGCCCTCCAGATGCCCGACGGTGGTGATGAAGTCCAGTGCCGGCACGAAGCTGCGTCTGGACTGGCGCATGATGATGAACACCTGCTTTGCGCTGGCTGCGATTTCCGGCGCGCCGCCGGCCCCGGGCAGGCGCGTGGTCGGCGCCGCGTAGTCGCCGATCACGGTGGTGTTGAGATTGGCATGGCGATCGATCTGCGCTGCGCCCAGAAACCCCACGTCCACGCGGCCGCCCTGCAGCCAGTAGCGAAAGATTTCCGGCGTGGAGACCACGGTGTCGGCGGTCTCGGCCAGTTCGCCGTCGCCGATCGACAGCGGCAGCACGTACGGGCGGGCGCCGATCGGGCCGGATTCGTAGATCAGGGTGACATCCGGCGCATGCGTCAGCCGGGCCAGGTTGGCAGCGGTGGACGGCAGGCCGATACCGACGAAACACACCGCGCCGTCAGGCAGGCGCCGCGCCGCGGCCACGGTCATCATCTCGTTGGTACTGACCTCGCTCATGCGGCCACCTGCTGCTGCGCGTGCGCGTACACGCGCTGGAAGTCGGCGAAATCCTGCGTATCGAGGACATGCGTCTGAATCCACTGCTGGAACCGCGCACGGTCGCGTGCAATCGCATCCCAGCCCAGATAGAAGCGGTTGTCGCGCGCGTAGTAGCCGTGCGCGTAGGACGGTGCAGCGCCGCCCGGGACGTGGCAGACCGCATCGACCACCCAGCGCGGCAGGATGCAGGCATTGGGCGGTGCATCGAGCGTATCCACGATCTCTTCCACCGTCACGATCACCTTGCGCGCGGCCAACGCGGCTTCCTTCTGCACGCCCAGGATGCCCCACAGCAGCACATTGCCGCGACGGTCGGCCTGTTGCGCGTGGATCACGGTGACATCGGGGTTGACGGCCGGCGTGGCGGCCAGCGTTTCGCCGGTGAATGGGCACTGCAGGAACTTGATGCTGTCGTTGACGCGCGGCAGGTCCGAGCCGACATAGCCGCGTAACACCGCAAACGGCAGCCCCGAGGCGCCGGCGACATAGGCGTTGGCCATGTCGGCGTGGCTGTGCTCGCGCAGCTGCAACGGCTGCGGCCAGGCATGTTCGACCGCATCGCGCAGGCGGTGCAGCGACCCCACGCCCGGATTGCCACCCCACGAAAACCGCAGCGCCGCCGCGCAGCCGGCGCCGATCAGCTGGTCGTAGATCAGGTCCGGGGTCATGCGCACCAGGCGCAGGTTGCGCTTGTGCTGGCGGATCACCTCGTGCCCGGCCGCATGCGGAATCAGGTGGGTGAAGCCCTCCATCGCCACGCAGTCGCCATCGACGATCAGGTGGGACACCGCCTCTCTCAGGGAAACGATTTCGGCCATGGCAGCACGCCTGGGTTGCGAACGAGCCATCACGGTAGAGCCGGCCGGACCGTGCGGTCAATCCGATTATCGGCGGTTGAATTCGATAAACGCACAATTTCGTAGCCATGGTGATGTCCCGGAATTGTCTCCGGTGTATACATAACTTCGCTTGCAAGCAGACGCCAGCGTTGAAATACGCGTCCACTGGTTGCCAGCCGGCGCATCGGCGCCGATTCGTACCCCAGGTTGTATACAAAACCCCAGGAGTCACGGTCATGTCCCAGTCCAAGCCGCTGTTTCCCCTCAACGCGTGGTACGCCGTCGCCTGGGACCACGAAATCAAGCACGCACTGAGCCCGCGCAAGGTCTGCAATCTGGACGTGGTGCTCTACCGCAGCACGGCCGGCGCGGTGGTGGCGCTGGAGGACGCCTGCTGGCACCGCCTGGTGCCGCTGTCGATGGGCAAGCTGCGCGGCGACGACGTGGTCTGCGGGTACCACGGGCTGGTCTACAACACCCAGGGCCGCTGCGTGCACATGCCCTCGCAGGAAACCATCAATCCCTCGGCCTGCGTGCGCAGTTTTCCGGTGGCCGAGAAGCACCGCTACGTGTGGATCTGGCCGGGCGACCCGGCCAAGGCCGACACCGCACTGATCCCGGATCTGCACTGGGCGCACGACCCGGCCTGGGCCGGCGATGGCCGCACCATCCACGCCAAGTGCGACTATCGGCTGGTGCTGGACAACCTGATGGACCTGACCCACGAGACCTTCGTGCACGGCTCCAGTATCGGCCAGGACGAAATCGCCGAAGCGCCGTTCGACGTGGTGCACGGCGACCGCTCGGTGGTGGTGTCGCGCTGGATGCACAATATCGACCCGCCGCCGTTCTGGGCCAGCCAGATCGCCCGTCATCTGGACTACCACGGCAAGGTGGATCGCTGGCAGATCATCCGCTTCGAAGCGCCCGGCACCATCGCCATCGATGTCGGCGTGGCCATCGCCGGCACCGGCGCACCGGAAGGCGACCGCAGCCAGGGCGTCAACGGCTACGTGCTCAACACCATCACCCCCGAGACCGATACCACCTGCCATTACTTCTGGGCGTTCATGCGCAACTACGCGCTGCACGACCAGTCGTTGACCACGCTCACGCGTGCCGGCGTCACCGGTGTGTTCGGCGAGGACGAGGCGGTGCTGGAAGCGCAGCAGCGCGCCATCGACGCGCATCCGGACCACACCTTCTACAACCTCAACGTCGATGCAGGCGGCATGTGGGCGCGGCGGGTGATCGACCGCATGATCGCGCACGAGCTGCGCGCACAGGACCTGTCGCTGCGCATGGTGGGCTGAGCGCATTGCACAGGAGACCAGCATGCCCCCGACCACTCCGTTCCACAGCAGCGCCGGGCAGACCACCCGCGCGCTGCTCACACTGCGCGAACTGATCCTCGACGGCACCCTGCCCGCCGGAACGCGGCTGTCCGAGCTGGCCGTGGTGCAGCGCCTGGGCATGTCGCGCACGCCGGTGCGCGCGGCGTTGCAGCGGCTGTGCGAAGAAGGCCTGGCCAGCGCCTTGCCGGGCGGCGGGTATGCGGTGCAGGCTTTCAGCGAACGCGATGTGCACGATGCGATCGAACTGCGCGGCACGCTCGAAGGCCTGGCCGCACGCATCGCCGCCGAGCGCGGCGTGCCAGCCGCGCAGCTGGCACAGGCACGTGCGCTGCTGACCGAAATCGACACCATCGTCAGCGCGCCACGCCAGGGCGTGGACTTTTCCGCCTATGTGCAGGCCAACGCGCGCTTCCATTCCCTGCTGATGGCGATGGCCGGCAGCGATGTGCTCGAGCGTGCGCTGACGCGCGTGGTGCAGCTGCCGTTCGCCTCTCCCAATGGCCTGGTCATGGCCCAGACCAGCGATGCCGATGCGCGGGTCATCCTGACCCTGGCGCAGGAACAGCATCGCGAAGTGATCGCCGCCATCGAACAGCGCCAGGGCAGCCGCGCCGAAGCGCTGATGCGCGAACACGCACGCCTGGCCCATCGCAATCTCCGCCACCTGTTGCAAACCCCTGCAGCGGTCGGCCAGGTGCGCGGCGGCGCCCTGATCGGCCGTGCCCATGCGTCCAACGCCGGCACCGACCGGCATGCCCTTCTGCCTGGAGCCCCTCATGCGTAAAGACACCCACTGGCACCGCGCCCATGTCGTCAGCATTGCAGACCCCTGCCAAGGCGTGCGCGAAATCGTGCTCGATCCGGGCCCGGCGGCGCGCAGCTTCGAGGTGGGCAGCCATCTGGATTTCCGCGTCCGGCTGCATGGCCGCGACGATGTGCGCTCGTACTCGCTGGTGGGCGAGCCACGCAAGGACGGGCATTACCGCATCGCGGTACGGCAGATGCCCGACAGCCGTGGCGGCTCGCTGCATATGTGGTCGTTGCAGCCCGGCGACGTGGTGGAGATGTCGCCGCCCAGCAACAACTTCGCGCTGGACGAAAGCGGCGAGGAGATCCTGCTGATCGCCGGCGGGATCGGCATCACGCCCATCCTGGGCATGGCACAGCGGCTGGCGCAGCGTCACCCCGCCTTCCGCCTGCTCTACGTCGGCCGCACGCGCAGCGCGATGGCCTACGTGGATGAGCTGGAAGTCCTGCTCGGCGAGCGCCTGCAGCTGCACTGCGACGACAGCGGCGGGCCGGTCGACCTGGCCGCCGCACTGGCCCTGCTCTCGCCCAACGCCGAGGTATATGTGTGTGGGCCGCTGGGCATGCTGGAAGCGGTCCGGCAGCACTGGCATGCGGCCGGGCGACCGCGCGCGCGGCTGCATTTCGAAACCTTCGGCAACAGCGGCCGGGTGCCGGCGCAGGCATTTGTCGTCAAGCTGCCCGGGCTTGGCCTGGAGGTGCCGGTGGCGGAAAACGAATCCATGCTCGATGCACTGGCCGATGCCGGCGTGGAGCTGATTGCCGAATGTCGCCGGGGCGAATGCGGCCTGTGTGCGGTGGAGGTGCTGGATACCGCAGCCGACATCGATCACCGCGACGTGTTCTTCAGCGACGAACAACGCCGCGAGAACCGCAAGCTGTGCGCCTGCGTGTCGCGCGCGGTGGGCGGCAGCATCAGCATCGATACCGGCTATCGCAGCGAGCTGGGCTGACACAGCGGCGGCCAGCGCATGCGCCGGGCAATGGACTGGCGCACGCGCTGGCCGGGACCGCATGCGCTACCAGCGCGCCTTGGCGCACCGATCAGTCCGCTGGTTCCGTGCTTGGTCGATCGCCGTGTTTGCATCCTCACGCGCATGCGCGATCATCTGCGCATGGAGTCGACTCACTACAGGACTGCCCCGGCGCCGGCCTTGAACCCGCGCCAGGAACAATTGGTGGCATTGGTGCGACAGCAGGGCTTTGCCGAGGTGGAAGGCCTGGCAACGCGCTTCGAGGTCACCCCGCAGACCATCCGGCGCGACCTGACCCTGCTCTGCGATGCCGGCGTGCTGCGCCGGTATCACGGCGGCGTCAGCATGCCCTCGAGCGTGGAAAACCTGGCCTATACCGCGCGCAAGGCGCTGCAGGCCAACGAGAAGCAGCACATCGCCGCGCAGGTGGCGCGCTTCATTCCCGACGATGCCTCGCTGTTCATCAACCTGGGCACCACCAACGAAGAAGTGGCGCGCGCCCTGCTGCAGCATCGCGGCCTGCGCGTGATCACCAATAACCTCAACGTGGCGGTGATGCTCAGCGCCAATCCCAGCTTCGAGGTGATCGTGGCCGGTGGCGTGGTGCGTGGCCGCGACCAGGGCGTGACCGGCGAGGCCACGGTGGAACTGATCCGCCAGTTCAAGGTGGATTTCGGGGTGATCGGCATTTCCGGCATCGATCTGGACGGCACCTTGCTGGATTTCGATTACCAGGAAGTGCGCGTGGCCCAGGCCATCATCGAGCACTCGCGCCAGGTACTGCTGGCGGCCGACCACAGCAAGTTCGGACGCAACGCCATGGTGCGGCTGGGTGCACTCGCACAGGTGCACGACTGGTTCACCGACCGCGCCCCGCCGCAGGAGTTGGCCGGGGTGCTGGAAGACGCCGGCACGCGGGTGCATGTGGCGGGGACGAACGGCGCCGTCTAGCGAGACAGGCATCGCCCCGGCGTGGCGCTGTCGATCCGCGCGGGTTGCCAGCGGCTGAAGCGTAATGCCATGTTCGTTTTTGTGTTTTTTGGCATAAAGACGTTGGGATTCCATGCGTATCAATGGCGTGAACCAATCGTCCTAGTGCCTATCTCCCCGTTGTGGCCGTCATCGTTAGGCAACTCCATCTTCACGCCCCGGCAAGGCGCCATGTTCGAATATGTTCGGACATGACAACTTAGGTTCGCTAGTGCGAATCTGGACGGAGACGCCGATGAGCGAGACGTACGATCTTCTGGTGGTAGGCGGCGGCATCAATGGGGTCGGCATCGCCCGCGACGCGGCAGGGCGCGGCCTGTCGGTGTGCCTGTGCGAACAGGACGACCTGGCCTCGCATACCAGCAGTGCCAGCACCAAGCTCATCCACGGCGGCCTGCGGTATCTGGAACAGTATGAATTCGCCTTGGTCGGCAAGGCGCTGGCCGAGCGCGAAGTGCTGCTGCGGCTGGCACCGCACATCATCTGGCCGCTGCGCTTCCTGTTACCGCACCAGCCGCATCTGCGCCCGGCGTGGATGATCCGCGCCGGCCTGTTCCTGTACGACCACCTGGGCGGCAGCAAGCGCAGCCTGCCGCGCTCGCGGCGGCTGTCGCTGCGCACCCATCCGGTGGGCGCGCCACTGCAGGAATCGTTGCGCACCGGGTTCGTGTACTCCGATGCCTGGGTGCAGGACGCGCGCCTGGTGGTACTCAACGCGATGGATGCAGCCAGGCGTGGCGCGCAGATCCACACCCGTACCCGCTGCGTCGGCGCCTGGCGCGATGCCGGATTCTGGTACGCCGAACTCGAAGACAGCCAGGGCCGCCGCCGCACCGTGCAGGCGCGCGCGCTGGCCAACGCGGCTGGTCCGTGGGCAGTGGCGTTCCTGGACAAGGTCGCAGCGGTGCCGCACCAGCACGCATTGCGCCTGGTCAAGGGCAGCCACATCGTGGTGCCCAAGCTGTTCGATCACGACCACGCCTACATCTTCCAGCAACCGGACCGGCGCATCGTGTTCGCCATTCCCTATGAGCATGACTTCACCTTGATCGGCACCACCGATGTCGACTTCGAGACCGACCCCGCCGCGCCCAGGATCGATGCGGCCGAAGTGCAATACCTGTGCGAGGCGGCAAACCTGTATTTCCAGCAGCAGATCAGCCCGCAGGACGTGGTGTGGAGCTACAGCGGCGTGCGTCCGTTGCTGGACGATGCGCAAGACAATGCCGCCGAGGTCACACGCGACTATCAACTGGAAGTGGTCAACGACGGCGCGCCGTTGCTCAACGTGTTCGGCGGCAAGCTGACCACCTACCGCAAGCTGGCCGAAGAAGCGGTAGACCGGATTACACAAGCCCTGGGAACGCGCAAGCCGGCGTGGACTGCGCGCGGCGCCGCGCTGCCCGGCGGCGAGCAGCGCGACATCGCCAGCCTGCTCGAGCGGGTGCGCACTGCGCGTCCATGGTTGCCCGCTGCCACCGCGCAGCGCCTGGTGCGCAACTACGGCACCTGCGCCGAGCAACTGCTGGGCGATGCAACGGACATGGCCGGGCTGGGCACGCACTTCGGTGCGGACCTGTACCAGGCCGAGGTGGAGTACCTGCGGCAGTACGAATGGGCGCAGAGCGCCGACGATATCCTGTGGCGTCGCAGCAAGCTCGGCCTGCGCATCGATGCAGACGGGCGTCAGCGCCTGGAGGCGTATCTGCAGGCGCAGCCAGTGCCGGCCACCGCCACCGCCGCGGCTTGAACACACACCGCGTTGCCGGCGAGGACGGGTCGTCCGGCAACCAATCCTGGCGTATTGCCGGCATCATGACGATCCCTGTGGAGGGCACACCCATGAGCACGAACCAATCTCCCTGCGCGCCGATGCGTGTATCGCGCCAACTTGCGCGCAGCCGTGACTGCAACGCGGGCCTGCCCGCATGAGCCGTCAACTCGTCGGTGAGTTGATTTCCGAAGCGGTGGCGATGTTCATCATCATCGCGCTGGGCGATTCGGTGGCGGCGATGTACGTGCTGTACGACCCCAGCCCGTACCAGAATGCGTATTGGGGAGTGTGCATCGCCTGGGGCCTGGCGGTCACGCTGGCCATCTACGTCACCGGCGCGGTCTCCGGCACCCACGCCAATCCCGCGGTGACCCTGGCGCTGGCGCTGTTCCGTGATTTTTCCTGGAAGAAGGTGGTGCCGTACTGGATCGCGCAGGTGATCGGTGCATTCCTGGGCGCGGCCATCGTCTACCAGCTCTACGGGCCGGTGATCGATCACTTCAACCAGGTGCAGCAGCTCACCCGCCAAGCCGGTGGTGCCGCCGGGGTGTTCTTCACCGCTCCGGGTCTGGCGGTCACGCCGATGCACGCCTTGGTCGACCAGATCATCATGACCGCGTTCCTGATCTTCGGCATCTTCGCCATCACCGAGCGCTTCAATGAAGCCGCACCGGGAGCCAATTCCGGCGCGTTGATGATCGGCCTGCTGGTCGCCACGCTGGGTGCCTCGATGGGGTATCTGGAAGCCTGGGCGATGAATCCGGCACGCGATTTCGGCCCCCGTCTGTTCGCCTACTTCGCAGGCTGGGGCGAAGCCGCCCTGCCGGCAAAGGACAACTACTGGTGGGTGCCGATCGTCGGGCCGTTGATCGGCGGGCCGATCGGCGCGCTGGCATATCAGTGGCTGATCCTGCCGTTCCTGCCGGCACGTGTGCGGCACCTGCAGGGCGACACGCCGCCGCTGGATCCGCGCTGATCGCCGTACCTTTCAGCACGCCTGACCGCTTGCACCAATCGCCGCCGCCGGCGTGCCATTCGTGCAGCGTCACCCAGTTGCACCGACCACTCTCGCCGTGCGCCAACGCCGGCATTGTTTGAGGACTCTTCGATGGAAAAGCAATACGTCCTGGCGATCGATCAAGGCACCACCAGCTCGCGCGCGATGTTGTTCGATCGCCAAGGCAAGGTGGCCGGCGTGGCGCAGCGCGAATTCGGGCAGATCTTTCCGCAGCCGGGCTGGGTGGAGCACAACCCGCGCGAGATCATGACCAGTGTCTACACCACCATTACCGAGCTGCTCAACAACGCGCAGATCGATGCGCGCGCGATCTCCGGCATCGGCATCACCAACCAGCGCGAAACCGCGGTGGTGTGGGACAAGGCCACCGGCCAACCGATCTACAACGCCATCGTCTGGCAATCGCGGCAGACCAAGGACATCTGCACCCAGCTGAAAGAGGCCGGACACGAGCAGATGGTGCGCGACAAGACCGGGCTGCTGATCGATGCGTATTTTTCCGGCACCAAGGTCAAGTGGATCCTCGACCATGTCGAAGGTGCGCGCGAGCGCGCACGCAACGGCGAGCTGGCCTTCGGCACCATCGACAGCTGGCTGATCTGGAACCTCACCGGCGGCAAGGTGCACGTCACCGACTACACCAATGCCTCGCGCACCATGATGTTCAACATCCACACTTTGGAGTGGGATGCCGAACTGCTGGAGATGCTGGACGTGCCGGCGCAGATGCTGCCGCAGGTACGCTCCTCCAGCGAGGTCTACGGCATGACCCAGACCCAGTATTTCTATGGCGAGCAGGTGCCGATCGCCGGCATTGCCGGGGACCAGCAGGCCGCATTGTTCGGCCAGGCCTGTTTCGAACCGGGCATGGCGAAAAACACCTATGGCACCGGTTGTTTCATGCTGATGAATACCGGCGACAAGGCGGTGGCCTCCAAGGCCGGGCTGCTGACCACCATCGCCTGGGGCATCGACGGCAAGGTGGAATATGCACTGGAAGGGGCGATCTTCGTCGCCGGTTCGGTGGTGCAGTGGTTGCGCGATGGCCTGCGCATGCTCGGCAAGGCCAGCGACTCGCAGGCCTATGCCGAGCGTGCCGGCGACAACGATGGCGTGTATCTGGTGCCGGCCTTCGTCGGCCTGGGCGCGCCTTACTGGCGCAGCGATATCCGCGGCGCGGTGTTCGGCCTGACCCGCGGCACCAGCAAGGAACACTTCGTCCGCGCGGCGGTGGAGTCGATGGCGTATCAGACCCGCGACGTGCTCACCGCGATGCAGAGCGATTCGGGCATCGAGTTGAAGGAACTGCGCGCCGACGGTGGCGCCATCGCCAACGACTTCATGGCGCAGTTCCAGAGCGACATCCTCGATGTGCCGGTGCTGCGCCCGGAAGTGGCCGAAACCACGGCACTGGGAGCGGCCTATCTGGCGGGGCTTGCGACCGGGTTCTGGAGCAGCCGCGAGGAAATCGCCAAGCAGTGGGCGGTGGATCGTCGTTTCGAGCCGGCCATGGCCGAGGACAAGCGCGAGCAGCTGTATGGCGGTTGGCAGCAGGCGGTGGAAGCGACGATGGGTTTCCGAATCAGCTGAGTGATTCAACCGCGCAGACGCTGCCTGCATTTAGCCGACGCGCAGGTCATGCATCTTTGAAACGCAGATTGCCGGCCTGCAGCCTGCAGGCCGGCGATCAGTCACAGACTTATTGGCCGCCGGTATTGGCGCGGCCGGCGATGGTGTCCGGATCCCAGTGTTCCTTGATCAGGCCCTTCTCGATGCGGAACATGTCGAACCAGGTGGTGGTGTAGGTCTGCCCGGGGTTACGCGGGTCCGGCAGCGTGCGCACCGACACCAGCGTGACCAGGTCATGGTCGGCGGTGATCGCCACCAACGGCAACTGCACGCGTGCCTGTACCGGCGTCGGCGGCACGAAGGCGGTCAGGAAGGCGATGAAGGCATCGCGTCCGTTGGCCACATTCGGGTTGTGCTGGATGTAGTTCTTGTCCATGTACATCGGTGCGTACTGCACCTGGCCTGCCTCGAACACGATGCGCCAGAAGTCGTAGACCAGGCGCTTGTTGGCAGTCTCGTACCAGTTGGAGCCGATCAGCATCTTTTCGTGGTTGGGGTTGGCGGTCACCGCAGTCTGCGCAAACGCCGCCATCGGTGCGGCCAGCATGATCAGCAACAAAGCACGAGAAAACAGGTTCTTGTTCATGGGAATCTCCTCGGGTGGAAGGGGCCTTGCGCCCGCGGGGGAATCGGCACACGGCTCATGGTTGGGGATTGACGCGTCCTTGCTCAGACAGCGACCGCCACGCGTCTGGACCACCCTACCGATCACGTTCGTTGCCGCGCTAGCCACCCGAAAGTGCACCAGGACACTTTCACACGCTCTGGTAATCAAAGAATTACCTTCAATGCGGCCACCTCAGGCCTTCGCCAACGCGACCAACGGCAGCCCTGCGTAGTTTTCTGCAATGGTCGTGCGCCCGGCCTCGCTGCCGAGCAGGTAGTCCAGCTCGGCGGTGCGGACGCGCGCGGTAAAGCCATCTTCGTTGTCGAAGCTGTGCAGCAGCGTGGTCATCCACCACGAAAACCGCTCCGCCTTCCACACCCGCTGCAGCGCCAGCGCCGAATACTGCTGCAAGCCGTCGGCATTGCCAGAGACCTTCCAGCGCGCGAATAGCTGTGCAAGCAGCCCGACATCGGCCAGCGCAAGATTCAGCCCCTTGGCACCGGTGGGCGGCACGATATGCGCGGCATCTCCGGCCAGGAACAGGCGCCCGTACTGCATCGGCTCGGCCACGAAGCTGCGCAATGGCGCAATGCTCTTCTCGATCGACGGGCCGGTGACCAGTTGCTCTGCCAACGTTGCCGGCAAGCGGGCGCGCAATGCATCCCAGAATGCCGCATCGCTCCATGCCTCCACGCGCGCGTCGGCCGGTACCTGCACGTAGTAGCGGCTGCGCGTGGGCGAGCGCATCGAACACAGCGCAAATCCCAGGCGGTGGCGTGCATAGATCAGCTCGTCGTGCACCGGTGGCGTGTCGGCAAGTACGCCGAGCCAGCCGAACGGGTACACCCGCTCGTACAGGCGCAGACGGTCGGCAGGAATGCTGGCACGGCTGACGCCATGGAAGCCGTCGCAGCCGACGATGTAGTCACAGGCAACGCGCACACGGCTGCCCTCATGGATGAACTCCACGCTGGGCGTGGCGCTGTCCAGCGCGTGCAGCGTGACCTCGCGTGCGCCGTAGTAGGTCGGCGCATCGCTGCGCTGCCGCGCCTGCATCAGATCGGCAGTGACCTCGGTCTGGCCATACACCGTGACCCCGCGACCGCAACTGCGTAGCAGATCGATGCGCTCGCGCCGGCCATCGAGCGACAGTTCGAAGCCATGATGCGGCAGACCTTCACGCTGCAGACGTTCGCCCACACCGGCGCGTTGCAGCAACTCCACACTGCCCTGCTCCAGCACTCCGGCGCGGATGCGCCCCAGTACGTGTTCTGGCGTCTGCCGCTCGACGATGAGGGTGTCGATGCCGGCACGCAGCAACAGCTCTCCCAGCAGCAGGCCGGATGGCCCGGCACCGACGATTGCAATTTGCGTCCGCATGGCGCGCTCCTGCCTTCAATGACCAGACCTGCAGTGTCGGTAGCCAACGGGCGCCATTGAAGGGATGATTGCGCGCAGTGCTTGGACTTTTCGACGATGCCCACACGCGCGCGCCAACTCACTGCAACCAGTGCCGTTCCGGCGTTCGGCCTATACGGCGAGCAGCACGCCGATGCACCGGAGCTGCTGCATTGGGAGTCGATCGCCGCGCGCAGCCGTCTGCACGACTGGCACATCGACCCGCATCGGCATGAAGACCTGGCGCAACTGCTGTATGTGCAGCGCGGGCCGGCAACGCTGCAACTGGATGGGCGCACCCAGCGCCTGCGTGGCGCCACGCTGGTGTGGCTGCCGCCGCTGTGTGTGCACGGGTTCGCATTCGACCCGCGCGTGCGCGGCCACATCATCACCTTGTGCATGCCGCTGGTGCGCAGCGCGCTGGACGCGGCACCCGTGCTGCAGCCAGGCCTGGCACGGCCGGCGGTGCTGCAGGCCAACGCCTCGCGGACATTGCTCGACCTGCTGTTCGACAGCATTGCCAATGATCACATGCATCGGCGTGTGGGACACGCCGCCGCACTGCAGGCCGCCGCAACGCAATTGGTGATCTGGACTGCTCGCACGGCCTTGCAAGGCCTGCACGACGCAGCGGACGCCAGCCCACAGGCAGACCCTGCCCTGCGCCACCTGCGTGCCTACCAGGCATTGATCGACCAGCACTATCGTGCGCACTGGCCGATCTCCCGCTATGCCGACCACTTGGGCCTGACCCCGGGCCATCTCAACGCACTATGCCGTCGCCTGGCCAATGCGTCGGCGCTGGAACTGCTGCAACGCCGGATCATGCTCGAGGCCCGCCGCAGCCTGCGCTACACCAGCCTGAGCGTGCAGCAGATCGCTGCCACGCTTGGATTTTTCGACGCTGCCTATTTCAGCCGCTATTTCGCGCGGCACGCAGGCTGCTCGCCAACGCAGTTCCGCGCGGACGCGTAGACGCGCGCAGCAACACCGGACGGGCACGTGCGTCGCACCCCGTCATGGCCGCTGCAGCGAAAGCCAGCAGCCATGTCGCTGCCCCGGCTTGCATCGACACCAGGCACCTCGGTGCAGGCGCAGGCGCTCAGAACGGGTACTGCGGCACCTCGTTCTTGATCGTCAGCCACTGCCAGTGCGTGTACTGCTCCCAGTCGGCCGGGCCACCAACGCTGGTGCCGTTGCCCGACGCACCGGTACCCCCAAACGGGTTGATCACCTCATCCACCACGGTCTGGTCGTTGATGTGCAGCAGGCCCGGATGCAGGCGCTCGCCCAGGGCCATCGCGCGCGACACCGAGGCCGACATGATCCCGGCGGCCAGGCCGTACTCACCGTGGTTGGCCATCTGCGCAGCTTCTTCATCGGTATCGAACACGGTGATATTGATCACTGGCCCGAACACCTCTTCATCGAACACGCGCATGCCCGGGCGCACGTTCGACAGCACGGTGGCCGCATAGAACAGCCCTTCGTTGGTTCCGCCGGCTTCCACCACCGCGCCGGCGGCCACACTGTCGGCGACGATGTCGATCACCCGTTGCAGCTGGCGCTGGTCGATGATGGGGCCCAGGGCCACGGTGCCGCTGACCGGGTCGCCCACCGGCATATGCCGTGCTTTTTCCGCCAACCGCTGGGTCAGCGCATCGGCCACACTGCGTTGAACCAAGACCCGGCCGGTGGCCATGCAGATCTGTCCCTGGTGCAGATAGGCACCGAAGGCGATGGCCGAGGCGGCGCGATCCAGATCGGCATCGTCGAGCACGATCACCGCGTTGTTGCCGCCCAGTTCCAAGGCCACTTTTTTCAGGTGTCGCCCGGCAATTTCGCCGATGCGGCGGCCAGCCGCAGTGGAGCCGGTGAAGGCGATCATCGGGATATCCGGCGACTCCACCAGTGCCTGGCCGATCTGCGCATCGCCATTGAGCACGTGCAGCAAGCCCTTGGGCAGGCCGGCTTCTTCCAGCACCTGCGCGATGATCACTCCGCCGGTGTAAGGGGTGCGCGGGTCGGGCTTGAGGATCACCGCGTTGCCCATGGCCAGCGCCGGCGCCACCGAGCGCAGCGACAGGATCAGCGGAAAATTGAACGGCGAGATCACCGCCACCACGCCCAGCGGCAGATGCCGGGCAAGGCTGAGTTGGCCTGAAGCGGTTGGCAGCACCTGGCCCACCGCCTGCAGCGGCAACCCGGCGGCCTGTTGGTAGAACACCACGGCTTCATCCACTTCGCGCTGGGCCTTGGGCAGGATGCCACCGGTTTCGCGTGCGATCAGCAGCGCAGCTTCGGCACTGCGCGCCTGCATCACCTGGGCGGCGCGATGAAAGATCGCGGCGCGCTCGCGCGGCGAGGTGGCAGCCCAGGCGCGCTGTGCCTGCTTGGCCTGCGCCACGGCAGCCGCCACGTCGTCCAGATCGGCCTTGCTGACCTCGTGCAGCAAGCCACCGGTGGCCGGCTCATGGATCGGCAGGCTGCCGCCGTGGCCGGGCACCCACTCGCCATTGAAAATGCAGCCGTGCCAAGCGGGCGTATCGATCGCAGCGACCGCTGCGCTGGGAAGAGCATTCATGGTCTAGCCTCCTGCTACAAGCATTGGGGGAAAGGACGGGTGGGAGAACTACAGCGTGGTGGATGCCAGCCCGCCATCGACCGGCAGGGTGATGCCATTGATCCAGCGCGCGGCATCCGATGCCAGGAACACGATGGCCTCGGCCACCTCGTCGGCATACGCCGGGCGGGTCATGCGCTTGGCATCTTCCTTGACGCGCTCCTCGCCCAGCATCGCGGCGAAGTCGCCCAGGATCGGGGTGAACACCGGCCCGGGAGACACGTTGTTGACGCGGATGCCGCGCTCGGCAAACCAGGGGCGCGATTGCAGCAAGGTCCACACGATCAAGGCTTCCTTGAAATACTGGTAGCAGGTGTCGTGGGCCACCGGATGCGCGGCCAGCCAGGCAGCGCCGGCCTGGAAACTGTCGGCGGCGGCCAGCTGCTTGTGCAGCTCCAGTCGCTGCGGCCACTCCGCGCCAAGGATCGAGGCGACGTTGATGATGGCACCGCCCGGGACGATGCGCGGCAGCAACGCGTGGCTGAGATGACGCAAGCCCAGGTAATTGACGCGTGCCACCGCATCCAGCGGCGCGGTGCCGGGCACACCTGCCACATTGGCCAGCGCATCGATACGTTCCGGCAAGGCGCTGACCAGCGCATCGATCGACGCCGGGTCGCCCAGGTCGGCCTGATGAAAGCCGTGCAGCGTCATCTGCACCGGCGTGCGATCCACCCCGATCACCGTGGCGCCATGAAACCGCGCCAGCCGTGCGACCTCTGCGCCGATGCCCGAGGCCACACCGGTCACCACGATCGTCTTGTTCTGCAAATTCATTGCCACCCTCCGAAGGAGCCGGATGTACCGGCGCTAGAACACATGGACGTACTGCAGGTTGACGTTGTTGCCGGAGGCCGCATTCCTGACCTCTACCGGCAGGTAAAGATTGGCAAACAGCATGTTGCTGGCATCCAGCCGCCACGCGCCGCCCGGACCGGCGTAGAAGATGCGTTGCCGGCTGTCGGGCACGCGCTGGCCATTGGTGCGGTTGTCGCGGAATTGGGTGAGGTAATAGGCGTTGACGCCCAGCCGCACATCCGGCGCCACTTCCCAGGAAGTGGCGAAGTTGATCCAGCCCGCATCGCCGGCCTGCCCGTTACGGAAGTCGAATCCGTCGGGCAGATTCGGCCGGCGCTCGCTGCGGAAGTTGTAGACGTAGTTGAGGCGTGCGCTGATTTCCCACTTGGGCGTGGGCAGCACGGTGAAGGCGTAGTTCGGCACCAGCGACCAGTAGCCGGCGCCCTGGTTGAGATCGCGGTCGCGGTCGAACTTGCCGACCGGTGCCACGGCATCGATCTCGAAACGCTGCGAAAACACTGGCCGCCCATTGCGCATCACCGGCAGCATCTGCAGGTACGGGCCGAAGGTCAGGTCGCCGACGCCGGCGCCGTTGTCGCGCAGGGTGACGATGCTGTTGCGCCCGAAGGACGCGTCCAGATTGATCAACGGCACCAGCGTATTGATGCCCAGTGCCCCACCGAACAGCGTGTACGGCGTGACGTAGGCGACCTGGGTCAGCAGCAGGGTGGAATCGATCCGCGGGTTCTCGAACACCGGGACATCGTTGCCACGCGCGTCCTTGATCGCATCCAGCGAGGTCTGGCGCAGATAGGTCACCACGGCCCAGCCGGGCGTGGTGCGGGTGAAACCATCCAGAAAACTTGTCCCGCCGGTATTGAGCCCGTTGGTGAGCGCCGCACTCTGCGGCACGCCCTGTGCGAGCGCTGCACCAGTGGCAAGCAATGCCGCCGCCCCAAGCGTTGCGCGGACCTGCCACGACGCTCTTGCACCACCTGCCCAGCGCATCTCCAAGGATCGACTCACTGCGGACATCTCCAGCGTTGGGAGGGAACAGCGGGCCTGCCACAGGGCAGGTGTCAGGCAGGGGCAATCCCCGCGCTACGCACAGCACGTGCAGTTGCAATAGAAGTGGACAAAGGCCGCCGGCTACGTGGCCGGCAGGCGCGGCCTACGGCGTGTCCAGCCGATCCAGACGATCGAGCGCGCGCAGCAGCGGCGCCTCGCTGGTGCCGAGCACTGCGCTGAGCTGCCGCTCCATGCGCAGCACCTCGGCTTCGGCTTCGGTCAGCAGGGTGATGCCGGCCGGCGTCAGCGACAGATGCTGCATGCGCCGGTCCTGCTGCCCGCGCACCTGCCGCAACAGCCGGCGCTTGACCAGCCGTGCCACCACGATGGCCAGGTTCGGCGGCGATACGTGCAACACATCGCCGATCTGGCGTTGATTGATTCCCGGGTTGCCGTCCACCAGCATCAGCAAGGAGAAATCGACCGGCTTCAGATCGAAGGCCGCCACGCACTCCTGGAACATTCGCCGCACCAACAACTCGGTGCGGGTGATGCGATACCCCAGCAGCCGCAGCAGGCGCGCCTGGTCCACCTCGGTGACGGGATCGGGCAACGGTGCAACAGCGGCGGTAGCGGGCATGACGGTTCTCGCGACAAAGGCAGCAGGCGGACCGGCACGCGCGGGGCACCCGGTCCGCAACGCCGATCCCCGGCGTGCACCGCATTGTAGACGCGGCCAGGCCCGCCGATGTGGACGTGCAGGCCGCCGTTGCCTGCCGGAGTCGCGCGCCGTGCCAACGCTGCGCCAGCCCCCGCGTCCACGCGCAGGCCCGGCAGCGGCGTAGCGGCGCTGCAGCATGCGAGGGACGGCGGTGATCCAGGCACGAAGTGGACATGGTTCCGGTCGGCAAGTGATTGCGTTCCGGGATAGTTATTGAACATAACTACATTGCCAAGCTGCAGTGCAGCATGGTCGCGCCCGCTAGGCGAGACGGTGCCGGGTATGGGCCGGGACAGCGATCGGCAGGCTGCATGGTGGGCCGGGCGGTGCAGTGCGATCGGGCGCGGGGCGTGGCCGGGGTCAGCCGTCGGTGGCCTGCCGATCGGCAAGGATGCGCAGGCGGGCACGCGCCGCACACCGGACGGGCATGCAGCACCACCCGCAGCGGGGCACGGCCAGATCAGGGCAGCCAGAGTTTCTCGAGATCGCGAAAGCCCCAGTCGCTCGGGGTTTCCATCTTTTCGATCCGGTCCTGGCAGTCCGGACGCGACAGGTCGATGTCCTGCAACAGCACATGGCTGCGCAGCTTGGCCGAGTAGAACACCCGCACCTTCGGTTTGAGCAGGGCGTCCGGGGTCTGTTCGATCACCACGGCCAGCTTCTGCGATTCCAGCCGCACCAGCGAACCAACCGGATAGATCCCCAGCCGGCGCACGAACGCCTGGAAGATCACCGGGTCGAAGTGGCCTTTCCACGAGGCCATCTGCTTGAGCGATTCGGCCGGATCCCAGCCGCGTTTATAGGGGCGGTCGGAACTGATGGCGTCGTAGACATCGCAGACCGCGCCCATCCGCGACATCAGCGAGATCTCTTCGCCGACCAGCCGGCTGGGATAACCGCTGCCATCCATCTTTTCGTGATGATGCAGGGCGATTTCCAGCACCACCGCGTTCTGCACGCCGCCGGCCACCAGCAGGCGATGGCCATCCAGCGGATGCTGGCGCATGACCTCCATTTCTTCGTTGGTGAGCCGGCCCGGCTTGTTGAGGATGTCCAGCGGCGTCACCGCCTTGCCCATGTCGTGCAGCAGGCCACCCATCGCCGCTTCCACCACCTGCGCATCGGGCAGGCCGAGCTGGCGGGCGAGCCCGCTCATCAGCCCGGCCACGGCCATCGAGTGCAGATAGGTGTAGTCGTCGGCGGTCTTGAGCCGCGCCACGCTGATCAGCGCCTGCGGGTGACGCAGCACCGAATCGTTGATGGCTTCCACCAGCGGCATGGCCGCCTCGGTGTCGACGGTACGGCCGAGCCGCACGTCGCGAAACATCTCCTCCACGGTGTCGCGCCCATCTTCGAAAATGCGCCGCGCGCGCACCACTTCGGCCTCGATGCCGACCTGCGCAGTGACGCTGCTGGTGCGCAGCGCGCGCGTGCTGGATGCCGGCTCCGGCGGCTCCGGCTCCGGTTCCGGTGGCGTGGCATCGGCCGCTTCCGTTTCCGGCGTCCCCGCGTCCACATCCAGCCCACGCGCGGTGTCGATCACCAGTTGCTCGATCCGGCTGCCGTGGATCTTGTCCACGTCGTCCGAATCGACCAGGAACGAGGTTTTCCAGAACGGATGGTGCACCCACGCGCCCAGCAGCTTGTAGACATACATGCCGGGGCGAAGTTGGTCGGAGTCGATGGTTCTGAGCATGCCGGCGCTGGTGTGCACGATGTTCGCGGAAGAGTCCGCCATGGGCATGGCGGTCTTCGGAAATATCGGCAGCCGGCACGATTTCTTTGGTCCGCCGATGCGTCCTGGACAGGCGCAATCACGCAGTCGCGCGCAGCGGGCTGAGCAGTTCAGCGATCCGGCAAGCGCATCGCCACCACGGCGGCGGCGGCGAACAGCAGCGGCACGGCGCAGGCCAGGTACAACCGGGCCGGTGTCCACCCGGCGTCCAGCAATACGCCCGCACACAGAGGCGACAGGATCGCGCCCAAGCGGCCCACGCCGATCGCCCAGCCCATGCCGGTGGAGCGTACGGCCGCCGGGAACACCACCGGCGCCACTGCATACAGCCCTCCCATGGCGGCGGTCAGTGCCGCACCGGTGAGCAGGGCCGTCACGAACGCCCAGCTCAGCACCGCGCTGCTCACCCCGAACGCGAGCATCGCCAGCGCCACCAGGATCAGCGCACCCGCAGTGAGCCGCGACAGCCGCGCGCGCAGCGCCAGCCAACTGAACAGCAAGCCGCCCGCGATACCGCCCAGATTCAACAGCACCCCGCCGGTCACGCCCTGGGCGGCGGACAGCCCCGCCGTTGCCAGCAGCTTGGGCGTCCAGCTGAGCACGAAGTAGAACGAGAACATCAACAGGAAGAACGCCCCCGCGATCAGCAGCGACTGCCGCCGCACCACCCCGACGAACAGCGCGGCATAACCCTGCCTGGCCGCCTGTACCGGTGGCAGCGGCAGTTGCGGCGCTGCCGGCATCCCCATCCGCGCCAGCACTGCGTTGAAGCGGGTGTGCGCGTTCGGCGGCCGGCGAGCCATCAGGAACTCCAGCGACTCCGGCAGAAAGGCAAGCACCAGCGGCACACACACCAACGAGCCCAGCGCGCCGAGCACGAACACCGACGGCCACGACCAGTGCTGCAACAGCAGCGCCGCGATCGCCCCGCCCACCGTGGCGCCCACCGGGTAACCGGTGGCCTGCAGCACCGTGGCCGTGCTGCGCCAGCGCGCGGTGGAATACTCCGCAGCCGTCACCGCCACGCAGGCCAGCATGCCGCCGATGCCGATCCCGGTGAACGCCCGCAGCGCCCCCAGTTGCCAGGCGTTGCCGGCCAGCGCCGAGGCGCCCATGCCCACGGTGAGGATTGTCAGGCAGATCAGCGTCAGGGCGCGGCGGCCGATACGGTCGGCCAGCGGCGCCAGCACCAACGACCCCACGGCCATGCCCACCAGTCCGGCACTGAACAACACCCCCAGCCACTTTCCCGACAGTTGCCAATCCGCCGACACATGCGGCGCGGTGAACGCCATCGCCATCACGTCGAAACCGTCGAGCATTGTCAGCAGCACGCAGATCGCCACTGCCCGCCACTGAAAGGGCGTCATGCGCTCCAGCACGAAGGGCGCAGGCGTCGAGGTGCTTTGGAGCATCGGGGTGTCCTGTGGAGAAGGGAGTGGTCTTGCGGGGCGTGATACGGGTGGTCGTGCATCGCCAGCGACTTGCGCGGCGCTGCGATGACGGCGAGCGGGAGAACACGATGTTCGCGTCGCTCCGGCACTCGCCGCCGCATCGCAACTGCACGCACGCTAGGCCGATCGCAGGCACGGTTCAAGCCGGATCACCGCAGTGCTGTGCGCTTATCGGACGTGACGGGATCGGGCTTCGCTTGGGCGAGCACGCGTTCGGGGCGCGCTATCGATTTCACGCATCGCAGCGACGTCCATCGCTGCGATGCGTGAAGTCGATAGCCAGTCGCGACGCTGCCGCAAAGGGACACCAAGACGGTCGCGACGCCATTGCGTTGCCTGACCGCGACACACTGCGGCTGCCAGCCAACAACACCGCGATACGCGTGCGGTTCCTACTACGCAACAATGCAGTCACTGCGGTCTGCGATCGCAGCCTTGCACAACAGCGGCACGCGCCCACCGCTTCATGATCCTGCCGGCGTACAGGCCGCTGCCGGCAGCATAGCGCCGCGCGCGCAGATGCACCTCTGGCGTAAGACCTGGGCCCTTCCGCAGCCACCACCACGGCCCGGGTATCATCCACACCGTGTCCGCACCTGGCGGCACGCTGACTTGCCGGAGACTACCGTGACCCCGATTCGCCCGTTTCTGGACCACACCCCGCAACTGGGCGAGCGCGTCTACATCGACCCGGCCTGCACCATCATCGGCAAGGTGAGCCTGGGCGACGATGTGTCGGTGTGGCCGGGCACGGTGATCCGCGGCGACGTCAACCATGTGCAGATCGGCGCGCGTACCAACGTGCAGGATGGCACCATCATCCACGTCAGCCACCACAGCCCGTTCAACAAGGCCGGCTACCCGACCGTGATCGGCGCCGACGTCACCGTGGGCCACGGCACCATCCTGCATGCCTGCAGCATCGAAGACCTGTGCCTGATCGGCATGGGCGCCTGCGTGCTGGATGGAGCCACCGTCAAACGCTACGGATTTGTCGGTGCAGGTGCAGTGGTCGGCCCGGGCAAGGTGGTCGGCGAGGCAGAGTTGTGGCTGGGCAACCCCGCCCGCCTGGCGCGCACGCTCAGCGACAAGGAAATCGAAAGCCTGCATTACTCGGCCCAGCATTATGTGCGGCTCAAGGATCAGTACCTGGGCATCGCCAGCGCGCGCTGACCCGTTGTCTGCCGTGTGAACGCATGGCAGAATCTGCGCCCTGCGGCGTGGGGACGCTGCCATCGAATGGATTCGACCTGATGCACACGTCCGTTGTCATGCGCGGCCTGCTGGCCGCCTGCCTGCTTGTCGCAAGCCCGCTGCTGCTCGCCGTACCGGCCGAGGCCGCGGACCAGGCGCAAGTGCTCTCTGCGCTGCAGTATCACGACGGCCATATCGCCGTGCCGCAGGCCAAGGCGCACTTCGATCTGGACCCGGCCTTCCGTTACCTCGACAAGGCCGATACGCGCCGCGTGCTCGAGCAGCTGTGGGGCAACCCGCCCGACGACAGCGTGCTGGGCATGATCGTGCCGCGCACGCCTGCGCTGGATGCACCGGACAGCTGGGCGGTGGTGGTGACCTATAGCGATGAGGGCTATGTGTCCGACGAGGACGCCGCCAGGATCGATTACAGCGAATTGCTGGAACAGATGCAGAAGGGTACCGCCGAGGACAACGCCGCACGGCGCGAACAGGGGTACGGCACGGTCGACCTGCTCGGCTGGGCCGTGCCGCCGCGCTACGACGCCGGCAGCAAGAAGCTCTACTGGGCAAAGGAACTGCGCTTCGATGGCGCCCAGCAGCACACCCTCAACTACGACATCCGCGTGTTGGGGCGCAGCGGCTATCTCAGCCTCAACGCCGTCGCCGGCATGGGCCAGCTCGAGCAGGTGCGTCAGGGCATGCAGCAGCTGCTGCCGATGACCGAGTTCGACCAGGGCGCACGCTATGCCGACCACAACCCGTCCACCGACAAGATCGCCAGCTATGGCCTGGCCGGTCTGATCGGTGGTGGCCTGGCGGCCAAGGCCGGGCTGTTCGCCAAGCTGGGCCTGCTGCTGGCCAAGGGCTGGAAGCTGGTGCTGTTCGGCGTGCTGGCGCTGGGCGCCGGCATCAAGCGCGTCTTTGCCGGGCGCAAGGCCAACGCCAACGGGTGAGCGCGCGTCGACGCTGCCGATGCCGATCCACATCGGCACCTTGCCCGGCAAGACCGGGCAGATCGCAGCGCTTGGGGGCGATGAGCGCAAGGCCTGCGCTGCTTCGGTGGGCTAGGTCGTCGGCGTAGCGCCCTGCCCGATTCCCTTCTCCACCGTTGTCTTGAGTCGCCTGCAAGCACCAGGCAACGCACTCGAACCACGGCGCGATCCTTCGGCCACCTTGAACTACGCCAGCCTTGGCCGCAGGCAGAGGCGCAGCGCCCCAACGTTCAAGGCTGCGTCGCACGCTCCAGGGCAGCCAGCATCGCCAATGCCTGCGTGCGCGAGTTGCCGCACATCTCCACTGACGGACGCAGGCTCGCGCAGACCGCCGGCCGGCTCGGCTGCCCGAACAGGCGGCAGCCCAACTGCGCATCCAGTTGCACGCAGGGCACCCCGGCCGGCTTGCCCTGCGGCATGCCCGGAATCGGCGAACTGATGGAGGGGGCGATGCAGCAGGCGGCACAGCCCGCGCGGCAGGACACAAGGGCGCTCATGCGCACAGTCTAAACCGCCCACGCTCGCGGGCAGTGGCAATGCATCGCCGATGTTACGCACAGGGGTGAACCGTTCCGCGCAGGATTATTGGCCGGTTGCTCGACGGTATCGCCCGTGCGTTCGCTACATTTCAGCGACGCGTGGGCGCGACAGCTGCGTGCTACCGTGCGGGATCATCCGAGCGCGCCTTGACGGTTGCAGCAGCAACAGTCCTGGCGCGGTCTAATTGCCAGCCACCGCTCGCCTTTGTCGTTGAATCCGCCATGCCCGAATACCGCTCCAAGACCTCCACCCACGGCCGCAACATGGCCGGCGCGCGCGCGTTGTGGCGCGCCACCGGCATGAAGGACGGCGACTTCCACAAGCCCATCATCGCCATCGCCAACTCGTTCACCCAGTTCGTGCCGGGGCATGTGCACCTGAAGGATCTCGGGCAGTTGGTGGCGCGCGAGATCGAGCGCGTCGGCGGGGTGGCCAAGGAGTTCGACACCATCGCCGTGGACGACGGCATCGCGATGGGCCACGACGGCATGCTGTATTCGCTGCCCAGCCGCGAAATCATCGCCGATTCGGTCGAATACATGGTCAACGCGCACTGCGCCGATGCGCTGGTGTGCATTTCCAACTGCGACAAGATCACCCCCGGCATGTTGATGGCTGCGCTGCGGCTCAACATTCCCACCGTGTTCGTCTCCGGCGGCCCGATGGAAGCCGGCAAGACCAAGCTGGCCGAGCACAAGCTCGACCTGATCGATGCGATGGTGATCGCCGCCGACGACAGCGCCTCCGACGAAAAGGTCGCCGAATTCGAACGCAGCGCCTGCCCCACCTGCGGCTCGTGCTCGGGCATGTTCACCGCCAACTCGATGAACTGCCTGACCGAAGCGCTGGGGCTGTCGCTGCCGGGCAACGGCACCGTGGTGGCAACGCACGCCGACCGCGAACAACTGTTCCTGCGTGCCGGACGCGCCGCAGTAGAACTGTGCCACCGCTGGTATGGCGGCGAAGATCCCACCGCATTGCCGCGCGGCATCGCCACCTTCGACGCCTTCGAAAATGCGATGACGCTGGATATCGCCATGGGTGGCTCGACCAACACCATCCTGCACCTGCTCGCCGCCGCGCAGGAGGCCGAAGTGCCGTTCGACATGCGCGATATCGACCGCTTGTCCAAGCGCGTACCGCAGCTATGCAAGGTGGCGCCGAATACACCGAAATACCATATCGAAGACGTGCATCGCGCCGGCGGCATCATGGCCATTCTTGGCGAGCTGGCACGCGGCGGCTTGCTGCACACCGATGCAGCCACCGTGCATGCGCGCACCCTGGCCGATGCCATCGCGCAATGGGACATCACCCAGACCGACGATGACAAGGTGCACACGTTCTACAAGGCCGGCCCGGCCGGCATTCCCACCCAGATTGCCTTCAGCCAGGCCACGCGCTGGGACTCCCTGGATGCCGACCGCAGCGACGGCTGTATCCGCGACGTGGCGCATGCGTTCTCGCAGGAAGGTGGCCTGGCCGTGCTGTACGGCAATATCGCCCGCGACGGCTGCGTGGTGAAAACCGCCGGCGTGGATGAATCCATCCACGTGTTCGAAGGCAATGCACGTGTGTACGAGAGCCAGGACGCAGCGGTCAAAGGCATCCTGGCCGACGAGGTGGTCGCCGGCGACATCGTCGTGATCCGCTACGAAGGTCCCAAGGGCGGCCCCGGCATGCAGGAGATGCTGTACCCCACCAGCTACCTGAAATCCAAGGGCCTGGGCAAGCAATGCGCCCTGCTCACCGACGGCCGCTTCTCCGGCGGCACCTCGGGCCTGTCGATCGGCCACGCCTCACCGGAAGCAGCCGCAGGCGGCGCCATCGGCCTGGTGCGTGATGGCGACAAGATCCTGATCGACATCCCCAACCGCTCGATCAATCTGCTGATCTCGGACGCGGAACTCGCCCTTCGTCGTGCAGAGCAGGATGCCAAGGGCTGGAAGCCGGTGGAGCTGCGCCCACGCAAGGTCACCACCGCGCTGAAGGCGTATGCGTTGCTGGCGACCAGCGCGGACAAGGGCGCGGTGCGGGATAAGGCGTTGTTGGACGGTTGAGGCATTCGGCCGACTGCACTAGCGTCGGCTGATATTTCCGTCTGCATGCAGCACATCGGCAGCGGAGCAGCACCTGCGACCCAAGAGCGAAGGCACCACCGCCGGCAAGTCCGCCTCACCCATCGCCGCCCGTGAGGCCGGGCCCATCCAGCGGATTGCGCACCGCAGACGCACCGCGGCCCAGTGCATGCGTATAGATCTGGGTAGTGGCCACATCCTAGTGACCCAACAGCTCCTGCACGGTGCGGATATCGTGGCCGGCTCCAGCAGATGCGTGGCGAACGAATGTCGCCAAGGTGTGGCAGGTGGCCGGCTTGGCGATGCCGGCGCGGCGCCGCGCCACCTGCACCGCACGCTGCAGAATTTCTTCGGACACGTGATGCCGACCCCACCTGCCACTGCGCGGATCGCGCGATTGGCGCGCAGACGGAAACAGGTATTGCCACCCCGGCTCCGCATCCGCATTGGGATATTTCCGTGCCAGGGCATGCGGCAGGAACACCCGCCCGGTACCGGCCGCAAGATCGGCGGCATGCACCGCCAGCGCGCGTTCGCGCTGACGCAGGAGCGCATCTCGAAGGCTGAGCGGTAGCGGCACCCGGCGGTCCTTGCCGCCTTTGCCATCGCGCACCACGATTTCCCCGCGTGCGTCGTCCACATCCTTGATGCGCAGCCGCAGGCATTCCATCAACCGCATCCCGCTGCCGTAGAGCAGGCTGGCCATCAGCCAACACGTACCCTCCATCCCCGCCAGCAGGCGTGCAACTTCCTCCCGCGCCAGCACCACCGGGATGCGCCTGGGCCGCTTGGCACGCACCAGATGTTCCATCCGCGGCAGCTCGATACGCAGGACCTCGCGGTAGAGAAACAGCAACGCAGCCAGGGCCTGGTTCTGCGTCCCCGCAGACACCTGAGCATCGGTCGCCAGGCGGGTAAGAAACGCCTCGACCTCCGCCTGCCCCATCTGCGCCGGATGGCGCTTGCCGCTGGCCAGGATGAACCGCCGTATCCAGCTGAGGTACGCCTGCTCGGTGCGCAGGCTGTAGTGCCGAACGCGCAGGCGTTCACGCACCTGGTCGAGTAACCGGGGCCCTGGGGATGCGGTTACGCCGTACGTTTTTTTGGTGTATTTCATACGCCTGGACAGCATGGTCGCGCCCGCTTGCCATCGTGCAGCCCGTGATCCCGGCTAGGATTTCCCCCATTCACAAGGCCCCAACGATCGAAGATACTCCATGCAACGCCGCATTTCGGCGGTCCAATAGTAGTTAGCCCGCAGGAGACTTGGTTATGCGATTCGGATTATTCGCTGGTCTGTTGTTAGCTGCCTCGGCCAGTTCTGCGCAGTCGGTGCATGTCTATGATGGGTACTTGAAAGGTGAGGCGTATGTTGCGCAGTCACCTTCCACTCGATCAGCCTATGTAATGGGCGTTGTAGACGGGCTGTTGAGCTCTGGGTTCTACGGAGCATCTAAGGAAGAGGTGGGGAAGGTTCATGCATGTACTTCTGAAATGAGCAGCGAAGTATTACGAGACGTTGTCGATAAGTATCTGCTAGCCAACAAAGATGTCTGGGGCGACCCCATGAATGTTCTCGTGTCGAACGCGCTAGTGGGGGCTTGCCCTGTGATGCGGCCAGGTGGTGGCTAACTATTCATTCAAGCCGACGCCGCTTCTCGGCGCGGCTTAACTCAGGTGTTAGATGGTAATGGCACCACGCCCGTACAATACCTCCCAAGGCATTCTCGTTACAGCAGTATCTGTCGCTGGGACGCTTGCTGCGTTGTTCCTATTGCTGCGTGTTGGCTTCAGCTGGCCCCTCTTCCTGGTAAGCATCCTCGCTGGCTTGGCTAGCGTGTATGGTCTCTGTCGGACTTGGAGAGCACCATTTACTTATCGCGTAGCCTTGCGCTTCGTCGCCAACTTGTCGCTTTTCACTGCGTTGCTCTCTGTCCTTTGGGCGGTGAGATCATGAAACTGCCATCTAACCATTCATTCAAGCCGAAGCCGCGTCGCGGCTCGGCTTAACTCAGGCGTTAGGCGGTGGTGGAGCAAATGCGTTGGCGGGGGCAGCTTCGGTGAGTTCGCAGGCGTGCATGCGGTTGGCTCCGGACAGCAGTCATCGCCGTTACGGGTTGCGGCAAGTTCGGTGCTTCGCCTTGGCACGTCGTTCCCGCGCTGCGCTCGGTGCACTTGGCTTCGGTAGCATCACGCGCCGCTGCATCGCTGGGCAAGCTCCATCCCGCAAGCTGTGGCACACTTGGTCCAGGCGGCAGTGCTGGGGAGCATGGTTGCACCATCCAACCTTTGCGGCCACTCACTGCCTAACAACTCATTCAAGCCGAAGTTGCTTCGCAACTCGGCTTAATTCAAGCGTTAGCGCTCAACGAGACATTATGGCGAGTGTTCCAGCAGATGTTCACGCACGCATCCTTGCCAAAGCGCGGGAAGAATGGCCCGATGACTTTGACATGCAGAAACACACGCTAGAAAAACAGATTGACGCCTATCTCGAGCTCAATCAATTTTACTCAAGCCTTGACCCGAGTGATTTCGTCAACGGCATCTTCTCTTCAGCTTTCACGGAATGGGACGGTGACTACGACATGCAACTACACACGGTCAAAAAGCAGTTTAATGCCGCTCGAGAGTTTTTCCAGTATGAGAATGCTCGCGTGCCTAAAGACGTGCTTGATGGCATTCGCACCAGGGCATTCGCGGAGTGGCCAGATGACTATGACATGCAATTGCATACGCTCAACAAGCAAGTTGCCGCGTGGTTGTCTCTCAATGGCTAGGCGCAAGATTGAGCACTAACAATTCATTCAAGCCGAACCCACTTTGCGGGTCGGCTTAATTCAAGCGTTAGACAGCATAGACAAATCGTCGAAACACTTCTGTGTCTCTCAGAGGCGGCCTCCTGAGACTGATGATGACGGGCCTGTTCTATGTTGCAGCTGGACCAGTTAGCTTTGTCGCTGGATTCCTTGTTTCAGAAGCTTGTTCCGTTCTTTCACATCTCATCCAAAAGGAGGGTACTCATATGATCAATAAGGCTCAGGAGATGCTTCGGTCATTTGTCGTTCGTACTAAGAAGGCTGTCATTGCTTCTCGGGAGTCCCGCCTCCCTTACAGGCCAAGCCTGCTGATGAGCTCGTGGAACTCGAGCGAAAAGGGGCGAGAGAGATGCTGCCTAACAATTCATTCAAGCCGAACCCGCTTCGCGGGTCGGCTTAATTCAGGCGTTATACCTCAAAAGGAGTTGCACAGATGTTTGCAAAATCAGTCGAAGAAATCTTTTCAGATGAGATCATTAAGCGTGTTATCGGTCATGGCCACCAAGTTGACGATGGCGACCGAGGAAATTACGAGGGGAGCATTATAAGTGTCGACCGCGAAGAGCCCGAGTACTCCTGTGAAGAACCACCGGAGAGTATTGTGGTTCGGATCAAAGGCACGTGCGTTGTGCAGCACACTGACTCGGACGGCGAGGACCATGACAGCGACTGGGACATAGAAATTGAGGCACGAATAATCGTAGTACCTACATCTCACGACATCACAAGCTCTGAAATTCGCGCGCGTATCAACATCGATATTATCGATATCGCCCTCACTAGTCAGGAATAGGATAGCCAAGTAGGCCATACGGATTGATGTATAACAGTTCATTCAAGCCGAACACGCTTAGCGTGTCGGCTTAATTCAGGCGTTAGCCAGAACATGACAGACGACTCTTCCAGTCCTTCCGAAATCAAGAACAAAGCAATCGACTACGTAGCAGCTGGCGCAAAGTCGATTCTTGGCGCAGTCCCATTTGCTGGATCGCTGCTGGTTGAACTCGCCAGCACAATCATTCCTAATCAAAGAATTGAAAGAATCTCAAAATTTGCCGCCGCGTTGGATAGGCGAATCAACCAGTTGGAAGAGAATTTTATTCATCGTCGTTTCTTTGACGAAAAATTTGTAGAACTCACAGAAGAAGCAATGCGACAGGCGGCACGCTCGACAAGCGATGAGCGAAGAGAGTACCTAGCCTCTCTAGTTGCACACAGCCTTACGGAAGAGGAAGAAAGCCAAAACGACTCTCGTCATCTTCTTCGAATTCTCGGTGAGATTAACGACGTTGAAATAATCTGGCTTCGTTCATTCATTGGGTCATATATCGGCGCTCCAGATGAGTTCTGGAAGACCCACGAATCAGTCTTGCAGCCGGCTAGGGCCTACATGGGCGCACCCCAAGTCGAACAAGACCGGCACACTCTCCAAGAGAGCTACAAATCACACCTGGAAAGCCTTGGATTGCTTCAACGAGATCTTAGGCTAGATCGCAATAAGCAGCCCGAGATCGACGCATTCACTAAAAATTTCTCGTACCACTCGCCCAGCACAACTCCACTTGGAAGAATGCTTTTGAACGTCATTGGCTTGGGTCCAAATGAAGAGAGTGCTAGCTAACAGTTCGTTCAAGCCGATGCCGCTTCGCGCCACGGCTTAACTCAGGCGTCAGCTTTCACTAAGTGAACGGAGATAACTTGAAACTTTTAATACCTTCGTCCAAGCAGTTCAAAAGTTGGACTATGCCAAATAGAATTGGCTATGTTGGAGCTGCAATTGGAATATTTGTAGGCTCAGTCCAGCTGATTATCTGGACTATTAGTGTTTACCAATGGCTGGAACCCGCTCCATCGAAGCTGAGTGCTCAAGACCTCCTCACCATTGATCAGAATCCGACTAAATTAGAAATAACGAGGGTAGAAAAAGAAAGAAACAGCTCCAACGATGAATTAGTAACTTTTACTATAAAAAACACATCTAATGTGACCGCAAAAAATGTCAGAGTAGAATTTTATAATTATGACTCTAATAAATCCCCATATGGTGATGAATTTGCTAACGGCTATAATGGTAGTGGAGTAGATATTCGCGCTGGAGAAACTCGTAAGTACAAAGTAGCGTTACTAAGCGACTACGAAAACTTCTTTAACCCTGATGACTCAGGCGCACCCCTTCTAAGGGTTTCAACAGAAATTCAATCTGAACGACCATTTGAGTTAGAAGCACTTGCCTGTGGAGTAATCAATGGTGATATACCTCCTTGTACTTTCAGTACCTCGGGCAGGTCTACGGTTGTAGATATTAGATATGGCTCTATCTTTGGGCAAAAGTACCACGTACTAACTCAGTTCTATAATACTTTTCTCAAGGGTGAAGTTAAGTTTCTACCAAAGCTAACAATGCGCTGAAGCAAGGACGCAGCATAGCTGCGCCGCTTAGCTTGTCGTTAGACCGTGGTGGAGCAAGCACGTCGGCGGGCGAGCTTCGGTGAGTGGGCTGGCACACATGCGGTCAGCCCCGGGCGGCAGTCACCGCTGTTATGGGTTGCGGTGAGTCCGGCGCTTCGGCTTCGCACGTTGTGGGCGCGCTGCGCTCATTGCACTTGGCTTCGGTGGCACCGCGCCACGGCATCGCTGGGCAAGCTCCATCCCACAAGCTGCGGCACACTCGGTCCAGGCGGCAGTGCTGGGGAGCATGGTTGCACCATCCAACCTTTGCGGTCACTCGCTGCCTAACAATTCGTTCAAGCCGACACCGCTTCGCCGGTCGGCTTAATTTAGGCGTTAGCCCTCTCATGAAGCTCATCGCGGAAAAAGCTCGGGAAAAGCGACAAAGTTGATCGACTTCGGTTTGTCCGGGCCGACGGCAGCGAAACCCAGTGCGCCATGCCACGCCAAGGTACATTGCCCCACGATTTGATCCACTACATCGTGGAGTCCGCATTGCCGCTCCGGCATGGCTTCCTCAGCCAGGTAGCCGCCGGTTCGGATGCGGGTTTCGTCATGCAGGCGGTCCACGATCCGAGCAACCGATCCGTGGAAACCGAAGCCGTCCAGGCGGAGGCGATCGTGGAGGCTCTCCAGACCCAGCTCTGGGGTGGCGCCCTCGACCGTGATTCTTTCTTTCAAGCCGCGCAGCTGGCGTCAGCATCCCGGAATCAACCTGCGTTCGATTTCGGCGATATCGATCCGGCACTCCCTTACCAGCGAGCGCTTCAGCTGCTAGAACACTGGAATCTCGTGCCCTTCCACCAGAGCATGCAGCTGGTGTTCGACCCCCGCGAGGGCTAACAACTCGTCCAAGCCGACGCCGCTTCGCGGCGTAGCTCGACTCAGGTGTTAGGCGGTGGTGCAGCAAGTCGGTTGGTGGATCCGGCTTCGGTAACCTTGCGGATACGCATGCGGTCGGCTCCGGATAGCAGTCATGATCGTTGCTCGTGTCGATAGGTCTTGTGCGTCGCTCTCGCACGTCGTTGCCGTGCAACACTCCTTGCGCTTGACTTCGCTTGCATCATGCGTCTCGAAGTTATTGGGTAAGCTCTATCCCACAACCTGTGGCACACTCGGCTTATGCGGCAGTGTTGGCTAGCATGGTTGCAACACTCACGCTTTGCGGCCACTTCCTGCCTAACAACTCCTTCAAGCCGATGCCGCTTGGAAACTCGGCTTACTTCAAGCGTCAGTAGCGAATCGTCAAAGCGCCCGTTCCTCTTCGCTGTCCTGCTCGCATCGCTTGCTTCGGCGGCGCAGGCACAATCAAATCAGCACGCAACGAGGCCATCCGTCGTGAATGAAGTCGCCAGGGGTGAATTTGTAGTCAAGCTGCTACCGCTTGCCTTCGAAGGTCAAGCCGAAGGTTCAAAGCTCGGTCGAATGTCCATCGACAAGACGATATCCGGCGACCTGGTCGCGACGAGCAAAGGCCAGATGCTGAGCGCGATGACGTTAGTCCAGGGCTCAGCCGGGTACGTTGCCATCGAGACCGTCGAAGGCTCCTTGAAAGGCAAGAAAGGAACCTTCGTCCTTCAACATACCGGAATAATGAACCAAGGAAGCCCAAGCCTATCGGTCACCATGGTTCCCGATTCCGGCACTGGTGAGCTTGTTGGTCTGGCCGGTGACTTCAACATCCACATTGCAGCTGGCAAACACAGCTAAGCATTCGAGTACACGCTTCCGTAGCGCGCAGCGCTGCCTGTTCCCTCGCTCAAACGGCCCGCCACGGCCGCTTGCTTAAACGTCAAGACGCTTTTGCAGATTGCAACATGCCTAACATCGTCCAGAAAGACGCGTCTGGGTGTGGCATCGCCTGCGCGGCCATGGTCGCGGGTGTTTCGCAAGGTAGACGCGTAACTCATTGGTCTTCGATCCAGCAACTGAGTATCGAGGGGATCAACTTCCGACCATCTGCGGAGAAGATGATGCAGCTTCACTATCTCGAGATCGTGACAACAGACGTGGACGCGGTATGCGCGGCTTACTGCTCAGCGGATGGAGTGCAATTTGGAGAGCCTGTCGCAGAACTTGGCAACGCACGTACGGCTACATTGGCCAACGGTGGCTTGATTGGTGTTCGCGCACCATTGCGCGGCACTGAAGATCCAGTGGTACGGCCCTACTGGCTAGTGAAGGACATCGAGGCTGCTTTTGCCGCTATCGTCCAGGCTGGCGGCAAGGTTGGCGTGCCGCCGATGGAAATTCCCGGACGTGGAAAATTTGCCATCTATCTGCACGCCGGCAACGATCATGGGTTGTGGCAACTTTAGGGAAGGTCGGTGGTCTGAGCGCCAGCGACGCAAGACCGGGGGACGTTGCCGCTTCGGCTCCTTTGCAGGGCTAGATCATGACAAGCACGTGGATGTGCCCGGCATGCAATCGAAAGTTCACGCGGAAGGGGCAGCGGCACGCCTGTGGCACCGGCGACGCAGAGGGTGTTTTACGCGATCGACCAGAAGGGCTTGTCGCTCTACGCTGCACTTGACCTTTGTGGCAACCCTTGGGCCGGTCGAGTGTGTGGCCCGAGCGCGCTATGTGCTGCTGCGCAGCCACCGCGTGTTTGCGGATGTGATCGTGATGCGCGATGCCGTGCGGCTGGCGATTCACCTGCATCGCGCTGCGAACCCCGCGCTCTTCATCAAGCATGTGTCGGATGGAACTCGCTTCACCGTGGTTGCGAAGCTGCGGTCGGTGGATGAGCTTGAAGCCATGAGGCCATTCTTGGTGGAGGCGTATGAGCAATCGCTGGCCTGACCTCGTGTAGCTCTTTATCCAGCGGCCAACGGCCGCATGGATGATTCACCAGGACGCCGCATGGACATTGCGCGTTGGCAACTTGGTGTTGGCGGCTACGCACCACGCTTGTGAGGCGGTGGCAGCGCATCATCTTTTCTGATTCAAGATGTCGTGCTTGAATACGCCATGCAGTGCGTGCCTGCGGCTGCAGGTCGCAGCAACTCCCATCACCGAGCTCGTTGCGTGCGCGATATTTCCTGGAGAGAGTAGACGATGGATCGTTCTAACGCTGAAGAGGTTGCCCGTGCGGTCATGCGGCAGGATGCTGCGGAGCAGGAAGCGCGACGCCTCAAACGTGTCAAACAGGCCAGGTGGCTGGTTGAGCAACGCAAGGTTGCCGGTCTATCGCTGGCTGGATTCGTGGTGGGGGCGTTTGGCGCGCATGCCGTCGGCGCATACTGGATGCGGGGCGCACTGGTATGTTCCTTGGTCGCTTCAGGGATCGGTTGGTGCTGGATTCACTGGCGCAATCCGGACCTGCGATAACGTGGCCGCTGGCTAGCAGTGGTCATCGCCACCATCGCATCCACCTCTGCCAGAGCGCGGGGAGAAGTGCCCGGCGCAGGTACAACGGTATCGCACCCGTGCGACACCGTTGGCTACCCTGCGCACTGCGCTGGTTTGAAACCAGCCGTCCTACCCTGCCGCAGGAATAGCGTTGCCTGCTCGACGGGCGCAATGCCCCAACCGAGCACGCGCGTGGCAGGTGGAGTCAAAGCGCGACACCTGGCTGCGGGGCGGTGCGCAACGGCCAGGCTCAGCCGTCAGGCCAGGGCGTCGTCGGCGTCCAGTGCGGTTGCCGGTTGCTGGGCGCGATCGAACCGCTCGCGGGCGGCGCGGATGCTGGCGTGGTGTTCGCCTGCCCAGTTCAGCAGTTGCGACACCGGGCCCAGCAGCGCGATACCGAGCTTGGAGAGCGCGTACTCCACGCTGGGCGGCTTGGTGGCGTAGACCTTGCGGGTGATCATGCCGTTGCGCTCGAGGTTGCGCAGGGTCTGGGTCAGCATCCGCTTGGAGATGTCCGGCACCGCGCGCTGGATGGCGCTGAAGCGGGACGGGCCGGGAATCAGCGTCAACAGGATCAGCAAGGTCCACTTGTCGCCGATCTGGTCCAGCACATCGCGCACGGGGCACTTGGTGGCGTCGAAGGGGCCTTCGAGGGAAGGCGGCGGCGGAAACAAGGCAATCGCATTCACGGGGTATCTCACGGTAACCAGGGGGAGTAAAACTGCCTCCTTGCGCAGGACCGGACGGTCCCGACAATAGGCGCGCGGACCACGAGGTCTAAATACTAGACCAAACCTCTTCTCTAAACCTATTGGAGCGCACCATGGCACATGCTTCCCCCCTGATTCTTGTCACCGGTGCCAGCGGGCAACTGGGCGCGTTGGTCGTCGACGCATTGCTTGCGCACGTGCCTGCCAGCCGCATCGTAGCAACGGCCCGTGATGCTGCGTCACTCGCCGGGTTCGCAAAACGCGACATCACGGTGCGTCAGGCCGACTACGCCGACCCGCACAGCCTGGACCAGGCGTTTGCCGGGGTCGGCCGGGTGCTGCTGGTGTCGTCCAATGCCGTTGGCGCACGCGTACCGCAGCATCGCAATGTGATCGAAGCCGCCAAGCGTGCCGGGGTCGAACTGCTCGCCTACACCAGCATCCTGCATGCCGACACCAGCACGCTGTCGCTGGCCGAAGAGCATGTGGCCACCGAGGCCCTGCTGCGCGACAGCGGCGTGCCGCATGTGCTGCTGCGCAACGGCTGGTACACCGAGAACTACACCGGCGCGATTGCGGCCGAGGTGGAGCACGGTGGGGCAATGGGCAGCTCGGGCGAGGGCAAGATCAGTGCGGCCACGCGCGCGGACTACGCGGCGGCAGCGGCGGCAGTGCTGGCGTCGGACGCGCCGCAGGCCGGGCAGGTCTATGAACTGGCAGGCGATACCGCCTTCACCATGGACGAGTACGCGGCAGAAGTGTCGCGGCAGTCGGGCAAGCCGGTGGCCTATCACGACCTTCCCGAGGCCGACTACGCCGCGGCGCTGGTGCAGGTGGGCGTGCCGGCCGGGTTTGCGCAGGTGCTGGCGCAGTGCTCGGCATCATCGCGCGGTGGCAGCCTGTTCGATGACAGCCACACGCTGAGCCGGCTGATCGGGCGCCCGACCACGCCATTGCGCGAGGCGGTGGCGGCGGCGCTGGCAGCGCACTGAGCAGGCGTCAGGCATCACGTCGGCGGCCGACAAAGTCGGCCGTCGCCCCCCGGGTGAGCGCTGCGCTACGCGATCGCCCGTGACCCGTGACCGGAAGCAGGCTCCGACCTGCTGCCGGAGGGGCCTCACTCGGCGTAATGACGACAGCGGCGCCCCATTGATCGACGTGGCTCAGGTCAATGACCGCCAGGTGAAGCTCCGTAGCCCTGTGCAACGGGTCGGCGCGCAGGGAAGGCGTGCGAGTGTCCGGGAGCCTTGCGACCGCCCCCCTAACTGCCGCACCGCGATCCGGGCACTGCACCAGCATGCTCGCCCACAGACCGCGACCTGCCCGCCCTGATGGCGGCAATGCTGCCTTGCAACGATGCGCCGGCTTGCACGGGGCGCGTCTTGCGCCGGTCGCATAACTGACACCGCGCGGACACGCTGCTGACACAAGCAGCGCAAAGAGCGCGCTGCCAGTGTCACCAAACTGACATCAAATCTAAATATAACTGCTGCCATTGCCGCGCCGTCAGGGACGACCGGGCATCTTGATGGACGGTCCATTGCCGTGTCTGCAGCCCGCTGGCGCACCGGTCCGATCGCTCCATCGACCCCGATTTCCTTGTACGAGCCGGATCCATGAAAAAACGCAATCTCGCCACCGTCCTGTGCGCCCTCAGCGCGACCGCCAGCGGCAGCACGCTGGCCGCCGAGCTGGAGCTGTACGTCGACCGCAAGACCAAGCAGATCTTCGCCGAGCCCGCACCGGGCCGCGACAAGCTGGGTAAATTCGTGCAGGTGGACGAAAACGGCAAGCTGCCGGCGTCGGCAATGCCCGCCGCACCGGCTCAACCGCTGCCACCGGCGCCGGGTGCCACGGCGCCGGCCGATACCGCCATCGCCCAGGCCGCACCCGCCCCCGCTGCGGCAGCTGCGCCTGCACCGGCCAGGTCGGCCGACGCCGGCAAGAAGTGGTACGACAAGCTCAGCCTGCGCGGCTACACCCAGATCCGCTACAACCAGGGCATCGGCGGCGATGCGCAGGACCTGCGTGCGCCGGGCGACCGCTTCATCGGCAACGACCAGAGCCTGGGTATCCGGCGCGCGCGCCTGGTGCTGAGCGGCGACCTCAACGAGCATGTGTCGCTGTATTTCCAGCCGGACTTTGCGAGCACGCCGGCAGGCACCAACACCACCAATTTCGCGCAGCTGCGCGATGCCTACGCCGATATCTTCTTCGACAAGAAGCGCGAGTACCGCGTGCGCGTGGGCCAGTCGAAAATGCCGTACGGCTGGGAAAACCTGCAGTCCAGCCAGAACCGCCTCACCCTGGACCGTGCCGATGCGCTCAACTCCGGCCTGCGCGACGAACGCGATATCGGTGCGGTGTTCTATTACAGCCCCACCGTGGCCAAGGGCCGCTTCCAGGACCTGGTCAAGTCCGGCCTGAAGGGCTCGGGCGACTACGGCGTACTGGGCGCGGGCGTGTACAACGGCCAGGGCGCCAACCGCGCCGAGCGCAACGACAGCATGCACGCGGTGGTGCATGCCACCTACCCGTTCAAGTTCGCCAATGGCCAGTACCTGGAAGTGGGCGCCGATGCCTACAGCGGGCGCTTCGTCCCAACCGCCGCGGCAGTGAACATCGGTGGCCGCAGCTTCACCCCGGCCATCACCGACCCCAACGGCTATACCGACCAGCGCGTGGCCGCGCACGTCATTTACTACCCGCAGCCGTTCGGCCTGCAGGCGGAGTGGACGGTGGGCCGTGGGCCGGAGCTGGATGTCGCACAGCGCCGCATCCGCACCCGTTCGCTGAGCGGCGGCTACGTGCAGGCGATGTTCAAGCACGACTTCACCTACGGCACGCTGCTGCCGTACCTGAAATGGCAGACCTACCGCGGTGGCTCCAAGTTCGACACCAACGCGCCGCGCATGCGCCTGGACGAAGTGGAAGCCGGTGTCGAATGGCAGCCGATGGACGCGTTGGAACTGGTGTTTGCCTATTCGAAGATGAAGCGCACCGACGTCACCACCGCGCCGTATCCGGTGGTGGAAGGCGATCTGCTGCGAGTGCAGTTGCAGGTCAATTACTGATCGCTGCAACCTGATGGAAAACGGGAAAGCCCCCGCTTGCGGGGGCGCTTCTATGGCGCCGCGAGCGTCTAGGCCAACAGCTCTGTGCGCACGATGTCTGCGCCTGCACTGAGCGCACTGAGCTTGCCGCGCGCGACATGTCGGGCAAGTGGCGCCATGCCGCAGTTGGTGGAGGGATAGAGCTTGTCGGCATCGACGAAGCGCAGCGCCTTGCGCAGTGTCTCGGCCACTTCCTGCGGTGTTTCGATTGTCGTGCTTGCCACGTCGATGGCGCCGACCATCACCTTCTTGCCGCGCACCAGATCGATCAGATCGATCGGTACGTGCGAGTTGTGGCACTCCAGCGAGATGATGTCCAGTGAGGAGGTCTGCAGCTTGGGGAAAGACTCTTCGTACTGGCGCCACTCCGAGCCCAGGGTCTGCTTCCAGTCGGTATTGGCCTTGATGCCGTAGCCATAGCAGATATGGACGGCGGTTTCGCAGGTGAGCCCTTCGACCGCGCGCTCCAGGGTCGCAACACCCCAGTCGTTGACCTCGTCGAAGAAGACATTGAAGGCCGGCTCGTCGAACTGGATGATGTCCACGCCGGCGGCTTCGAGTTCCCTGGCTTCCTGATTGAGGATCTTGGCAAATTCCCAGGCCAGTTTTTCGCGGCTCTTGTAGTGCGCATCGAAGAGCGTATCGATCATGGTCATGGGACCGGGCAGCGCCCACTTGATGGGCTGGTCGGTCTGCTGGCGCAGGAATCTGGCATCGTCCACGAACACGGATGTGGGGCGACTCACCGGACCAACGACGGTCGGCACGCTGGCATCGTAGCGATCGCGGATCCTGACCGTCTCGCGCTTTTCGAAATCGACACCGCTGAGGTGTTCGACGAAGGTGGTGACGAAATGCTGGCGGGTCTGTTCGCCGTCGCTGACGATATCGATGCCGGCGTGCTGCTGTTCCTGCAGCGACAGGCGCAACGCGTCCTGCTTGCCTTCGATCAGTGCGGCGCCCTGCAGTTTCCAGGGCGACCAGAGTGTTTCCGGCTGTGCCAGCCAGGACGGCTTGGGCAGGCTGCCGGCGGTTGAGGTGGGGAGCAGCTTTTTCATGATGCGTGATGTCTTGGCTTGAGGGTGATCAGGAAGCGTGGCGGGATGCCCATTGCTCGAGCAGGTTGCCGTAGGGCCGGATGAAGTGTTCTTCGGTGAATTTGCCCTGCGTCACCGCGAGCTGGCTGCGCTCTTCCCGGTCGTAGACGATCTGGGTGGACGAATAATCCTGATGATTCAGGCTCGGCTGGTAGATCGCGCCTGCTGCGGAATTGGCGTTGTAGATTTCTGGCCGGTAAATCTTCTGGAAGGTTTCCATCGTGCTGATGGTGCCGATCAGCTCCAGGTTGGTGTAGTCACCGAGCAAATCACCGAAGAAGTAAAACGCCAACGGGGCAACACTGTTGGGCGGCATGAAGTAGCGCACCTTCAGGCCCATCTTCTCGAAATACTGATCGGTCAGCGAAAACGCATCCTGCCTGTATTCGATACCCAGGATGGGGTGCCGGTTTCCGGTGCGGTGATAGGTTCTGCTGGTGGAGACGCTGATGCAGATGACCGGCGGCTTGTCGAAGCGCGCGGTGTAGGCGTCCGAGTGTACGAAGTGCTTGAACAGGGTGCCGTGCAGGTGGCCGAAATCCTCGGGGATGTTGAAACCGGCGCTGTCCTGGTTGTGCGCTGGCAGCAGCACGCTGAAATCGTAGTCGCGCACGTAGGAGGAAAAATTATTCCCGGCAATGCCATCGATGCGGGCACCGGTGTGGTGATCGACGATGGAAGGCTTCAATATCTCGATCAACGGAAAGGCATCGCCCGCGTCACGCCCACCGATGTGCATCTCGGCAGAGATGATGTCGAGCTCGACAGCGTAGCGATCACGCGTGGGGTTATCCCAATGGGCCAGATCGTTGAAGCGGTTGTTGATCATCGCCAGCGTGTTACGCAGATTCTCCCGACGACGCTGCCCTCTGGCCAGGTTCGCAAAGTTGGTGGTGTTGCGCGTCGTGGCCGAGGGTTGGTAGTCCTCGTCGAACCGCAGGCTCTTGATGGTGAAGGTGAATGGCTGAGTCATTGCAGCTGACGCCTCGTTTCTTCGAAAGGGACGCGCGCCCTGCGGCGCAGCGGTGGGTGCCGGCTGGATGCGCGCCCGGCATCTGGAGCAGCCGGCACGCACCAGACACTCCTGTCGCGGCGGGCGCAGGTGGCCCGCCGTGCAGCCATAAGGCGGGTAGCATTCAGGCCGCGGCCACCGCAGTTGCGGCGCTGGCCGGTGCCTGCCGCGTCAATGCGATCAGTGGCAGTGCCCGTTGCACCGCCAAGCTGGCCCGTTCGGCCAGGGCCTCGTTGTGCACGCGGTAGTCCAGGAAATCCCGGTCGGTCGCGTAGACGCCCAGCGGCAACGTGCGTGCCTGGAAGAAGCTGAAAAGCGGCCGTAATTGATGCTCGATCACCAGTGCATGGCGGTCGCTGCCACCGGTCGCCGCCAGCAATACCGGGGTGTCGATGAGGGCGTCCTGATGAATGAAATCGAAGAAGTGCTTGAACAGCCCGGTGAACGAGCCGCGATAGACCGGCGTTGCCACCACCAGCACGTCTGCCTGCTCGACGGCGGCAAGTTCCTGCTCCACCGTTTCATGCAGCTGCGAGCGCCACAGCGCGCCGGCAAAGTGCGGTGCCAACGCTCCCAGTTCGACCAGATGCGGCTCGCATGGCACGTCGTCGCCGATCAGGGCCATCAGGTGGTGTGCCAGCGCGGCGGCCTTGGAAGGACGCTGCAGCCCGCCAGAGACGGCGACAACGCGCAGTGGAGGTGGCAGGGTTGCAGTCATGCGGATGGACCTGAGCAGTGGGGAAGCGTGTTCGCGGCCAGGACAGGCAGGCCCGACCTCGGGTGATCCTGATGTGGGTAGGTCCAGACGCGGGCGAACGACGAGGAACCCGATGCTAGGGTTCGCATTTGATGAAGTAAAATGGTGTTATTTCAACAATCCATGAATTCGGATCATCTGAATGCTTGAGCGCATCCATCTCACCATCGTCCAGCAGGTCGAGCAGCAAGGCTCGCTGACGGCCGCTGCAGGCGTGTTGAACCTGACCCAGTCCGCGCTGAGCCACAGCATGAAGAAGCTGGAGCAGCAGCTGGGCACCGACGTCTGGCTGCGCGAGGGACGCAGCCTGCGGCTGACCCAGGCCGGGCAATACCTGCTCGCGGTGGCGAACCGGGTGCTGCCGCAGCTGGCGCTGGCCGAGGAGCGCCTGGGGCAGTTTGCGCAGGGCGAACGCGGCGCGCTGCGCATCGGCATGGAATGCCATCCCTGCTACCAGTGGCTGCTCAAGCTGGTGTCGCCTTATCTGGCCACGTGGCCGGATGTGGATGTGGACGTGAAGCAGAAGTTCCAGTTCGGCGGCATTGGCGCGTTGTTTGGCTATGAGATCGATCTGCTGGTCACGCCCGACCCGCTGTTCAAGCCCGGGCTGAGGTTCGAGCCGGTGTTCGATTACGAGCAGGTGCTGGTCGTGGCCAAGGGCCATGCGCTGGCGTCGGCCGCCTACGTCAAGCCGCAACAGCTGACCCGCGAGGTGCTCATCAGCTACCCCGTGGACCTGGAGCGCCTGGATATCTACAGCCAGTTCCTGCTGCCGGCCGGTGTCACGCCGCGCCGCCACAAGGCCATCGAAACCACCGACATCATGATGCAGATGGTGGCCAGCGGCCGCGGCGTGGCCGCCATGCCACGCTGGCTGGTCGAGGAATATGCGGCAAGGATGGACGTGGTGCCGGTCCGGCTGGGTGCGCGCGGCATCCCCAAGCAGATCTTCCTGGGCGCGCGCGAGGCCGATATCGCCATCGACTACCTGCGTGCCTTCATCGAACTGGCGCGCCAGCCTGCCAATGCCACCGCCCATCCACCCGCAGCCAACTGATGGGCGCTATCGCCCGCCGCGCGCCACGTGCGCTGCCTCACCGCAACAACCGCACCTGTTGCATGGCCGCTGCGCGCCGCGCTCTGGTGCGCTGATAAGAGCCATGCCGCTGTCCAGCAGCGCTCGATCGACGCAAGCGTGCCGGGACCAACCAATGAACACCCATTGATGCATCAAGACACGCCCAGGCCCGCCAGCACCTTCATCGACGCCTACTCGCTGGAGGTGGGCGCGAACGACGTCGACGCATTGTCTGCAGTGGCGCCGCGGATCATGCCCGGCTCCCGCATTGCCATCCCGTCCCTGCCCGGCCAGGACACCGCGACGCGACTGGCCGCCGCATGCGCAGTGCGCGCGCTTGGCTTTACGCCCATGCCGCACCTGGTGGCGCGCCGCATCGCCTCGCTCGACGACCTGCAGGCGTTCCTCAGGCGCGCCGTCGATGAGGCCGGCGTTGAGCACTGCCTGGTGATCGCGGGTGATCCGTCGTCTCCGATCGGGCCGTTTCCAGATAGCGTGTCGCTGATCGCGACCGGCGTCTTCGAGCGCGCTGGAATCCAGAGCATCGCCGTGGCGGGACATCCGGAAGGCCATCCGGCCATGCACGCAGGCGCTCATTGGGAGGTGCTGGAGCGCAAGTGTCGCAGCATCGCCGAGCGTGGCATGGCGCCATTGATCGTCACGCAGTTCGCGTTCGATGCGGACCTTGTGCTGCGGTGGCTGGAAACGCTGCGCGCGCGTGGCATTGATGCTCCGGTGCGCGTGGGTGTGCCAGGTCCTGCCGGCGTTGCGGTGCTCGCCCGCTATGCCGCAAGGTGCGGTGTGAGCGCCAGCGCGGCGATGCTGTCCAACTACGGCATCTCCATCGGTAAGCTGCTTGGAACGGCTGGGCCGGACCGCTTTGTCGATCGCCTAACCGCCGGCCTGACCAACGCGCACGGCGATGTCCGCCTGCACCTGTTTCCGTTCGGCGGGATCGCGCGCTCGGTCGCGTGGGTTGAGCATTACCGCTCCCGGAGCAGGCTCACGCATCCGGTCAACCTGTAGACGCGTCAGACAGATGGCGCGCGCTCGACCGAGCCGCCGAATGCACGCAAGGTGATGCGCCGAACGTCGATCTCGAACAGGATTTCGATACGCAAGAGCGCCCAATTTTCGGCATGTCCGCGACCCGCGTCACAGTCTGTACTCTTTAGTCCTGACGTTTTCGACGCTGCACGCGTGAGGTGTTGCAGCGCACAGCAGGCTTGTCATACATGCGATGTATAACCTTTTGCGAATCGCGGCGAGGGGGCGCTGCATCCAGTGCCGTCGCTGCGTGCGGTGGCATTGCATCCGCAACGTCCAAGGAGAGATGTCGCCATGCGCAAGCCCTCGTTGTTGTCCGTGATGTGCACCCTGTCGCTGATGTCGATGCCGCTGGCGGCGGCCGACCTGCAGCCCAAACAACTGGCCGGCCCTCCCGAGGAGTTCGCGCAGATGCGCACCCCCGATCCGGCCGAGTCGGCGATCCTGTCCAAGAGCGCCTTGTTGCCGGTGGAGCTGACGCCGGCCGGTAACGCCGCGCGCTGGCAAGGCACGTTGCCGGTGGAAAATGGCCACCTGCGCTTCATGGTGCTGGCCGGCGACCAGGCATGGGACGCCGCAGTGGCGGCACCACGTGGTGCTGGCGCACGCGCCGTCGACGCGCCACAGCTGCAGGCACAACGCACCGTGCTGGGCACGGCGGACAACGGCACCACCGGCATGCGCTACGCGGTGGACGCCGCGCAGAACGGCAACTGGTCGTTGACCCTGCAATCGGCCTCGCCGCTGGCACAGCGCGGCTATGTGCTGATGGAGGGCGATGCCCGTACGCAACTGGCCGCGTATCCGCGCGATCGCCAGCACCTGGTGGGCAAGTCGCTGACGCTCAACGCGATGCTCAGCGGCAGCGATGCGCGTGGTGCGACCTTGCTCGCCAGTCAGGCCGGGCAGATCGATACCGCCAGCCTGCGGGTGATCGATCCGCAAGGCGCCGTGCGCGTCCTGCCGATGGCCGACGACGGCGCCCACGATGATGGCGCGGCCGGCGACGGCGTGTATGGCGGCAACTTCCAGCCAGGCCGCGCCGGTACCTGGATTGCGCAGGTCATCGTGCACGGCCACGACCAGGCCGGGCAGCCCTTCGTGCGGACGAGCGAACATGTAATGCCCGTGCTGGATACGTCCCTGCGCCTGATGGGCAATGCGCTCAGTGCACGCGCAGCCGAAGGTACCCGGCTCGCGCTTGCCTTGCCGGTGGCTGCGCGCGGCAAGGCACCGTCGCACTATCGTGTGTTCGGGCAGGTGTGGGGTACCGATGCCAAGGGCCGCGATGTGCCGGTGGCATGGATCGGCGGCATGCTGGCGCCGCAGCAGGGACAGCTGCCGCTGAGCCTGGACGAGCGCTGGATTGCGCGTGCCGGCGCACGTGCACCGTTCTCGCTGCGTGGGCTGCGCATCGAAGACCCCGATTACTACATCCCGTTGGTACAGGCTGACAGCTTGCCGCTGCAGATGCCGGAGTTGCGGCGCGCCAGCATCGCGCGTGCCACCGGGGGCATCGACGAGAGCATGCGCATGGGGCCACGCCCGTCGACGCTGGCCACCGCCATGGCACAACCGCAGGCGGCCGGATCGCAGCTGGTGCTGGTGCACGGTTATTGCTCCAACGGCGTATGGCCGCAGGCGCAGTTCACCAACGCTTCCACATTCCTGGACGCCAAGCAGAACCGCAGCAACGACCAGTTTGCACAGCGCATCGCGCAGTTCGCCAGCCAGTGGTCGTCGTTTTCCACGGTGGCGCACAGCCAGGGCGGCATGGCCGCGCTGCACCTGTACACCTACTACTGGAGCGGCCTGGATAACGCCAGCGGTGGGCGCGTGATGCAATCGGTGGGCACGCCCTACCAGGGCACCAATCTGTCCGGCGTACTGGCCGCGGTGGGGTCGTGGTTCGGGGTGGGCTGCGGCACCAATGCGGACATGACCTACGACGGCGCCAAGGCCTGGCTGGCTGGCATTCCCGCCGAGGCGCGCGCCAAGGTCGACTACTACGCCACCTCGTTCGCCAAGACCAACTGGTACACCAATGACTACTGCAACGCCGCCTCGGACCTGGTGTTGAACGACCCGGAAGACGGCACCGTGGAGCAGGTCAATGCGCAGCTGCCCGGCGGCGTCAATCGCGGCCACACCACCGGCCAGTGCCACACCACCGGCATGCGCGACCCGGCGCAGTATCTGGATGCCAACCGCAATGCGGTGATGAACGCCAACGCGGCCAGATAGCTGCGGGCTGAAGCGCGCGGTGTAACGGTCGGCGCCCGTGCACCGACCGCTTTCTCTCACGATTTTCCGCGCGCTTCAGCCGCTATATCTACGAGATTGGGCCGCTGACGGTTCGCTATGTGCCGGAGCTTTTCCAGCTGCCGCAAGCACTTCCTGGGTGTTGGGCTCTCCGCTACGACACCAAGGGCGTTCGCAACCATGATCCAGATCGATCTACACCTTGCCATCGTCATCACCAGCTCAGCCCGAATCCTCGCGGGTAGGCCACTGTCCCCGTGTTCTTCTCCGCGTCGTAGTTGCTCCAAAGATTTACCGGCAATTTCCCGCGAGGCGCCACCTTGCCAGTGAGCACTTCCGCTAGCGACAACATGGAAGGTCCGAGCCACACACCGTTGTTGTAACCGAAATAGGAATAAGTGGCGACGGCGGCATCGGTGTTCTCGGAATAATTCACGATGTCGTACGGCGCGCGCAGAGCGAGGTGGACGCGTTTTTTCCCCAAGCCAGCAGCATACCTTAGCCAGTCGAGGTACCTGTTGTCGTCTGGCACGACGGTCGTCTGCAAGGCAGGAACAACATCCCGCTCGGCCGCCGTGAAGTTGGTCGGCAGGGTTCCCAGCAGGAAAACATCGCACTTGGCGATATTTTCTTTTATTTGCGCATCGGTGAGTGTTGACTCGTCTGCGGCAACGACGCTGCGATATCCCTGCTGCCCCATCGCGGTCGCAATACCTGTGGCCTGCTGAGCTTGAGGCGTCAGGATGAAATAGCGTAGCGCTTTGTCTTTCAACGGCAACAGAGATTGACGATTGATCACCACAGTGATCGATTGATCCGCAATCGCCTTCTGGACTTGTTGTGGGGCCAAGGAGGACGCTCCGCTGGAAGTGCGTTGGTGCCTTGCCAGCAGGTTGTTTCCCAGCAGGCCATGCCGGGCCTTGAGTGCCAGAATTCGCTCCACCGAGGCATCTATATCGTCCTGCCTGATGCGTCCCTCTCTGACCGATTGCGCAACCACGCTGACAAGCCTGGGCAGCAGGTCGGCCTGAGAGGGGGTGGAGATGCTGACCGGCATCAGTGCGATATCCACTCCCGCAGCAAAGACCTTCTCGACAGAATCTTCCTGCGTGAAGTTGTCGGTGATCGCCCCCATGTCTAGCGCATCGGAAATGGACACGCCGGCGTAGCCCAGTTCTTCGCGCAGGATATGCGTCTGTATCTGCCGTGACATGGTGGCAGGAACGACAATCCTTTGCCCGTTGCGATTGGTGACCAGGCTTTGATCCAGTGCCGGGTACTGGATATGCGCCGTCATGACCATATCCGGGGCGGCGTTTGCAGCGATGGCCTGTTGATAAGGCGCAAGGTCGATAGCGACGGCTTGCTCCAGTGAAAGATCCACGCGCGGCAGGCCCGTGTGCGAGTCGGTTGAAGTGCTACCGTGGCCCGGAAAGTGCTTATAGGTCGTGATCAGCCCTTGATGCTCCATCCCGGCGGAAATTCTTCCGGCCAAGCGTGATACCAGGCTTGCGTCGTCACTGAATGCGCGAACGTTGATGACCGGATTGAAGGGATTGGTGTTGACATCGACCACCGGTGCGAAATTGGTATTGATCTTCAATCCGAGCAGATCCTGCGCCAGCAACCTGCCTTGTTCATACGCAAGCTGCTCGCTTGCGCCTCCCTGGATCGCCGCTGCAAGGGCCATATTTCCAGAGAAGGACGCATAGGCGTTACGGGGGAGTCGAAATACATTCCCGCCCTCATTGTCGGTCGCAATCAGTAAACGCACCCCTCCGCTGGTCTCCATGCCGGCGTACCAATCGGCAAGCGTCTTGATCTGCGACTGCTCCTTCAAATTATTTGAAAAGAGAATGACGCCACCAACGTGGTTGCTCTCGATGATCCGCCCTATCACATCATCAGGAGCGGTCATGTCCAGCCTTTGGTTACCGACCGGATCCCAGTAGCGGAAATCGAGCATTATCTTTTGCCCGATCTTTTCCTCGAGCGTCATTGCCTCTACTTTTTTTCTTATGTTCATGGGGATTACCGCAGCGCCCTGTCCGCCGCCGCCTCGGCCGGATCCTGCGGAACTGTTTGCGCCAGACAGATGCGCATACGTCGCCTCATGTTCAGTGGCATGACCGACAGCCGATGTGGCGAAGGTTGTCTCCGCGCAGACACCCATCCCACTCATGAGTGCGCACGTCGCCAGCAAGACAGCTTTTGTCAATCGCTGATGGGGCCGAGCTTTTCCCGGAAAATTCATTTTTCACCTGCATGATGGTGTCGAGAGGTAAAGCCCGATGCGCACGACGACGGCCTGCGAAAGACAAGCGACACGGTACGAGTCGGCAGGCCACTATGCTGCGCTACGAACAATTATCAGCATCCCGCCGCAGAAACGGCTGGTATCCATAATTCCTATGACGGATATGCCTTGCGATAACGCGTGTGTCGCCAGCGAATGTGCGGCATTTTCCACTGCCACCACCCTTCCTTTGGCGAAAGTTCGCCACCAATAACGAAGGATTTCGAGATTCAGTTGATTTCTTCTGACTGGTTCCAGTTGTTGGCAGTAAGCATCGATTTCATCGGTTGCTGGATACCTGCTCGAGCGCCAGTGTGGTGATCTGCATGCGAGCTTCTCAGAGCGGCCAACAGCACGTAGCGAGCAGTCCTGGGGCGGATGCGGACGGAGCGAAGGGACCGGAGTGTATGAGGCGTACATGCAGCGCCGAGCGCCGCTTTCGGCGGCCGATCTGAAGCGCAAACCAAGGTCTTGGTGCGTGTTGCAGCCGCCACCGGCGACCGTTCAAATCGCCTTGATCCTCGTCAGGATCGAACGGCTCTGCAACGGTATGGACCGAACCCAACGCCTGGACAGTCGGCAGCCCACATGCGCTACCGCCACGCAAGCGTCAACGAAACACCACCGTGCGATGTCCGTTGAGCACGATGCGATGCTCGACGTGGCGGCGCACAGCACGGGCGAGTACCAGCGATTCGGTGTCGCTGCCCACGCGTACCAGATCGCGCGGGGTCATGGCGTGGTCCACGCGGGCGACGTCCTGCTCGATGATCGGACCTTCGTCCAGGTCCTCGGTCACATAATGGGCGGTGGCGCCGATGATCTTGACCCCGCGCGCGTGCGCCTGGTGATACGGCTGGGCGCCCTTGAAGCTGGGCAGGAAGCTGTGATGGATGTTGATCGCGCGCCCGGCCAATGCGCGGCACAGCGCAGGCGAGAGAATCTGCATATAGCGCGCCAGCACCACCAGGTCGATGTGCAGCTCCTGGACCAGCGCAAGCAGCTGGGCTTCCTGCGCGGCACGCGTGTGTGCACTGACCGGCAGGTGGTGGAAGTCGATCCCGTAGGACGCGGCCAGCGGCGCGAAGTCCGCATGGTTGGAGACCACGGCCACGATGTCCACCGGCAGTTGCCGGCTGTGCATGCGAAACAACAGGTCGTTGAGACAATGCCCCTGCTTGCTCACCAACACCAGCAGCCGCGCGCGGCGGCGCGCATCGTGCAATTGCCAGGCCATCTGGAACTCATTGGCGAGCAGAGCGAACCGCTGCTCGAGGCTGGCGATTCCGGTGCCGGGCGGCTTGTCGAAATGCACGCGCAGGAAAAAACGGCCACTTTCGTCGTCGCCGAATTGCTGTGCGTCGAGGATGTTGCAGGCCAGATCGAACAACAGGCCGGTCACGCGATAGACGATACCGGTGCGGTCAGGGCAGGAGAGCGTGAGGATGTAGTCGGAGCGCATCGGGCGATGATAGCCAATGCATGCGACTAACGGCGCAGTGCTTGCGTCGGTAACTTTTGCGGCACGCAGGTACTCGGGGTGACGTGGAGCCGAGATGCACAAAGGACACGGTCGCGGCCTGCGGTGTTGTGGTCAATCCCGATCACAGCGCTTGGCGCCCTGCAAACCGCATGCGCAGCGCGTTGCGACAGGGTCACTCGTCGCTCGGATGCGTCAGCGCGGCGGCAAGCGCAGCATCAGGCGACGGTTGATTTCATCCAGCTGCGCCAGCGAATCTTCCACGGAGGTCTCCATCGCATCCTGGGTGGTGATGTGCGCACGCAGGTGCGCCGGATCGGACAGCTCGCCACGCACCAGAAACACGTTCTCGCCGACTTCGCCGACATGCCGGCTGAGCACCACATGGTCCACCCGATCGAAGCCATGCTGCTTGGCCAGCGGCAGCAGGCGTGCGGCCATGCGTTCGCTGGCCTCGTCGGTGGGCTTGTTCAATTCGGCGTCGAGCACGCTCACCGCCTCGCGGATCTGCGCGAACAGATAATGGTCCGGATGCTCGGGATGATCCGGGCCGACCTGGCCTTTGTCGATGACTGGCGGCGTGGTCATGACGCGTCACCGGCATCGGCCGCTCCGCGCGATGGGCGCGCGGAGGAACCGGGCCTGATGTGCAGGTGTCGCATCGCATTCTCCCTGAAGGCGCTGGTGGTGGCTGCAACGCCGTGCGCATCGCGCAGATCGTTACCGGACCGAATCGAGCAGGCACCTTAGCCGCTTGCGGAGATTGCCTCAAGCCAGCCACGTGCGCGTGGCTGTGTGCTGGGCAGCGCTTCGATTGTGTCAATTGACGTACCCTCACCCCAGCCCCTCTCCCGCGCGGAGAGGGGTTTTATTCCACCATCGCGGCTCATTTGCGCTACGCCTGCCCTGCCCGGCGCGCCGCCACCTCGGCCAGTACCGCCCAGTCGGCATTGCCGTCGCCGTAGGCGATCGCCTCGTCCAGGCTGGCGCGCAGCAGTTCACCCAACGGCATGGGCACCTGCTTCTCGGCGCCGGCCTGGATCGCCAGATCCACATCCTTGCGGCCCAGGGTGGCGGTGAAGCCGGCGGGGCTGTACTGGCGCTGCATGATCAGCTTGCCGTAGCCCTGGTACGCCGGCGCAGCGAACAAGGTGCTGGTGAGCATGCCCAGGAACTGGGTGGTGTCCACGCCATGTCCGCGGGCCAATGCGCTGGCTTCGGCCATGGCACCGATGGCGCTGGCCAGGCAGAAGTTGGCCGCCAGCTTCACCGCATTGGCCTGCTCGGGCACGCGACCGATGTGCCAGGTCTTCTGCCCCAGCGCATCGAACATCGGCTGCACGCGTGCCAGTGCGGCATCATCGCCGGCGGCCAGGATGTTGAGCTTGCCCGCTTCGGCCACATCGACACGACCGAGCACCGGTGCCGCCACGTAGGCGATACCGCGCTCGGCATGCAGGGCGGTCAATTCATGCGCCAGCGCCACCGAGACGGTAGCCATGTTGACGTGCACGCTGCCGGCCGGCAGCGCATCCAGCACACCGCCGTCCACTACGGTCTGGCGCACCGCGTTGTCGTCGGCGAGCATCGAAAACAGCAACGGGCCATGCGCTGCGGCCTGCGCGGCCTCCACCACCGTGGCACCTGCATCGCGCAATGGCTGCGCGCGCTCCGGCGAGCGGTTCCACACGCTCAGCTCGAAGCCGGCGCGCAGCAGGTTATGCGCCATTGGCAGGCCCATCGTGCCCAGCCCCAGAAATCCTATCGGCATGCGGTGTCCTTGTTCGGTATGACGTCGGGAGTCAGCATCAAGTGGCGAACACGCCGCGCGCATCGCGCGGTTCGCAGCGCAGATATTGCGGTGCCGGCGTGACGCTGGCACCCAGTGCGGCAGCGGCGTGCCAGGGCCAGCGGGGGTCGTACAGGATGCCGCGCGCCAGGGCGATGGCGTCGGCCTGGCCATCCTGCAAGATTGCCTCGGCATGCGCCGGCTCGGTGATCAGGCCGACGCCGATCACCGGCGTGCCCACCTGCGCGCGGATCGCCTGCGCAAACGGAATCTGGTAGCCGTCCTGCAGCGCGATCTGCTGGCGCGGATCCAGCCCGCCGCTGGAGACATGGATATAGTGCGCACCACGTGCGTCCAGTGCCTTGGACAGGGCGATGCTCTGCTCCAGATCCCAGCCGCCGTCCACCCAGTCGGTGGCCGAGATGCGGACGCCCACCGCCATCGGTTCCGACACCGCCGCACGCACCGCATCGAAGATGCGCAGCGTCAGCCGCATGCGGTTCTCCAGCGAGCCGCCATAGGCATCGCTGCGCTGGTTGCTCAGCGGCGAGAGAAACTGATGCATCAGATAGCCATGCGCGGCGTGCAGCTCGATCAGCTGCAGGCCCAGGCGTTCTGCACGGATGGCCGATGCGACGAATGCGGCCACCACCGCGTCGATGCCGGCCTCATCCAGCGCCTGCGGCGCAGGCTGGCCGTCGCGGAACGGCAGCGCCGAGGCGGACACGGTCTGCCAACCATTGGCATGGTCGGGCGCGATCGCCTCGCCGCCGTTCCACGGCAGGTCGGTGGAGGCCTTGCGCCCGGCATGTGCCAGCTGGATGCCGATCGGCATCGGCGACCAGCGGCGCACCGATTGCAGCACATCGGCCAGCGCGCGCTCGCTGGCATCGTCGTACAGCCCGAGATCGGCGTAGCTGATGCGCCCTTCCGGCAGCACCGCGGCCGCTTCCAGGATCAACAGGCCCGCACCCGATTGCGACAGCGTGCCCAGATGGATGCGGTGCCAATCGGTGGCGCACCCATCCTGTGCCGAATACTGGCACATCGGGGCGATGACAATGCGGTTGGCGAGCGCAAGCGGGCCGAACGCGATGGGAGTGAACAACTGGCTCAAGGCAACATCCAGGCGCAACGGGGGGATGCCCATTGCACTGCGTGCCGCGCCGCCGCACAACCGCGGCAATGGATCACTGCGTCATGCAGAGCGCGCACTGTCGTACCTGGCCGCTGTGGGGTGCCGCGAATCACGCGGTGGCTGCAAAAAGGCCAGCGCATCGGCGCACGAACGTTCCACCTTCAGGCTCAACAGCGCATCGGCGCGCGTGCGCCCGAAATTCAACGCCGCGATCGGCACACCATTGCGTGCCGCGGCCTGCACGAAGCGAAAGCCCGAATAGACCATCAGCGACGACCCCACCACCAGCACCGCGTCGGCGGCCTGCAGATGCGCAAACGCGCGCTCCACCCGCTCGCGCGGCACGTTCTCGCCGAAGAACACCACGTCTGGCTTGAGCACGGCGCCGCATGCCGGACATGGCGGCACCACGAAGCTATCGAACGCCACAGCGTCCAGATCCGCATCGCCATCGGGCGCCTGGGCCGCCTCCAGGTCGGCCCAGCCGGGATTGGCCTGCTCGAGCAGCCGCTGGAACTCGGTGCGCGGCATGCGCTGTTCGCAGCCCATGCAGCGCACCACATCCAGCCGGCCATGCAGGTCGATCACCGCCTGGCTGCCGGCAGCCTGGTGCAGGCGGTCCACGTTCTGGGTGAGCAGCAATTCCAGTTGGCCACGTGCTTCCAGTGCGGCGAGCGCGTGATGGGTGGCATTGGGCTTGGCCAGCCCGAACCGCGGCCAGCCCACCAAGCTGCGTGCCCAATAGCGCTGGCGCGTGGACACCTCGCCCATGAAGGCCTGGAACGTCACCGGTTGCGGGCGCTTCCAGCCGCCCTGCAGGTCGCGGTAGTCGGGAATGCCCGAATCGGTACTGCAGCCAGCACCACTGAGCACGAACAGGCGTTGGTGGCGCTCGATGAACGCCTGCAACGCGTCGTCGGCCTGGGCTAGGACAGCGGTCATCGAACACCTCCAAGTGCCATGGGGATCACCTTGCAAGCTCTACCGGAGCGACTGCAGCGCACGCGTGCATAGATGATGCAGCGAGCCGTGTGGAGTGCAGTGCACAGCGCCATCGGCACGGCTCAGCATCTAGTACGCGCTGCCGAAGGCGCTGGATGCAGCCGAAATGCCTATGCGTACTGCCGTGAGCGAGTTCATCACATTGGGCCGGGATGGTCGATTCCAAGCGACCGCCTGGAGCGTGGCGCCGTCACGGAAGAGGCCATTACACGGGATTGCAGCAGAAGGCCAGCGACCTTGCGGGACCGACACGCCGGTTGTACGAGCGCGACGCATCATTGCCTGTCAGTGCACACGCGCACTCCTCACCACGCAATCCCGCCGCTGCACACTGCGATTGAAGCATGCGCTTTCCTCCTGAAACGGGCATGGCCTGCCTGCGAATACAGCGCCTGCGCGCGCGTCTGCCGCCCCCGGCGCAGCAAACATGTGCAGCTTGCGCGCGGCAAGCGCGTCACCTCGTCCGGCCAGTGCACGCCGCCAAGGCGTACCGTAGGCGTCTTGTGCCACTGCTGCGATCGCGTCACTACCCAGTCAGCCCGGCTCATTCGCCACGCGCTGGATGCGGCGCGAACCGGCCATAGGGGCGTGCATCGTCCGCGCGTTGGCGCAACACGTGCGCCGCAGCAAACGCCAGCGCCAGCAGCGTCAGGCACATGCCGACCAGCCCGGCCCACCCGCCGTGCTGCCAGAACCAGCCGCCCAACGCCCCGATCACACTGGAGCCGGCGTAATAGGCCAGCAGATACAACGACGCGGCATGGCTGCGATGCGCGCCACCGAGCCGGCTCACCCACGCGCTGGCCGCCGAATGCGCGATGAAAAAGCCGATCGTCAGCAATACGATGCCGGCCACCACCAGCGCCAGGACATGCGCCAGGGTCAGCGCCACGCCCAGCACGCACAGCACGATGCCGGCGCTGACCACCGGCCCGCGACCGAAGCGGTCCGACGCCGCACCGGCCACCGACGAGCTGACGATACCGAACACATACCCACTGAAGATCAGGCCGATCTGGCTCTGGCTCAGGCCGAATTCCGGCCCGCCCAGGCGAAAGCCCGCGTAGTTGTAGAGACACACGAACACGCCCATCAGCAGGAACGGCAACGCGAACAGCCATGGCAGGTTGCGGTCGCGCAGATGCCCGGCCCAGGCGCGCAGATGAAACTGCAGGTTGACCCCATGCCGGCGCACGAAATGTCGCGAAGGCGGCAGCAGCCACAGGAAGGCGAACGCGCACAGCAGGTCGAACCCGCTCAGCAGCGCCAGCGCGGTGCGCCAGTCGGTATGGTCGGTCAGCACACTCATCGTGATGCGCCCGGTCATGCCACCGAAGGCATTGCCGGCCACATACAGGCCGGTGGCCGCCCCCAGCTTGCTGGCGGGCAGTTCTTCGCCCAGATACACCATGGCCACCGCCGGCACCCCACCCAGCGCGATGCCGGACAAGGTGCGCACCACCACCAGCGCATGCCAGTCCGGCAGGAAGGCCGCCACCAGGTTGAGTACCGCGGCCAATGCGATCGAGGCGAACATCAGCCCGCGCCGGCCCAGGTTTTCCGACAGCGCACCCGCGCAGAAGATCGCCAGCGCCAGGCCGCCGGTGGCCAGCGATAACGGCAGCGACGCCACCGCCGCATCCACGCCGAAACTGCGTGCAAATTCCGGCAGTACAGGCTGCACGCTGTACAGCAGCGAGAAGGTGGAAAAGCCGGCCAGGAACAGGGCCAGCCGGATGCGGCCGGTGGCCGGCGTGGCATCGACACGCGCGGCAGCGCTCGGCAATGGGCGGGGATCAGAAGAAGACACGCAGACTCGGTGCAGCCGTGGGACGGCGAGTATTCGCCTGTCACCACCCCCTGTCCAATATATGATGCCCGCAGTTGCCATATGCGAAACAGATACCTTGGAGCTGCGTCACCTGCGCTATTTCCTGGCGGTTGCCGAAGAAGGCAACTTCACCCGCGCCGCCACGCGGGTCGGCATCGGCCAGCCGCCACTGAGCCAGCAGATCCAGACCCTGGAGCGTGAACTGGGCACACCGCTGTTCCGCCGCACCCACAGTGGCGCCGAGCTGACCCCCGCCGGTGAGGCATTCCTGGGCGAAGTGCGCCGGGTCCTGGCCGATGTGGAACGCGCCGCCGAAACGGCCCGCCGCGTGGCGCGCGGGGAATCGGGCCGGTTGCGCATGGGCTTTACCGCCTCGGCGGCCTTCAGCCCGGTGGGGCCGCGACTGATCCGCGATTTCCGCCGGCAGTGGCCGCAGGTGGACCTTCTGCTGGAAGAGACCAACACCGCCAGCCTGCTGATGGGTCTGGCCGACGGCCGCCTGGATGCGGCCTTCGTGCGCTACGGGCTGAGCACCCCGCCGGATCTGCACCTGCTGCGCTTTGCCGATGAGCCGATGAAGATCGCGGTGCCCGCCGCGCACCCGCTGGCCGCGCGCGCCAGCGCACCGCTGGCCGCGCTGGCCGGCGAACCCTTCATCCTGTTTCCGCGCAGCTTCGGTTCCAGCCTGTACGACGAAATCCTGGCTGCCTGCCGCGAATCCGGCGTGACCTTGCGCATCACCCAGGAAGCACCGCAGATGTCGTCGATCATCAATCTGGTTGCTGCCGAACTCGGCGTGTCGGTGGTTCCCGCCTCCACCGCACAACTGCAGCGCCCGGGTGTGCGTTACCTGGATATCGACGGGCGCATGCCGTTGGCGCGGCTTGCCTTGGCGGTGTCGCCTGGCGCCTTGGACACCGCGCCATTGGTACGGCATCTATGGGCACTGGCAACGCTGATCCAGCGCTGACAGCGCAACCGCGTCACCACGCCGTTCTTGTTTGATGTTGTTGGAACGATGTTGATCTGGACCTGCCGATTGCTGCACTCACCGCGAGCGACCGGTGCTCAGTGCAGACATCGCCTGACCAGGAACCCATCATTTCCAGGCCTTCGAAGTATTGGGGTAGTTCCGGGTTGTCTTGCGCGGTAGCGCAGACAGAGACAGAGACAACACTTACGTTGCCACGCTTCGAAACACCGATCGCCGTTCCATGGTGACCATTGAGACTGTGCGGGCTCGCTCCTCAAGAAATGCCGTGGCTGCCGCCACCGTGCATCCCAGGATCGCCGCCCGCCATCCGCCTGCTCGATGAGTAACCATCCTTCAAGAAAGCAGTCAATGCGGGTTTCATGTAATCTTCATAGCCGGGCTCTTGAGATGCAAGTGTCACTTCAAATGATAGCGTTAAACTATCGAAGGAAGCGATGGCATCCCCGTGGGAACCGTCGTAGTCGATGCCGGTGCCATCGGCATCAACCCTGGCCAGTTCATTCAAGATGCCTTCCAATTCTTTTATTTTTGAGTCGACACCATCCAAAATTTCGTTGGTGTAGCCTCGGGTCGCGAGTTGGTTTTGCAGCAGCCTCAGCCGACCCAGGAGGTCGGTCGCTCTTGCAAGATGTGATTCGAGTTTTTTTTGATTACTGATATTTATCTCGAATCTTCGCAATTGGCGTTCAATTTGGTCGAGGTGGCGCTCATTGATATGGCCACCATCACCGCCGATGTTTTCCAACGCCTGTTTGTTTCGTTCGATGATTCTCTTGAGAATATTGAGATGGCGCGCCTGCGGGTCGCCGACACCTGTTCCCGCGCAGCGCTCCTGGAACGCCTGCCAATGATCAACCAGCGTTACGGCGCGTTCTAGCATCGATTGGCGTCTCTCATCCAGATTCGATTGGACGGGCGCCTGGGCCGTGGATCGGATACTACGCCTGGAAGATCTGCCACCCGGTCGCTCCAGAGATGACAGCCACATATCGGCAATCCGGCTTCCGGCAACACTCTCAACGGCCCCCTGCTCTTGCGAGCCGGGAATCGTGTTTGCTGCCTGCGAACTGGGGTTGCTGGTGGACGCTTGGGCGGTGCCATGCCCCCACACGTCGGTGGCCGTGTTTGAAGAAGGTGGGCGTAAGCAGTTTCCCATCTTACATCTCCTCTTTTTTTCTCTGACGGTAAGCAATTTCCTGCATGCCGCGTCCACGCTGACGGAAGGATCGCCTGCGTATGCGAAGTTCCGACCTGCCATGAAGCGAACTGTCGGACGGCTGACAAGTGACGGTGAACACTGATGATCGATGCCAGTGATTGCAGACAAGAGTCCGTGCTATTCAAGAGGCTCATGGACACGCTCAAGGCCGCATCGTGGCGGGCTGCGCTTTGACGACGCTGCGCAGTGGGTCGGCGCACGCAACAGCCTGCTTGCCGATCCGCACGGCGGCCTGCCGTTTCGACCGGATGGCGCGCGGCCATTTGCGCTGGCGGTCGAGAGCTTTACCGCGTTGGGCGACGGTCAGCGTGGATGCACCACAACCGAAGTTGCGCCTGCGCGATGCGCAGGGCTGGTAGTTGCCGACGACGTGATCGCCCACGCTGCGCACGTCATGCCGCAGCGGCAGGCGCTGGCAAACGAAAAAATGCCCGCGCGGTCGCCGTGCTGTTGGCCGCCGTCAAGGCCACCGCTTCGCCACGGTCGCGTGCCAGCTCCTGGACGATATGCGACAGGAACATCGGCTCGTTGCGACGGTCCTTGGGCAGGGGCTTGAGCGTGCGTGGCAGCAGGTAGGGCGCGTCGGTTTCGATCATCAGCCGGTTGGCGGGGATGTTGCGCACCAGCTCGCGCAGGTGCGCGCCGCGGCGCTCGTCGCACAGCCAGCCGGTAATGCCGATGTAGTAATCGCGGTCCAGGTAGGCGAACAGTTCTTCGCGCGTGCCGGTGAAGCAATGCACCACGGCCGCACCCAGCTTGCCATCGAAACTGCGCATGATGGACAGGAAGTCCTCGTGCGCATCGCGCTGGTGCAGGAACAACGGCTTGCCGTTGTCGGCGGCCAGTTGCAGTTGACGCTCGAAGGCCTTGTGCTGGGCAGGGCGTGGTGCGAAATCGCGAAAGTAATCCAGCCCGCATTCGCCCACTGCCACCACTTGCGGATGTGCCTGCAAGGCACGCATTTGCGCTTCGCATTCGGCGGTGAATTCCACTGCGTGATGCGGGTGCACGCCGGCGGTGGCGTAGAGGAATCCGGGGTGTTGTTGCGCCAGTTGCAGGGCCAGCGGCGAATGCTCGCGGCTGGCGCCGGTGATCACCAGCTGTGACACCCCTGCGTCGCGGGCGCGTTGCAGCACCGCATCGCGATCGCGGTCGAAAGAGTCGTGGGTCAGGTTGGCGCCGATATCGATCAACTGCATGGTGCGGTGTGGCTTGAAAGAGCAGGTGTGATTGTACTGGGTGGACGTTGCCCTCACTGGGTGCACGTTGCCCTCATCCGCCCTGCGGGCACCTTCTCCCGCAGGCGGGAGAAGGGAGATCAGCAACGGGGTCGGCATGCGGTCAGTGGTACCTGCATGCCATCGGCCTGCACGAGCGCACGGCCTTTCCCCTCTCCCGCCTGCGGGAGAGGGGCAGGGGTGAGGGCCGCCTGCGCACCATACTCACCCCACCACAGGCACCGTCATCGCATCGATCTTTGCCGCCGGCGCCTGGATCGCCAGCTGCGCCGAGCGCGAGAGCTGCCGTTGCGGGGCCACGCACAGCGCCAGCGTCATCGGCGTGCAGCGAGTGCGTTGCCTTTCCCCTCTCCCGCCTGCGGGAGAGGGGCAGGGGTGAGGGCCGCTTGCGCACCACGCTCACCCCACCGCCGGCGCCGCCATCGCATCGATCTTCGCCGCCAGTGCCTGGATCGCCAGCTGCGCCGAGCGCGAGAGTTGCCGTTGCGGGGCCACGCACTGTCATCGGCGTGCAGCGAGTGCGTTGCCTTTCCCCTCTCCCGCCTACGGGAGAGGGGCAGGGGTGAGGGCCGCCTGCGCACCACACTCACCCCACCACCGGCACCGTCATCGCATCGATCTTTGCCGCCAGTGCCTGGATCGCCAGCTGCGCCGAGCGCGAGAGTTGCCGTTGCGGGGCCACGCACAGCGCCAGCGTCATCGGCTTGGTCAGGTGCTGGCGGAACGGCACGAAGGCCAGCCGCCCGTCGGCCACGTCCGGCGCAGCGTCCAGCCACGACATCAGCCCCACGCCGGCACCGGCGCGCACCAGTCCGCGCAGGGTGCGCACGTCGTTGCAGTGGGTGAGCCGCTTCACGTCGATGTGCTGGCGCTGGTACAGCACCTTGGCATGCTCGCCCACGATCAGCGGCGCGGCCGGCAGCAGCAGGCGGTGTTCCAGCGTCTCGCTGAGCTGTAGCTCGGTGCGGGTGCTGAGCGGGTGGCCGACCGGCATCGCAATGCCAAGCGGGATATCCGCAAACGCGCGCACCTCCAGGTCCACGCTGCTCACCGGGTCCAGCAGCAGGCCGATGTCCACGTCCGCCGAGGTCACCATCTCCATCACCCGCTGGTTGCGCGCGGTGGACAGGTTGAAGGTGATGCCGGGATACTCCTGCACCAGCGCGGCCACTGCCGCCGGCACCACGCCCTCGCTGAGCGCATCGATCATGGCGATCTCCACGTGCCCGCGGCGCAGCCCCTTGAGCTCGTCGAAGCGCTCCAGGGTACGGGCGTAGGCCTTCTCCCAGCCGCGCACGTCCACCAGCAACAGCTCGCCGGCAGCCGTGAGCCGCAGCCGGCCGGGCAGGCGCTCGAACAGCTGCGCGCCCAGCTCCTCCTCGGCTTTGAGGATCTGCCGGTCGATCGCCGAGGCCGATACGTGCAGCACCTCGGAGGCCTTGCGGATGCTGCCGCAGCGGGCCACTTCGATGAAGTAGCGGGTGAAGCGGGAGAAGGTCAGCATGGGGCTTAGCTCGGTTGCCGTTGCATTTTTTGCAATGGCTTGGCGGAAAAACGATGTTTGATCACACACCCCCGGCTTCCTAGAGTCAATCCGGCACCGCTCCCCGCCCTACGCCAGAGACCGCCCCATGGATGTCGCCGTCCCCGCCCTGCCGCTGCACTGCACCTTCGAGGCCGCCGATTGGCAGCGCCTGGCCCAGCACTGGCACGCGGTGGCGCTGAGCAGCGAGGTGGGGCAGGCGCCGTTCAAGGCCACCCTGCTGGACGAGCCGCTGGTGCTGTACCGGCTGGGCGAGGAACTGGTGGCCGCGCGCGATGTCTGCCCGCACCGCGGCGTGCCGCTGAGCATGGGCACGGCCGATGGCGGCGGCGTGGTGTGCGCCTACCACGGCCTGCGCTTCGGCGCGGGCGGGCGTTGCAATCACATTCCGGCCAGCCCCACGCAGAACATCCCGGCCAAGATGCGCCTGCACACCTATGCGGTGGCCGAGCGCTACGGCCTGATCTGGGTGTGCCTGGCCAAACCCGCCGGGGTGAACGAGGCCGAGGTGCAGATTCCGCCGATGCCGGGTTGGGACGAGGATGGCTTTCAGCAGATCGTGTGCCCGGCCTTCGACATCGCCGGCAGCGCCGCACGGCAGCTGGAAGGCTTCATCGACGTGGCGCATTTCGCCTTCGTGCACACCGCCACGTTCGCCCAGCCGGACAAGCGCGAAGTGCCGGCCTACACCACCACCGAAACGCCCACCGGTTTCAATGCCGATTACCTCAGCAGCGTGGCCAATTATTCGGTGGACATGCCGCTGCCGGACGTGGACCCCAGCTTCCAGTGGCTGCGTCATTTCGAGGTGCATCTGCCGTTCACCGCCACGCTCACCATCCATTTTCCGGTGCCGGGCAAGCGATTGGTGATCATGAATGCCGCAAGCCCGGTGTCCAAGCACAAGACCCGGCTGCTGGTGCCGATCGCGCGCAACTTCGACACCCATCTGCCGGTGGAGGACGTGCATGCCTTCAACCTGCGCGTGTTCGAGGAAGACCGCGCCATGGTGGAAGCGCAGCGCCCCGAATACCTGCCGCTGGACCCGCTGCTGGAGGTGCATATCCCGGCCGACCGCAGTTCGATCGCCTATCGCCGTGGCCTGCGCAGCCAGGGCTATAGCGATTTCTTCCTGCGTTGATCGCCAAGGAGCGCGCCATGAGCCTGCATGAAGTGCGTGTTGCCGACGTCGTCGATCAAGGCCATCGCCAACGCGCGATCCGGCTGGAACCGGTCGGCACGGAATTGCCTGCCTTCGAGGCAGGCGCGCATGTGGACCTGCACTTGCCCGATGGCTTGATCCGCCAGTATTCGATCGCCAGCGCGCCGCATGTGCGCGATCACTATGTGCTGTGCGTCAAATTGGCCGATGCCTCGCGCGGCGGCTCGCGGCACCTGTGCGAACAGCTCAGCCCCGGCGACCGCCTGCGGATCTCCAGCCCGCGCAACCTGTTCCCACTGCATCCGGGCGAACGGCATGTGCTGCTGGCGGCCGGCATCGGCATCACCCCGCTGCTGTCGATGGCCGAGGCGCTGGAAGCGCGCGGCGAGCCGTTCGTGCTGCATTACTACGTGCGCCGGCATACCGATGTGGCCTTCGGGCAGCGGCTGCAGCAAGGCTTTCTGCACGGCCAGGTGCACCTGCACCTGAGCGATGGCGGGCAGAGCCCGCGCGTGCATGTGCCCGAGGAACTCGGACAGGCGCGCGCGCACGACCAACTGTATCTGTGCGGGCCGGCGGCGTTCATGGACCACTTCACGCAGCTTGCCAAGACCCATGGCTGGCGCGCGGCGCAGGTGCACCGCGAGCACTTTGCCGCCGCCGACCCGGGGCTTGCACACGATGCCGATCACGCCTTCGAAGTGGAGCTGGCCGCCAGCGGCCGCGTGCTGCAGGTGCCGGCCGATTGCAGCATTGCCAGCGCCCTGCTGGATGCCGGGATCGAGGTGCCGCTCTCGTGCGAGCAGGGCATGTGCGGGGCCTGCCTGACCGGTGTGATCGCCGGTGTCCCCGATCACCGCGACAGCGTGCTCAGCGATGCCGAGCGCGCCAGCAATGCGCAGATCACCCTGTGCTGCTCGCGCAGCCGCTCGCCGCGCCTGGTGCTGGATCTTTGAGCCTGCAGCATCGTGCGCGCAGCGCAGGCGCTGCACGGATCCCGGCAGGCCACGCAGCGATTCCCGGCACCGGCCATCCCGATGCACGACGGCGATCACGTGCTGCAATGGATCACGGCGCTGGCAAATCCGCACGCACCAGGCAAGATGGGCAGCCCGCATCCACGGGCCGCGCGCTGGATGCCCTGTGTTGAAGAGAGCCTTGCCGATGCCTGCCTGCCGTGTGATTCCCCTGTTCCGTCGTGAGGCCGCACGCTGATGCGCTGGCCCGGATTCGCGCTGGCCGCCAACGGCAGCACGCCGCGCACCGAACTGCTGGCTGGTGCCACCACCTTCCTGACGATGGCGTACATCCTCTTCGTCAACCCCGACATCCTGGCCACCACCGGCATGGACCATGGCGCGGTGTTCGTGGCGACCTGCCTGGCCGCGGCGCTGGGCTCGCTGCTGATGGGGGTGCTGGCCAACTACCCGATCGGCATGGCGCCGGGCATGGGCCTGAATGCGTTCTTCGCCTTCACCGTGGTGGGCACGCTGGGTTACAGCTGGCAACAGACGCTGGGGCTGGTGTTCGTCTCCGGCTGCCTGTTCCTGCTGCTGACCGTCACCGGCGCGCGGCGCTGGCTGGTGGACGGCATTCCGGGCACGTTGCGCAGCGCGATCGCGGCCGGCATCGGCCTGTTTCTGGCCCTGATCGGCCTGCAAAAGGCCGGGCTGGTGGTGGCGCATCCGCAAACGCTGCTGACCCTGGGCGACCTGCATCGGCCCGAACCGCTGCTGGCATTGGCTGGCCTGCTGTTGATCGGCGTGCTGGACCTGCGCCGCGTGCGGGGGGCGATGTTGCTCGGCATCCTGGCCGTCACCAGCGCGGCGCTGGCGCTGGGCCTGGTGCGCTACCAGGGCGTGCTGTCGCTGCCGCCAAGCCTGGCGCCAACGCTGCTGCAGCTGGATATTGCCGGCGCGCTGCATGGCCACGGCGGCAGCGGTGCGCTTGCGGCGGTGCTGCATGTGGTGCTGGTGTTCGTGCTGGTGGAGATGTTCGATGCCACCGGCACCTTGATGGGCGTGGCACAACGCGCCGGCCTGCTGCGCACGCAGGCGCAGCGCCAGCAGTTCGACCGCGCCCTGCTGGCCGACAGCACCGCCATCCTGGCCGGTTCGTTGCTCGGCACCTCCAGTACCACCGCCTACGTGGAAAGCGCAGCCGGCGTGCAGGTGGGTGGGCGCACCGGCCTGACCGCGCTGGTGGTCGCCGCCTTGTTCCTGCTGGCGCTGCTGTTCTCGCCATTGGCGGCCATGGTGCCGGCATACGCAACCGCGCCGGCACTGATCTATCTGGCCTCGGTGATGCTGCGCGAGTGCATCCAGATCCAATGGGACGATGTCAGCGAAGCGTTACCGGCGGCGATCTGCATGCTCGCCATGCCGCTCACCTACTCCATCGCCACCGGTCTGGCACTGGGCTTCATCACCTACGCGGCGCTCAAGCTCGGCAGCGGCCGCTGGCGCGGCGTGCACCCGGCCACCTGGGCGATCGCCGGCTTGTTCGTGCTGCGCCATGCGCTGGAATGAGGAACGCACCCGGCCGCTTGCATCGCGCTAATTCCCGGCCGCGCGCGACACTGCACGGCACGCTGCATCACGCACTGCAGCTCCATGACGCCACTACTTTTTGCTCAGAGCTCACCGCATGCCACGTCTTCATCGCTACCTGATCCTGTCTTTGTGCGCGGTGTTGCCGAGCGTGGCGCTTGCACGTCCTGCGCAAGCGCCAGCGCAGCAGCGCGAGCAACAGGTGGCGCAGCTGTTCCACGCTGCCGCCGCGCAACCTGCACAGCTGCGCGCTTGGCTGCAGGCCATGCCCAAGGGCGGCGACCTGCACAACCACCTGTCCGGTTCGGTGTATGCCGAGGACTATCTGCAGTGGGCCAGCGAAGACGGCGCCTGCGTGCAACTGGATGACCTGAGCCTGCGCGCGCCGCCATGCGGCAAGGGGCAGGAGCCGGCCAGCGGCCTGGCCGCACGCAATGCAGCGTTGTACGGGCGGGTGGTGGATGCCTTGTCGATGCGCAGGTTCCTGCCCACTGCCGCGCAGCCCACCGGGCACGGCCAGTTCTTCGGCAGCTTCGGCAAGTTCGATGCGGTGGTGCGCACACGCGTGGCCGATACGGTGGCCGCGGTGCTCGACCAGGCCGCGCGCGACCGCGTGCCTTACGTGGAAATCATCGCCAATCCGCCGCAGATGGATCAGGCCGCGCAGCGCATGCAGGCGCTGCCCTGGCGAGGCGATGACGACAGTGCCAACCTGGCCGCCCTGCAGCAGGCGTTGCCGCCGCTGGTGCAGGCCGCACAGGCGGCGCTGGCCGATATCGATGCGCAGGTTCGCCGCGTGCTGCGCTGCGACCAGGCCGATGCGCGCCCCGGCTGCCGGGTCACCTATCGCTATGTGCCGTATGTGCTGCGCGTGCTGCCGCCCCCGGCGGTGTTCGGGCAGATGGCGCTGGCCCATGCGCTGGTGGCCGCCGGCGGCAGCCGTGCGGTGGCGGTGAATATCGTCGCGCCCGAAGACAACCCGGTGGCGCTGGCCGACTACACGCGGCATATGGCGATGTTCCGCTTCTTCGCCACGCGCTATCCAGGCGTTGCGCTGTCGCTGCATGCAGGCGAACTGACCCTGGGCCTGGTACCGCCGGCGCAGCTGCGTTCGCATATCCGCCAGGCCGTGGATGCCGGCGCACGCCGTATCGGCCACGGCGTGGACCTGCCCTACGAGGACGATGCCAGCGGGCTGCTGGCGCGCATGCGCGAGCACCATGTGGCGGTGGAAATCAACCTGACCAGCAACGACGTGATTCTGGGCGTCAAGGGCGCGCACCATCCGCTTGCGATGTACCTGCGCGCAGGCGTGCCGGTGGTGCTGTCCACCGACGATGCCGGCGTGTCGCGTGCCGACATGACCCACGAATACCAACGCGCCATGCAGGAACAGGGCATCGATTACCCCACGCTCAAGCAACTGGCGCGCAACGGGCTGACGTATGGTTTCCTGCCAGGTGCCAGCCTGTGGACTGCCGATGGCAGCGGCGTCCAGTCCTGCCACGACGCATTGCAACGCGAGGCAGACGATGCCGACTGCCGTGCCTTTCGCCAGGCCAGCGAGAAGGCGCGGCTGCAATGGCAGCTGGAAACCGACCTGGCGCAGTACGAGCGCTCGCTGCTGGCGCAGCGCAGTTAATGCCTGCGGCATCACCCCCGTCACTCGGGAGCGCGCCCATGCGCGAACAGGCTTCACCGCCAACGCTACGCCGCGCGCAGGCACGCGCCTGCTCATGCAACGTCCGCTCCATCTCCGCTGCACTCCATTCCACCTCCACGACCGAAACGCAATGACCGACCCGAACGCCACCGCATCCAGACGCCGCGTCATCCTCGAAGACGATATCGATGGCTTCACGCCCGCGCAGCTGCTATTACTGCAATCGCCCGAGGTCGAGGTGCTGGGCATCAGCGCGGTGAGCGGCAATATCTGGCGCGACGAAGTGCTGGCGCATACCTGCCGCCTGCTGGAACTGGCCGGCCATCCGCAGATTCCGGTGCTGCCGGGCCCGGTGCATCCGCTGCTCAACAGCGAGGCCGCCACCGAGCGCTGGGAAGCGCTGTACGGCAAGCTGGTGTGGAAGGGTGCGTGGACGCGGCAGTGGGTGGATGGCGACACCGTGCAGAGCGCGCCGCGCTACCACGCGCACGACGTGGTGCCCGACCTGGCGCTGGGCAATCCCAGCGTGGTGCGCCCGGCCGACGAGCCGGCCGCGTTGTTCATGCTGCGCATGGTGCGCCAGTACCCGGGCGAGGTGAGCATCATCGCCACCGGCCCGCTGACCAATCTGGCGCTGGCGCAATCGCTGGACCCGGCGTTCGCCACACTCGCGCGCGAACTGGTCTACATGGGCGGCAGCCTCAATCCGCGGCAGCAGCGCAACAGCGTGAGCGCACGGCAATTCGCGCGCGAGTTCGTCAATTCGCCGCGCCGCGAATTCAATATCCGCTGGGATCCGGAAGCCGCCCGCATCGTCATGCATGCCCCGTGGCGCAAGATCACCATGGTGCCGGTGGACCCTTCCACCGCCACCGAACTCACCCCGCACCTGCTCGCGCGCATGAGCGCCGCCGACACGGCGATCGGGCATGCACTGCGCCGACGCGAGCCGGGCTTTCCGATGTGGGATGAGCTGGCCACGGCGGTGTGGCTGCGGCCGGAGTTGGCCACGCAGGTGGAGACGCTGTATGTGGACACCAACACTGCCTTCGACGCGGGCTATGGCGACATCCTGTCATGGGCACCGGGCTATCAGCCGGGGCTGGGCGAGCAGGCGCAACGCGTGGTGCATGCGGTGGATGTGCAGGCATTCGAGCAGATGTTGATCGACCGCCTCACTGCGCCGCAGCCGCCAGCAGTCGGGTTGCCGCTCCCCCTTCTCCCGCCGGGAGAAGGTGCCCGAAGGGCGGATGAGGGGACGCCAGCCGATAAAAATGCGGTGCCCGCTGAGTACGCCAACGAGCCAGCGACATGAGCCGCTGACACACCTCCAGCTCCCGGGGCACCCTCACCCCAACCCCTCTCCCGGCGGGAGAGGGGCCCGACCCGCACCCGCACCCGCACCAGCACCAGCAACCCCAAGGTGACCCATGCAACTCCCAGCGCAGTGGCAAGCCGGCATCGATCGCAATACCGACATCCTGCGCGGCCATGCGCACGTGTTGGCCAGCTTCACCCCACCGCGCGCCGCCACCCATGACACGGCTGGCCCGCGGGGCCAGATCGCGGCCATCGTCGCCAAAACGCGCAGCCAGCACGCGCAAGCCGCGCGCCTGGCCACCCAGACCCTGGCGCGCATCCACCAGGCCAACGACCGCCTGTGTGCGATCACCCGCCTGCTGCCGGCGCGCGCCGCCGCCGATGCCGCGCGCGTGCAGGCGGCGCTGACCGGTGGCAGCGATGGCGGTGCGCTGGCGGGCGTGCCGTTCGTGGTCAAGGACCTGTTCGATGTCGCCGGCCAGGTCACCACCGCCGGCGCGGCGGTACGCGCGCACTGCGCGCCGGCCCATCGCGATGCGGCGGTGGTGCAACGCCTGAGCGATGCCGGTGCGGTACTGGTCGGCACCGCCAACATGGACGAATTCGCCTACGGGTTTGCCACCGTCAACGCGCACTACGGCACCACCGCCAACCCGCACGACCCCCAGCATCTGGCCGGCGGCTCGTCGGGTGGCTCGGCGGCGGCGGTGGCGGCGGGGCTGGTGCCGTTCGCGCTGGGCTCGGACACCAACGGCTCGATCCGCGTGCCCGCCGCGCTATGCGGCGTGTATGGCCTGCGCCCGACGCATGGCGCAATTCCGCTGGAGGGCGTGTTTCCCTTCGTCGATGCGCTGGACGTGGTGGGGCCATTCGCGACCTGCGTGGCCGATCTGCGCCGCGTGCACGAAGTGATGCTCGGGCAGCCAGTTGCAGCCTGCACTGCCGACACGCTGCGCATCGCCCGGCTTGGCGGCTGGTTCCAGCACAATCTCGATCCCGAGCTGGAGGCCGGCCTGGGCGCGCTGATGCAGGCCTGCAACAGCACCGCGGCGATCCAGTTGCCGGAAGCCGAGCGTGCCCGCGCGGCGGCCTTCGTGCTGACCGCCGCCGAAGGTGGCCACCGCCATCGCGCCGCCCTGGGGACGCAGGCCGAGCAGTTCGACCCGGCCACGCGCGACCGCCTGCTGGCCGGGTTGCAGCTGCCGGCCAGCGCAGTGGCCGATGCGCAGGCGTTCGCGCGCTGGTTCGCCACCGCGATGCGGGCGCTGTGGGACGAGGTGGACGTGCTGATCGCCCCTGCCACGCCGTGCGTGGCGCCGCGCATCGATCAGGACACCATCCAGATCGATGGCCTGCCTGTCTCGGCACGCGCCAACCTGGGCATCTTCACCCAGCCGCTCGGCCTGGCCGGGTGCCCGGTGCTGGCCGCGCCGCTGCCGCGGCCGGGGCGCCTGCCGTTGGGCGTGCAGCTGATCGCCGCGCCCGGCCGCGAAGACCGCCTGTTCGCCCTCGCCGCGCAGCTCGAACGCGATGGACACCTGGCCTTCAGCCCCCCTGCGGAGGGCCAGTGATGCTGCAGACCTTGCGCGCCTGCCGCGGCATGGTGGTGGCCCCGCATCACCTGGCCGCACAGGCCGGCCGCGATGTGTTGCGCGACGGCGGCACCGCCATCGAAGCGGCCGTTGCCACCGCCGCCTGCCTGGCCGTGGTGTACCCGCACATGACCGGCATCGGCGGCGACGGCTTCTGGCTGATCCGCGAGCCGGATGGCCACGTCCACGCCATCGATGCCTGCGGCCGCGCCGCGCGCGCAGCGACCCTGGGCTTCTACGCCGGCCGGGCCGGCATCCCGTGGCGCGGCCCGGGTGCGGCCAATACCGTGGCCGGAACCGTCTCCGGCTGGGCATTGGCGCTGCAACGGGCCGATGGCCGGCTGCCGCTGCAGCGCCTGCTCGCCGATGCCATCCATCACGCCGGCGCCGGTGTGCCGGTCACTGCCGGCGGCGCGCAGATCGCGGCCAGCAAGGGCGCCGAGCTGCGCTGCCAGCCCGGCGCCTACGCACGCATCTTCGAACCCCACGGCGTGCCCCTGCGCGAGGGCGCGCTGCTGCAGCAACCGCAGCTGGCACACACCCTGCAGCGGCTGGCCGACGCCGGCCTGGACAGCTTCTATCGCGGTGCACTGGCCGCCGACATCGCCGCCGACCTGCATGCGCTCGGCAGCCCACTGCATGCCGACGACCTGGCCGCGCACCGCGCCGATCGCAGCGTGCCGTTGTCGGTGGGCATTGCCGGTGCACGCGTCTACAACCACGCCCCACCCACCCAGGGCCTGGCCTCGCTGCTGATCCTGGCGTTGTTCGACCGCCTGCAGGTGACCCAGGCCGACAGCCTTGCGCATGTGCACGGCTTGATCGAAGCCACCAAGCAGGCCTTCCTGATCCGCGATGCGCATATCGGCGACCCGGCGTGGATGACGCTGGATGCACAGGCATTGCTGGACGACAGCGCCGCGCTCGACGCCCTGGCCGCACGCATCGACATGAGCCGCGCCCTGCCCTGGCCGCAACCCTCGCAGGCAGGCGACACCGTCTGGTTCGGCGCCATCGACGCCGCTGGGCGTGCGGTCAGCTGCATCCAGTCCACCTATTTCGAGTTCGGCTGCGGCCTGGTGCTGCCGCGCACCGGCATCACCTGGCAGAACCGCGGCTGCAGCTTCCGCCTGGCGGCAGACGGCTGGAACGCGCTCGCCCCGGGGCGCAAACCCTTCCACACCCTCAACCCGGCACTGGCCACCTTCGACGATGGCCGCGTCATGGCCTACGGCACCATGGGCGGCGAAGGCCAGCCACAGACCCAGGCCGCGCTGTTTTCGCGTTACGCCCGCTTCGGCATGCCGCTGCAGCAGGCGATCACGGCGCCGCGCTGGCTGCTCGGCCGTACCTGGGGCCAGGACAGCACCACGCTGAAGCTGGAAGACCGCTTCGATCCAGCGCTGGTGCAGGCCCTGCGCGAGGCCGGGCATGCGGTGGAACTGCTGCCTGCCTACACGGCGGTGATGGGGCACGCCGGTGCACTGGTGCGGCAGGCCGATGGCGTGATCAGCGGCGCCAGCGACCCGCGCTCGGACGGCGTGGTTGCAGGCTGGTGAGCACCGCAGGCGGCGGGCGACCACCGCGGCCGTGCCACGCCAACGCGGGGCCGCGTGCAGACGGCACAGGTGTTCATGCATCACAACACGGTGCTTTGGCCACGGCCGGAGCGAACCCGGCCGCAGTCACTGCGCGAGGACGTGTGCCATGCTTGCGCACGCATGGTCAGTGATCCAGATCCGCCATGCGCATGACGCGTCGCCGAATCCACTTAGAGGAGAGCACCATGACAGACCAGGAACAACATCAACCGTCGCTGGAAGACGTCAAGCTGGCATTCGACGGCCAGAGCGTGGATTGGTATCTGCAGAAGCTGGTCGGCATTGCCAACACTTCGAATACGCAGTTCGGCATTACCCTGTTCGTGGAAGGCGTGATCGTCTCGGGCCAGCTGGTGAGCGGCAAGCAGTACTTCGAAGCCTTTGCACAGGAATTTTCTGCGGCGTTTCCCGGTAGCGACGAAGAGAAGGAAGACGTGCGTCTTGCATTCGCCAGCCATGCCAGCATCTACGACACCGAAGACGATGCGCAGCAAGGCAGCACGCCGCCGCAGTTCATCCACCTGATCGAATCGCGTTGCTTCTCACCCGGCGGCCAGCCGCTGCCAAGCAACCGTGGCGTGCTGTGGCGCGGCAAGGTCAACGCGGTGTCCGGCTTCACGCTGGGCTCGCTGTCTGCCGATTAGGTCTGGCAGGCGCGCGGGTCGCCGCTGATCGCGCAGCCCGGCCGTTTGCAGGATCGGCCGGCGGGCGCTACGGCCACCGGTGGCCTGGCTGGAGCCGCTTGTCATTGCCTTCCACGCACGGCCAGCATGACGGCGGCCCGCCTCGTGAATGCATCCCCCGACCCGATGCCGGCGACTCAGGTCGCCGTCTGCAGCGCGCGCGGCAGGAACGCGCCGATGATCTGCGCAATCTCGGCCGCATGGGTTTCCAGCGCGAAGACTTCCAAATCGCGCCGGAACCGGTGCATGTGGTGCATGTGGAAGGACGTCGCGGCTGCTCCAAGGTGCGCGGCTTCGTCGACGCGGGCGTCGACGCATTGCCTTAGAACCTCGGCGAGGCGCCTCCAGCCCAAGGGACGTAACGCTGCATCGGCATCGGCATGCCGGCCGCCCCAGGCCGACATGGTGTGGCCAGCGCGTCCCCCCCCCCCCCGACGCAGGCCTCTTTCTCACCGAGGTCACATCCGGCGCGTCACGCAGTGGCGCTCATCCAGCTGCGTTGCATTTTTTGCAACCGGAGCCAGCGAAAAAACTCTTTGATGGCGACAGGACCGGCTCCCTATAGTCGAAACATCCTTCTTCTGCCTGCTGCCAGCCTCCTCCGTCGCCCTTGCAGCCCCTGCCGGTCCCCTCCATGCTCGCTAGTCCGCTTGCCTCGTCCGCCGCTGACCTTGACCGCCCCGGCGGCGCGCGTGCAGTGGCGCGTTGCGACCAGCTGGGCGTGGCTCCTTTCAGCGACACGCCCGGTGGTCTGTTCCGTGCCTGGCTCAGCCCGGCCCATCGCGCTGCGGTGGCGCAGGTAGGCGAGTGGATGCGCCAGGCCGGCATGCAAGTGCGGCTGGATGCGGCCGCCAACCTGATCGGGCGGTACGAAGGCACGCACGCCGACGCGCCAGCGCTGCTGATCGGCAGCCACCTGGACAGCGTGCGCGATGCCGGCCGCTACGACGGTCCGCTGGGCATCTTGCTCGGTATCGAATGCGTCGCTGCGCTGCATGCGCAGGGGCGGCGGCTGCCATTCGCCATCGACGTGATCGCCTTCGGCGACGAGGAAGGCTCGCGCTTTCCCGCCTCCATGGTCTGCAGCCGCGCGGTGGCCGGCACGCTCGACCCGGCCGCACTGGCGCTGAGCGACGCGGCCGGCATCGATGTCGCCAGCGCGTTGGCACAATGGGACCTGGACATCGCGCAGATCCACCACGCTGCACGCGCGCCCGGCAGCGTGCTGGCGTATCTGGAAACGCATATCGAACAAGGCCCGGTGCTCGAAGCCGAAGGCCTGCCGGTGGGTATCGTCACTGCGATCGCCGCACAACGGCGTTTTGCGCTGCGCTTCGACGGCCGCGCCGGGCATGCCGGTACCACCACGATGGCGCTGCGTCGCGATGCCTTAGGCGCCGCGGCCGACGCAGTGCTGGCGATCGAACGCATCGCCCGCGATGGCAGCAACGGTCTGGTGGCCACCGTCGGCAGACTGCAGCTCGCCCCCGGCGCGGTCAACGTGGTGCCCGGCCGCGTGGACTGCACGCTGGACGTGCGCGCCGGCGACGACGCCACCCGCGATGCCGCGGTGCGCGCGATCGAGCACGCACTGGCGCGCATCGGCAGCGAACGCGGCATTGCGATCGCCATCGACCCACTGCAAACCCTGGCCGCCAGCCCCTGCGCACCAGCGCTGATGACCCGGCTCGAACACGCCGTCGCCGCGCAAGGCATCGCCCCACGGCGGTTGGTCTCCGGCGCCGGCCACGATGCGATGACGATGGCCGCGCTCTGCCCGACGGCCATGCTGTTCGTGCGCTGCGCCGGCGGCGTCAGCCATCATCCGGACGAACACGTCGACCCGGCCGACGCCGAGGTCGCGCTGGCGGTCATGCGCCACTTCATCGATCACCTGGGAGCGCCCCTTGTCACCTGACCTGCGTCACCTGCACACCTTCGCCGAACTCGACCCGCCGCAGCGGCTGCTGATGGGCCCCGGCCCGGTCAATGCGCATCCGCGGGTGCTGCGCGCGATGGCGGCCGACCTGCTGGGGCAGTTCGACCCGGAGATGACCAGCTACATGAACGAGGTGATGGCGTTGTACCGGCCGTTGTTCGGCACGGACAATCGCTGGACGTTCCTGGTCGACGGCACCGCGCGCGCCGGCATCGAAGCGGCGCTGGTGTCGCTGGTGCAACCCGGCGACCGCGTGCTGGTGATCAACTTCGGCCGCTTCGGCCTGTTGCTCACCGAAATCCTGCAGCGCCTTGGCGCGCAGGTACACAGCGTGGATGCGCCCTGGGGCGAGGTGGTGCCGCTGGCGGCCATTGCCGAGGCGATCGAACGCGTGGCACCCACGCTGGTGGCCACCGTGCACGGCGACACCTCCACCACCATGGCGCAGCCGCTCGACGGCCTGGGTGCGCTGTGCCGCGCGGCCGGGGCGCTGAGTTACGTGGATGCCACCGCCACCCTCGGCGGCATGGAGATCGCCAGCGACCGCTGGGGCGTGGACGTGGTCACCGGCGGCTTGCAGAAATGCCTGGGCGGCCCCTCCGGCTCGGCGCCGATCACCGTGTCCGAACGCGCGGCCGAGGCGATCTTTGCGCGCCGCCATGTCGAGCGCGGCATCGCGCGCGCCGACATCGCCAATGGCAGCGGTCCGCGCATCGCCTCCAATTATTTCGACCTGGCGATGATCATGGATTACTGGTCGGACAAGCGCCTCAACCACCACACTGAAGCCACCACCATGCTGTACGGCGCGCGCGAATGCGCACGCGTCGCGTTGCAGGAAGGCCTGCCCGCGCGCTTCGCCCGCCACGCCGCCGCCGGCCGCGCGGTGAGCGCCGGCGTGCGCGCGATGGGGCTGGAGGTGTTCGGCAGCGATGCGCACCGCATGACCAACGTCACCGGCGTGGTGATTCCGCCGGGCATCGACAACGACGCGGTGCGTCGGCGCATGCGCGAGGATTTCGAGATCGAGATCGGCACCGCGTTCGGCCCGCTGCAGGGGCGTATCTGGCGCATCGGCGCGATGGGCTACAACGCGATGAAGCACAAGGTGCTGATCACCCTTGCCGCGCTGGAAGCCGTGCTGCGTGCCGAAGGCTACACCTGCACCCCGGGCCTGGCCGTGGAGTCCGCGCTGGCGGCCTGGCACGCGGAGCCTGTGGCATGAGCACCGCGCGCGACCTGGTCGGCTACGGTGCCACGCCGCCTGCGGCGCATTGGCCCGGTGGCGCGCGGATTGCCGTGCAGTTCGTCATCAACTACGAAGAGGGCGCCGAGAACTGCGTGCTCAATGGCGATGCCGGCTCGGAGGCGTTCCTGTCGGAAATGGTCGGCGCGCAAGCGCAGCCCGGCGCCCGTGCCATGGCGATGGAAAGCCTGTACGAATACGGCAGCCGCGCCGGGTTCTGGCGGTTGCACCGGTTGTTCGCCGCGCGCGGCGTGCCGGTGACCGTGTTCGGCGTTGCGAACGCGCTGGCTAGCAATCCCGACGCCGTTGCCGCCATGCAGGCCGCCGACTGGGAGATCGCCAGTCACGGCCTGCGCTGGATCGACTACCAGCGTGTCGATGAAGCCACCGAACGCGCGCATATCGCCCGCGCCATCGCGGTGCACACCCGCGTCACCGGCAGTCGCCCGCTGGGCTGGTACCAGGGACGCACCAGCCCCAATACCGCGCGCCTGATCGCCGAGGAAGGTGGCTTTGTCTACGACGCCGACAGCTATGCCGACGACGTGCCGTATTACGACCACCGCCACGGCCGCGCGCAGTTGATCGTGCCGTACACGCTGGATGCCAACGACATGAAATTCGTCGCCTATAACGGGTTTGCCGATGGCGAGCCGTTCTTCCGCTATCTGCGCGATGGCTTCGAGCAGCTGCGCAGCGAAGGCGGGCGCATGCTCTCGATCGGCCTGCACGGGCGCATCGCCGGCAAGCCGGCGCGTGCCGCGGCGCTGGCGCGCTTCGTCGATCACGTGCTGGCCAGCGGCGATGCGTGGGTGGCGCGACGCATCGATATCGCGCGCCATTGGCTGCAGGTGCATCCGGCATGAGCATCGATACAGCGCAGATCGATCTGCCCGAGGTCATCGCACAGGTGAGCGCCGCCTTCCACGCCTACGAGGACGCCTTGATGCGCGACGACATCGCCGCGATGGATGCGCTGTTTCATGCCGCACCAAGCACCGTGCGTTATGGCGTGGGCGAGGTGCTGTACGGCATCGAGGCGATCCGCGCGTTTCGCATCGGCCGTGGCGGCTCGCCGCAGCGCAGGCTTACGCATATCGAAGTACATAGCTTCGGCCAGGATCTGGCCACCACGCATGCCGAATTCCTGCGCGAAGGCAGCAGCGCGCGCGGCCGCCAGAGCCAGAGCTGGGTGCGCTTTGCCGATGGCTGGAAGGTGGTGGCCGCGCATGTCTCGCTGCAGGGGAATCACGCATGAGCGTGAGCGACGATCCCGTACTGGACGACGCCGCCTTCGTGGCGCGCTACCGCGAGCTGTTCGAGCATTCGCCGTGGGTGGTGGAGCGCGCCGCGCGGCGTCGCCCGTTCGATGATGTGTATCGCGGCTTGATGCAGGTGGTGCATGACGCATCGCAGGACGAGCAGGTCGCGCTGATCCGCGCGCATCCGGAGCTGGCCGGCAAGGCGGCGCTCGACCGCACGCTCACTGCCGCCTCGGCCGCCGAGCAGGCCTCGGTCGGGTTGGACCGACTCAGCGAAGCCGAATTCAAGCGCTTCCACGCGCTCAACCAGGCCTATCGGCACCGGTTCGGATTTCCGTTCGTGATCTGCGTGCGGCTGCACGACAAGGCCGGCATCCTGGCCGAGCTGGAACGCCGCCTGGATGCGACGCGCCGCGACGAGATCGCCACTGCCCTCGCCGAAATCGGCAAGATCGTGCACCTGCGCCTGGAGGCATTGCCATGAGCCTGGCCCACCTCGAACGCGACCTCGCCCGCGACCTGCAACGTCTGGCCCACGGCGGCGATGCCTGGGTGCAACCGCGCGTGCATCCGGCCGGGCATGTCTATGACGCCATCATCGTCGGCGCCGGCCAGAGCGGCCTGGGCGCGGCCTTCGCGTTGCAGCGCGAGCGCGTGCACAACGTGCTGGTCATCGACGAGAACCCCACCGGCCAGGAAGGCCCCTGGGTGACCTACGCGCGCATGCAGACGCTGCGCACGCCCAAGCAGATCACCTCGATCGATCTGGGCGTGCCATCGCTGACCTTTCGCGCCTGGTGGGAGGCGCAGTACGGCGGCGGCGCATGGGGCGCGTTGGACAAGATTCCACGCGCCCGTTGGATGGACTATCTGCGCTGGTACCGCGCGGTGCTGCGGTTGCCGGTGCGCAATGCCACCCGGCTGGTGCGGGTGGAGCCGGACATCGCACCCGGCATCCATCGCCTGCACCTGGCGATGGGGGCACCGCTGCTGGCCCGCAAGCTGATCCTGGCCACCGGCATCCAGGGCGGCGGACAGTGGGTGGTGCCCGACTGGATCGGCCGCGCGCTGCCCGCGCATCGCTACGCGCATACCTCCGGCCACATCGACTTCGCCGCATTGGCCGGCAAGCGCGTGGGCATCCTCGGCGGCGGCGCCTCCGCATTCGACAATGCCTGTTTCGCGCTGGACCAAGGCGTCGCCAGTGCCGAGGTGTTCGTGCGCCGCACTGAGCTTCCGCGCATCAATCCGTTCCGCCACATGGAGCAGGCCGGCATCATTCCGCGGTTCCTGACGCTGCCCGATGCGGACAAGTACCGCATGATGTCCAGCTTCTTCGCGCACAACCAGCCGCCTACCAACGACACCTTCCAGCGCGCCTGCGCGCACACCGGCTTTGCGCTGCATCTGGGCGCGCCGTGGCTGGAGGTGGCCGAGCGCGATGGCGCGGTGGTGGTACGCACTCCGCAGGGCGAACACCGCTTCGATTTCCTCGCCATCGCCACCGGCCTGGTCACCGACCCGCAGCTGCGCCCGGAGCTGGCCGCGCTGTCCGGGCGCATCGCCTGCTGGGCCGACCGTTACCAGCCGCCGCCGGGCCAGGCCAATCCGGTGCTCGATGCCCATCCCTACCTGGGGCCGGGGTTCGAGCTGCTGCCGCGCACGCCGGAGGATGCCGCGCTGCTGCACGGGCTGTTCGCCTTCAACTATTCGGCGCTGATCAACCACGGCCCCTCGGCCGCGGCGCTGTCCGGGCTGAAGGTGGCACTGCCGCGGCTGGCGCGCGCGGTGGCCGACCAGCTGTTCCTGGACGACCGCCAGGCCATCGTCGACGCCTACCTGGCCTACGACCAGCCGGAATTCGTCGGCCAGTGGCCGCAACCCACCCAGGCGGTGGCATGAGCACGCTGTCCACCCATGTCCTGGATACCGCCCTGGGCCGTCCCGCCGCCGGCGTGCCGCTGCGCCTGTTCGCCGGCGACACGCTGCGGCTGGAGGCAGTCACCGATCCCGATGGACGCTGCCCGGCGCTGGCGGCACTGGCGTTGTCACCGGGCCGCTATCGGCTCGAATTCGATGTGGCCGCCTATTGGCGCAGCCTCGCCACCCCGCTGGCCGACCCGCCGTTCCTGGAGCAGGTACCGATCGCCTTCGGCATCGCCGATGACGGCCATTACCACGTGCCGTTGTTGCTTTCGCCGTACGGCTACTCCACCTATCGCGGCAGTTGAGCGCGCGCCGCGCCGCCGGCCGGGTGCTGCACCCGCGCCGGCGTGTAAGGCTTGTTTCACTCCGGCCCCGTAGACTATGCGCTTTCCGGCCACAGGCCGGGGCTCCGGAATGGTCATGATCCACAACGATGTACTGCGCAGCATCCGCTACATGCTCGACCTCAGCGACGACAAGGTGGTGGAGATCACGCATCTGGCCGACCCCGGGTTCGCGCTCGACAAGCCGCAGGTACAGGCCTGGCTGAAGAAGGAAGACGAGCCCGGTTTCGCCCCCTGCACCGATGCGATGCTGGCGCGCTTCCTCGACGGCCTGGTGCTGCGTTTCCGCGGCCGCGACGAGAGCCAGCCGCCACGCCCGCTGGAAACCCGCGTCGGCAACAACCTGGTGCTGAAGAAGCTGCGCGTGGCCTTCGAGCTGAAGGACGTGGACATGCACGCCATCTTCGCCAGCGCCGGCTTCCCGCTGTCCAAGCCGGAACTGTCGGCGCTGTTCCGCCAGCCCGGCCACAAGAACTTCCGCCCCTGCGGCGACCAGCTGCTGCGCGCCTTCCTCAAGGGCCTGACCGCGCGGATGCGCGAAGCGGGCTGAAGGCTCGCACCTGCACGACGCCGCTGTATGCTGGCTCGGGCAGGAACCTGCCGCCTGCTCGTATCCTTGGCAGATGACGTCCCCGCTATTTCCCATCTCCGGGCTGCTGCCGCAGCTCTGCGACAGCCTTGCCACGCATCCGCGGCTGGTGCTCGAAGCCCCGCCCGGCGCCGGCAAGACCACCCAGGTGCCGCTGGCGCTGCTGCAGGCGCCGTGGCTGGCCGGGCGCAGCATCGTGATGCTGGAACCGCGCCGTGTGGCCGCGCGCAGCGCTGCAACGTTCATGGCGCGCCAGCTGGGCGAGCCGGTCGGCGAGACGGTGGGCTACCGCATCCGCTTCGAGAACAAGACCTCCGCGCGCACCCGAATAGAGGTCGTCACCGAAGGCATCCTGACCCGGATGATCCAGGACGACCCCATGCTGGAGCGCGTGGGGGCGCTGCTGTTCGACGAATTCCACGAACGCCATCTGGCTGGCGACCTGGGCCTGGCGCTGGCGCTGGATGTGCAGGCGCAGGTGCGCGATGACCTGCGCATCGTGGCGATGTCGGCCACGCTGGATGGCGAGCGCCTGGCCGGCTTCCTGGATGCGCCACGGCTCAGCAGCGCCGGACGCAGTTTTCCGGTGGAGATCGCGCATTTCCCGGCGCGCCGCGACGAAGCCATGGAGCCGCAGACGCGCCGCGCGGTGGAACATGCGGTGGCCACCCATCCCGGCGATGTGCTGGTGTTCCTGCCCGGCCAGCGCGAGATCGCGCGGGTGCAGGCCGCGCTGGACGATGCCCTGGACCCGGCCATCCAGGTGCTGCCCCTGCACGGCGAGCTCTCGGTGGAGGCGCAAAGCCAGGTGCTGCAGCCGGACCCGCAGGGCCGTCGCCGCGTGGTGCTGGCCACCAATGTGGCCGAGTCGTCGGTGACGCTGCCAGGCGTGCGCGTGGTGATCGACAGCGGCCAGGCACGCGAGCCGCACTACGATCCCAACAGCGGGTTCTCGCGGCTGGATGTGACCACCATCGCGCAGGCCTCGGCCGACCAGCGCGCCGGCCGTGCCGGCCGCGTGGCCAGCGGCTGGGCCTACCGGCTGTGGCCGCAATCGCAGCGGCTGGAACCGCAGCGGCGCGCCGAGATCACCCAGGTGGAGCTGGCCGGGCTGGCGCTGGAACTGGCCGCCTGGGGCAGCGATGCGCTGCGCTTTGTCGATGCGCCGCCTGCCGGCGCGCTGGCCGCCGCACGCGAATTGCTGCAACGGCTGGGCGCGCTCGGCGACAGCGGCGGCATCACCGCGCTGGGCCGCCGCATGCTGGCGCTGGGCACGCATCCGCGTCTGGCGGCGATGCTCGCGCAGGCCGGCGAACCGCCGCGTCTGGCCCTGGCCTGCGATCTGGCCGCCCTGCTGGAAGCACGCGATCCGCTGCGCCAGGGCGGCGATGGCCTGGCCGCGCGCTGGCGTGCACTGGCCGCGTTCCGCCAGGGCCGCAGCGCGCCCGACGCCAACCGCGGTGGCCTGGCCGCCATCGACAGCGCCGCCACACAATGGCGACGCCGGCTGCGCTGCGACACCGCCCCGCCGACCAGCGTGGAAGCGCATGCGCTGGGCGACCTGCTCTCACATGCCTTCCCCGACCGCATCGCCGCACGCCACCCGGCCGACCCGCTGCGCTACCTGCTGGCCAACGGCCGCAGCGCGCGCCTGTTCGACCACAGCGACCTGCGCGGCGAACCCTGGCTTGTGGCCAGCGAACTGCGTTACGAAGCCAAGGACGCATTGCTGCTGCGGGCCGCCCCGGTGGACGAGGACTACCTGCGCCGCAGCCTGCCCGAGCGCTTCGTGCAGCAGGACGTGGTGCAGTGGGACGCCGACAAGCGCGCCCTCGTCGCGCGCCGGCAATCCAGCTTCGACCGCATCGTGCTCGACAGCCGCCCCGCCGGCCGCGTCGACCCGGCACAGGCCGCCGGCGCACTGACCGAGGCGGTGCGCCAACTCGGCCTGGATGCCCTGCCCTGGACCGACAACCTGCAGCAATGGCGCGCGCGCGTGCTGTCGCTGCGGGCATGGATGCCCGAGCTGGAGCTACCCGATCTCTCCGATGCGGCGCTGCTGGCCACGCTCGACGGCTGGCTGCGCCCGGCCTTCGCCGGCAAGACCCGGCTCGACGCGCTGGACGAAGCCAGCCTGGGCGAAGCGCTCAAGGGGGCGCTGCCCTGGGAGCGCCGCCAGGCCATCGACCGCCATGCCCCCACCCGCATCCCGGTGCCGTCGGGCATGGAGCGGCAGATCCACTACGCGCTCGACCATGCGCAGCACCCGCTGCCACCGGTGCTGGCGGTCAAGTTGCAGGAACTGTTCGGCCTGGCCGAAACCCCGCGTATCGCCGACGGCCGCATCCCGCTGACGCTGCACCTGCTCTCGCCCGGCGGGCGCCCGCTGCAGGTGACCCAGGACCTGAAGAGCTTCTGGGCCACCACGTATCCGGATGTCAGGAAGGAAATGAAGGGGCGGTATCCGAGGCATCCGTGGCCGGACGATCCGTGGACAGCGGCTGCCACCCACAGGGCAAAACCCCGCGGCACCTGATATGAGCCCCTCTCCCCTTGGGAGAGGGGTTGGGGTGAGGGTACGGGGCGAAGCCTTCGCGCTGCTCAAGCGCACATGGCTTAGGCCGTGCCCTCATCCGCCCCTGCTGGGCACCTTCTCCCCCATAAAGCAGGACAATGTCCCGGCGGGAGAAGGGACTCGGCGTCGACCCCACCCAGGTCCGACTTCTGCCGCACCCAGGCAAATACCGAATCCATGTAAACACCGATCACAGCGTCACCCCGCATCATTACTTAACCGAAACCCAAACAAGCCTGGCACCGCTAACACCGTCTATACGCACCAGCCCACAGACTGCGCCTCACGTACTCAGAAAGGAAACGCCCCCAATGAGCAAGCTGACTGTGATCACCGAACGCGCCCTGGAGCGCGCCCTGGAACTGGCGGGCAACGCTGGCGACCACCTGCGTCATGCCGCCTCCACCGCGGGCGACCAGGCCCGCCATGCGGGCAGCAGCCTGCGTCACTTCGGCCCCGGTGCCAGCGAATGGCTGAAGACCGGCGCGGCCCTGGGCGCGGTGCGTACTGGCGGCAAGGTCGCCAGCAAGCTGGTCAAGCGCAACCCGGCGGTCACCGTGGCTGCCGCGGTCGCAGGCCTGGGCCTGATCGGCTACGCGGTCTATCGCAAGCGTCAGCGCGACCAGCAGACCCTCGGTGGCAACGTGCACCGTCTGGACCGCGAGCACGCCAGCAACGCCAGTGCCCGTCGTGCGGCTTACCAGCGCCGTGCTGCGGTCACGCCGAGCGACGGCATCGAGTAAGCCCTCGCCTGCGTTGGATCGACGCAGAGCGAGTTGGCGCCCAACGCCACGGCCACGCGCCGTGGCGTTGTCGTTTGTGGCTGGCGATGCGGTTGGTCGCTTCCGGCTGGCGCGCCAGGCGCTGGGTGTTGTCACTTCTGGCAAGAGGGCCGACGCCGTGCATTGTGGCGATGTGGATCGCACAGCATCCGTCTCGCGAAGCAACGCGCCTGCGCTAACGTTGGCGTGGGCGAGACGGCCGCGGATGCGGTGTTGGGTCCGTTGTCCATTGGCCGGGGGCGAGCGTGCCCAGCGTCCAGTCGCCGATCCCCACCCGCACCAGGCGCAGCGTGGGCAAGCCCACCGACGCGGTCATCCGCCGGACCTGGCGATTGCGACCTTCGCTGATCTGCACTTCCAGCCACGCATCCGGCACGGTCTTGCGCGCCCGCACGGGCGGATCACGCGGCCAGAGCACTGGCGCGGGATCGAGCAGGCGCACCTTGGCCGGGCGGGTCGGGCCATCGTTGAGGACCACGCCATCGCGCAATGCCTGCAACTGCGCCTGCTGCGGGTCGCCTTCCACCTGTACCCAATAGGTCTTGGGCTGCTTGTGGCGCGGGTCGGTCAGCCGATGCGCCAGCGCGCCATCGTCGGTGAGCAACAACAGCCCCTCACTGTCGTGATCCAGACGGCCCGCCGCGTAGATGTCGGCCGGCAGGCCGAATTCGGCCAGGGTGCGCTTGGGCGGCTGCGAGCGGTCGCTGAACTGCGACAGCACGCCATAGGGTTTGTTCAACAGCACCAACATGCACGGACCTGTTGCGAAAAGACCGCTGCACGCGACCGTCGCCGGGCGTGGGCGTGGTGCCTGAGCAGGCCGGGCGCAGACATCAGCGGCATCGCTGGACTGCGGCGAATGAAACAACGGGCGCGCCGCATATGCGATGGCCGGCGGCGTCGATTCGCTACCTGTCGCAGTCCGTATCGAACGCTCGAGTCAGGTGCACCGCCTGCATCGGGAAGGCGGCATGCATACCGAAACGCCAGCCCCGTCACAGCGACACGCGCGGCCAAAGCTGCATGCCGGCCGCACCCTGGCGCCGGCATGCAGACACGCGCTACTGCTTGACGAACTTCAACGTCATGCGGTCGCTTTCGCCGATCGCCTTGTACTTGGCAGCGTCGGCGGCATCGTGGTTATTGCTCGGCGGCAGCGTCCACACGCCATTGGGATAATCCTTGGTGTCGCGCGGATTGGCATTGAGCTCGCTCTTGCCGGCCAATTTGAAGCCGGCCGCTTCGGCCATCGCAATCAGCTGCGCCTGGCCCACGTAACCGCTCTTGTCGTCTGCCGGCACATCGGCCTTGGCGCGATGCTCGACCACGCCCAGCACGCCGCCGGGCTTGAGCACCTTGTAGAAGCCGGCAAACATCGCCTCGGCAGTGCCGGCCATGCGCCAGTTGTGCACGTTGCGGAAGGTCAGCACCAGGTCGGCCGAGTTGTCCACGCCGAACGATGGCGACTTGGGCACATACGACACGAACGACGGCTTGCCATAGATGTCCGGCTTGGCCTGGAACTTCTTTTCCAGCTCGTCGCGGGCGCGTTGGGCATAGTCGCGCGCGCGGCCTTCGGCAGCGGACGCCGGATCGACCACCGCCGCCACGTACTTGCCCTTCTCGCGCAAGTAAGGCGCCAGGATTTCCGAATACCAGCCACCGCCCGGGGTGATCTCGATGACGGTCTGGGTGGGCTTGATACCGAAGAACGCCAGGGTCTGACCGGGGTGGCGATACTGGTCGCGCTGCACGTACACACGGTCGCGCCAGTTGCCATCGATGGCGGCCTGCAGCGCGGCATCCGGCGCCGGCAGGCTGGCGCTGTCGGCCGGCTTCACCGCCATCGCCACTGGTGCACTCATTGCCACCATGACACTCATCACACACGCACAGGCCAGCTTGTTGCGGATCATCGCAGCGCCCTCTTCCGGGTAAAAGTAGCGCGAGCCTAGCATGCGGCCCACGGCCTGCCATATGCCCCAATCGCTGCGCTCTACATCTCTGCGTACCGGCGCGCTCGCCGGTTTGTTCAAATCCTGTGAGCCGGCCGGTGCGATCGGCGGAACGCTGAATCCACATCGATGTCACACGCATCATCGGTACGCGTGACTATCCTGTCGGCAGTTCGAATCAGGAGCATCCGTGATGACTCACCCCCGCGCACTGGGCCGCTCCGGCCTGCAGGTCCAGCCCATCGTCTTTGGCGGCAATGTGTTCGGCTGGAGCGCCGACGAGGCGACCTCGTTCGCGTTGCTGGACGCCTTTGTCGATGCCGGCTTCAATCTGATCGACACTGCCGATGCCTACTCCGGCTGGGTGCCCGGCAACCGCGGTGGCGAGTCGGAAACCATCATCGGGCGCTGGCTGGCACGCAGCGGCAAACGCGACAAGGTGCTGATCGCCACCAAGGTCGCCAAATGGAGCGAACACCCCGGGCTGTCGCCGGACAACATCGCCGCCGCCGTGGAGGATTCGCTCAAGCGCCTGCAGACCGACGTGATCGATCTGTACCAGGCCCATGAAGACGACGAATCGATTCCGCTGGAAGCCACGCTGGCCGCATTCGGACGCCTGATCGAACAGGGCAAGGTGCGCGCGATCGGCGCATCCAACTACAGTGCCGCACGCCTGCGCGACGCACTGGACATCTCCGAGCAATACACGCTGCCGCGCTACGAAAGCCTGCAGCCGGAATACAACCTCTACGACCGCGCCGGCTACGAAGCGGAGCTGGAACCGCTGGTACGCGAACGCGAGTTGGGCGTGATCAGTTACTACTCGCTGGCCAGCGGCTTCCTGACCGGCAAGTACCGCAGCGCCGACGACGCCGGCAAGAGCAGTGCGCGCGGTGCGTCGGTGGTCAAGCAATACGTCAACCCACGCGGCCTGCGCATCCTGCAGGCACTGGACGACCTGGCGGCCAGCCACCGCGCAACACCGGCGCAGATCGCGCTGGCCTGGCTGATCGCACGCCCGGGGCTGACTGCACCGATCGTCAGCGCCACCAGCGTGGACCAGTTGCACGACGTGCTGGCGGCCGCGCAGCTGTCGCTCAGCACCGAGCAGATCGCACAGCTGGACAGCGCCAGCGCGCCGGAACCGGCGGCGGCATAACGCACCGCGTCATCCCCCACGCCCGCGCGCAGCCGCCCCGCGGCTGTGCTCCCATGGCCGCGCGCGCGTGGCCTCTTTGCGAGGAATTCCCATGTCATCGATCACCAATCGCCGCGTCGTGCTGGCCTCGCGCCCGCAGGGCGAACCCAGTGCAGACAACTTCCGCATCGAAGAGACCAGCCTGCCGCCCACCGGGCATGACCAGGTCCTGGTCCGCAACCGCTTCCTGTCGCTGGATCCGTACATGCGCGGGCGCATGGATGATGGCCCGTCCTACGCTGCACCGGTGGCCATCGATGCGGTGATGGAAGGCGGCACCATTGGCGAAGTCATCGAATCGCATCACGCCGATTATCAGCCCGGCGATCTGCTGGTACTGCCCGGCGGCTGGCAGACCCACACCCTGCTTACCCCCACCACACCGCTGCGCAAGCTGCCCAAGGACGACAGCCTTCCGTTGAGCACTGCGCTCGGCGTGTACGGCATGCCCGGCTTCACCGCGTATGCCGGCCTGCACGAGATCGGCAAGCCACAGGCCGGCGAAACGCTGGTGGTGGCTGCCGCCAGCGGGCCGGTCGGCGCGACGGTGGCACAGCTGGCACGGCTGCAGGGCCTGCGCGTGGTGGCCATTGCCGGTGGCCAGGACAAGGTGCGTTATCTGCGCGACGCGCTGAAGGTGGACGTGGCGCTGGATCACCGCGCAGACGATTTCGCCGAACAGCTGCGCGCGGCCACGCCTGACGGCATCGACATCTATTTCGAGAATGTCGGCGGCAAGGTGTTCGATGCGGTGCTGCCGCAACTCAACGAGTTCGCCCGCCTGCCGATCTGCGGCGTGATTGCCACCTACAACAGCCGTGGGCAGGTGCTGCCGGGCCCGGATCGCCTGCCGGAGTTCATGGGCCTGATCCTGCGCAAGCGCCTGACCGTGCGCGGCTTCCTCCAGCACGATTTCATCCGCCTGATGCCGGCCTTCCTGCGCGAGATGGGCCAGTGGCTGCGCGAGGGCAAGATCCAGTACCGCGAGCATGTGCTGCACGGCCTGGACAGCGCTCCGCAAGGCCTGATCGAGGTCTTGCGCGGCAAGAACTTCGGAAAAGCCGTGGTCGTCCTCGACTAAAAATTCCGTGGCGCCGTGCACGCCTTTCGCTCTTCCAATTCCCGATTCCCGATTCCCGATTCCCGATTCCCCATCAACAAAGGAACACAATGACTGTCCCCGCATTCGGCCTCGGCACCTTCCGTCTCAAGGACCAGGTCGTCATCGACTCGGTGCGCAATGCACTGGAACTGGGCTACCGCGCCATCGATACCGCACAGATCTACGACAACGAGGCGCAGGTGGGCCAGGCCATCACCGCATCCGGCGTGCCGCGCGATCAGCTGTACCTGACCACCAAGATCTGGGTCGACAGGTTCGCCCGTGACGCCGTGATCCCCAGCCTGCAGGAAAGCCTGCGCAAGCTGGGCACCGACCATGTCGACCTCACCCTGATCCATTGGCCTTCGCCAAAGGATCAGGTGCCGATGCGCGAGTACCTGGAAGCCTTGGCCGATGCGAAGGCACAAGGCCTCACGCGCGCCATCGGCGTGTCCAATTTCACCATTGCGTTGATCAGGCAGGCCATCGACATCCTGGGCGCCGAGGCGATCGCCACCAACCAGATCGAGGTGCATCCGTATCTGCAGAACCGCACCCTGATCGCGTTCCTGCGTGAGCAGGGAATCCACGTCACCTCCTACATGACGCTGGCCGTGGGCGAGGTCTTGAAGGATCCGGTGATCCTGGCCATTGCCGCGCGCCACGCGGCCACGCCGGCACAGGTCACGCTGGCCTGGGCGCTGCAGCAGGGCTATTCGGTGATCCCGTCTTCGACCAAGCGGGCAAACCTGGAAAGCAATCTCAAGGCGCAAGCGCTGCAGTTGAGCGAGCAGGACATGGCCGAGATCGCTGCGCTCGATCGCGGGCAGCGCCTGGCCAACCCCAAGGCCATTGCGCCCGATTGGGACTGACAAGGCGCGAGGCCGCGCCACATGGTGTGAGTCGTTCGGCAGCGCACAGCGCAATGAACGGCCGATTCGCCCCATGTACGCGCGTCCAGGCGCCTGCCGAGCCTGCCTGACGGCTACGCGATCAGACGGGGGCGGTGCTGTCGGTGCCGTGGAATCAGGCGCGCTGGATCGTGCGACAGGCCTGGCGGCATATGGAAGAGGCCAGCGTGCTGCATTGAGGCCGCTGGCGGTGACGTCTAGGCGGCGGCGCTGCGTGGAGCGCCTGCAGCGATCATGTGTGGGTGGCGGCACACCAGCACAAGGGAGTTCCAAGGCAGACGAGCGTTACCGACGCCAGCCGCGCCCGCCAGGCGGCTGCGCAGTGGTTCTGATCGGCGTGCTTAGTTCAACTGCCCCAGCGCCACTGCCTGCCGATCGATGCGGTGCTTTTCCGCCAGGGCCTGCATGCCCTGCAGCGTGGAGGCGATCAGGCTCGCGTAGCGCAGCCGCCACAGCGTGGCGCGGTCGTTGTCGTCCTGGGTGCTGCCCAGCCCGTCCAGGACCTGCGGCAGGCGGCGGTCCGCCAGGGCCGAGGCAGCCAGGTACGGCTTTTCGGGCGCAATCACATCCACCGGCGCGCGCCAGTCGTTGGCGACGTGGCGGGCGATGCCGGCCAGATGCGACAACTGGTGCATGCCGATCAGCGTTTCGTGCAGCATCTCGCGGCACGCCCATTGCCACAGCGCCACCTTTTCCGACGGGTCCTGGGCAATTTCGGTCAGCGCCAGGTCCACCTTTTCGATACGTGAGTCGAGCATTGCTGAGCTCCGATGCTGCTGTGCAACATAATTCACACCATCGGCTGTGAGAATCAAGTGAGCCAGCCGTTTGAAAGATGTCGGCGTGCAGATGCTCGACCCGGTTCACGCTTCATTCGGTGGTGGACATCAGCTTCGATGCGCTGGGCGGGGTGGTGCATGTGCTGTCCGGCAGCGCGCGCCAGCAGCGCGAGGTCGAGCGGCTGCGGACCGGCGCGCTGGCGCAGGTCGATGCCAGCCTGGGACGCGGCCGCTGGGAGCAGGCGCTGTTCGATGCGCGTTTCGAAGCCAGCGTCGAGCGCGCCGCCGAAGACCTGGCCGGCAGCCTGACCCGCAGCGTGATGTGGACGGTGATGACTGGCCGTGCCGCGCAACTGTAGCAACGTGGCGCCCAACTGGACGTGCGGCTGGAACAGCAGATGCAGCAGCGCAGCCAGGCGCTGGAGGCACAGGCACGCGCGGTGTGCGTGCAGGCGCAGGCGCTGTACGTCCTCCAGCAGTCGCTGGACTATCGCTTCGGCGGCGAACCACTACAGATGCTGGAGCTCACCCCGCCTGCGCACAGCGAAGACGCACCAGCCCCGGGCAGCATCGTGGCCGTGGCCACGCGGTGAGCAGCAGCCAGTGCGTTGATGGACGTGTCTCGATGGCCATGCACAGTGACGGTGTGCGCAAGGCGTCAACGCACACGGCCCGACGCATGCGCCGGGCCGTGTGCCGACATCGCCGTGCGCGTGGCGCACGGCAAGGGCCGAATCAGGCCAGGGTCAGGGTGACGTCGATGTTGCCGCGGGTCGCGTTGGAGTACGGGCAGACCTGGTGCGCCTTGTCGACCAGCGCCTGCAGCTCGGCCTTGTCCATGCCCGGCACCGCGACACGCAGTTCGACCGCGATACCGAAACCGCCCGGAATCTGGCCGATGCCGACGCTGCTGTCGATGCTGACTTCGCCCGGCAGCTTGAGCTTGTCCTGCGCCGCCACGGCCTTCATCGCACCGATGAAGCAGGCCGCGTAACCGGCCGCGAACAGCTGCTCGGGGTTGGTGCCATCGCCGCCGGCGCCGCCGAGTTCGCGCGGGGTGGACAGCTTGGCATCCAGTGCGTTGTCCGAGGACACGGCACGGCCTTCGCGGCCGCCGGTGGCAGTGGCGTGGGCGGTGTAGAGGATCTTTTCGGGTGAGGCCATGGTGGTTCTCCAGGGGTGAGCGCAGTGCGCGTTGAAGGCGATGAAAGGGGATGACTGCAGGTGCGTGAGCGTCTGCGATCCAGGGTGGATGTCCGGTGCTGCCGATGACCGGCTAGGCCGTGCCCAGGCCGGTACGGAGTTTTTCCAGGTCGTGCTTGAGTTGACGCAGTTCGTCCAGCGAGCAGGCCGAGGCGCAGAACACCTGCTCGGGCACGCCGCCGGCCTTGCTGCGCAGCGCACGGCCTGCGTCGGTCAGCTCGATGATGACCTGGCGTTCGTCACTGGCCGCGCGAGTACGCGTCACCAGGCCGGCGACCTGCAGCCGCTTGAGCAAGGGCGTCAGCGTGGCCGAATCCAGATACAGCCGCTCGCCGATCTCCGACACGCTGCGGCCGTCGGTTTCCCACAGCACCAGCATCACCAGGTACTGCGGATAGGTCAGATCCAGTGCCTTGAGCAGCCCGCGGTAGAGCTTGTGCATCGCCAGGTTGGCCGAATACAGCGCAAAGCACAGCTGGTTGTCCAGCTGCAGCAGTGCGTCCGTGCGGGCTCGGTCGGCAGGTGCGGTGTCCATGGCTGCAATTTACATTGCGCGCTATTTAATAGCAAGCGACTTTTTGCCTGGCGCCTGAGCAGCAGGCGCGCGGCATTCGCCATCCTTGGGCCACAGTCGTTAGTTTTGGCGGGTTTCAGGAGACTCACATCGGTCGCCTTTGGCCGCATCGGGCGATGCAGTTACCGATGGTGAAATGCCCAGGTTGCGGCCGCATGTCTGTCGCAGCGACCCGCTTGCTGCTGGGGCAACGCGACCACGCAGGTGCGTCGTCGCTCCCGGAGCCGGCCAGCCCTGCTCCATGTCGCGGCCGACCGGACAGCGCCCGGCCTCGACCAATGCACCGAGCGCCGCAAACCAGGCAGTGCCGCCACTGGACCGCAGCTGCCGGGTCGAACGCCGCTTACGCCCGGTGCGCGGTGGCCAGATACTCCGCGCTCTGCATTTCGATCAGGCGCGAGGCAGTGCGTTCGAAGGCACCGGCCAGGCGCTGGCCGCTGTACAGGCCCGGCGGGGCGTCCTGCGCGGTGCAGACCAGGTTGACGTGGCGGTCGTACAGCTCGTCGATCAGGTTGACGAAGCGGCGCGCGGCGTCTTCATTCATGCGGTCGAAGTGCGGGATGCCGCCAAGCAACACGGTGGTGAATTCGCGCGCGATCTCGATGTAGTCGCTGGGTCCGCGCGGGCCCTCGCACAGCGCGGCAAAGTCGAACCAGGCGATGCTCTTGCCGCGTGCGCGCACCGGAATCTTGCGCGCCTCGATCTCGATATTGCCCGCGCGTGGTTCGGCATTGCCGCTCAGTTCGCTCCAGCGTTGCAGCAGCCAGCCATCGGCCTGCGCATCCAGCGGCGCGCGGTACACCGGCGAGCGCGTCAGCGCGCGCATGCGGTAATCCTCGGTGCCCTCGGCGTAGAGCTCCACGCAGAATTTCTGCAACAAGCCGATCGCCGGCAGGAAGCTGTCGCGCTGCAGGCCGTTGGCGTAGAGATTTTCCGGTGCAGTGTTGGAGGTGGTCACCAGCGTCACGCCTTCGGCGAACAGGCGCTCCAGCAACCGTGCCAGCAACATCGCATCGCCGATATCGGTGACGAAGAATTCGTCCAGCACCAGCACGCGCAGGTTCTCGCGCCATTGCTGGGCAATCCGGGCCAGCGGATCGCTCTGCCCGGCGTGCTCGCGCAACTGCTCGTGCACGCCGCGCATGAAACGGTGGAAATGCGTGCGGTATTTCTGCTTGATCGGCAGGCCGTCGTAGAACAGATCCACCAGGAAGGTCTTGCCGCGCCCCACCCCACCCCAGAAATACAGGCCACGCACCGGCTCGGGCTTTTTCCAGAACGCCGACAGCCGGTCCAGCCAGCCGTCCTGCGCGCTCTCCAGCAGCGCCTCATGGATACGGTCCAGTTCCGCCAACGCCGCCTGCTGGGCGGGGTCGGCGCGCCAGTCGCCACGTTGTACGCCGGCGGCGTAACGCTGCGACGGGGTCATCTCACTCATGACGGTTCTCCGCGGGCGGCCGCTGCCATGCCCGCTCAACGGCGCATCGGCAGGCGATGCGCATGGGCCGTGCCGCGGTCAGACAGCGGCCGGCAACCAGCGCCGGACACCATGCTGGATCGCACCGCGCAGGTCGATCAATTTGCGGTGGAAGAAGTGGCTGGTGTCGGGCATCCGCACCAGCTCGGGCTGTTGCTCCAGCGTCTGCAGCCAGTCGTATACCGCCTGCGGATCGACGATCTCATCGGCATCGCCCTGGATCACCAGCCACTGCGCCGGCGGCTGCATGTCGCTGAAGTCCCAACGCCCGGCCGGCGGTGCGATCGAGATCAACGCCTGCGGCGCCAACGCACCGGCCGCGCGCAGCGACACATACGCACCGAAGCTGAAACCCGCCAGCCACAATGTGTCGCCGGGCCGCTGCGCACGCACCCACTCGGCGACCGCGCGCAGATCGTCCTGCTCGCCGTCGCCATGGTCGAACGCGCCGGCCGAATTGCCGACGCTGCGGAAATTGAAGCGCACCACGGTGATGCCGAGTTCGCGCAGCGCGCGCGCAGCCATGGTGACGACCTTGTTGTGCATGCTGCCGCCCTCGGTGGAGAGCGGATGGCAGACGATGGCAGTGACCGGTTGCCCGGTGACCTCGCGCTCGGGCAGATCGACGGCGACATCGAGCGGGCCGACAGGCCCGTCCAGCGTCAATGCAGCCGATTCGGTGGGGAATGGGGGATTGGACATGCCGTCATAATAGCCGCCCCGCCGGCCGCGTTCATCGCCCTGCCTGCACACTTCGTTGCGTTGCCCATGCATTTGCTGCTGTTTGCCGTCGTTTGCAGTGTCCTGGTGTCGGTGGTTCTCAAGCTGCTGCCGCGCTATCGCCTGGACGCGGCGCAGGCGATCACCTGGAACTACGCCACCGCCGCGCTGCTGGCGTGGCTGACCCTGCATCCGTCACTGGACGCGCTGCGCGCGCCGACCACGCCCTGGCTGGCACTGTTCGCGTTGGCGGTGGCATTGCCTTCGGTCTTCCTGCTGCTGGCACGCGCGGTCGCCACCGCCGGCATCGTACGTACCGATCTTGCACAACGGCTGTCGCTCCTGCTCTCGCTGGCGGCAGCCTTCACGGTCTTCGGCGAACCGGTCAATGCCTGGAAGCTGGCGGGGCTGGGCCTGGGCCTGCTGTCCATCGTCTGCATCCTGCACCGGCCGCGTCACCGCGCCGGTGCCGATTCAGCGCCGGCCTCGCTCGGCTGGCCATGGCTGGCAGGCGTGTGGATGGGCTTTGCCCTGATCGATCTGCTGCTCAAGCACATCGCGCAGGCCGGTACGCCGTCGTTGACGTCATTGACGCTGTGCTTTGCCCTGGCAGGTGTGCTGATGCTTGGCCTGCAAGTCGTTCGCCGGGGCGGTGTCGCGCGCCTGAGCTTTCGCAACCTGCTCGCCGGCGTGCTCCTTGGCGCGCTCAACTTCGGCAACATCCTGTGTTATGTGCGCGCCCATCAGCTGCTGCCGCACAGCCCGGCCACCGTGTTCGCCAGCATGAACCTGGGTGTGGTCATCGTGGGAGCGCTGGTCGGCAAGCTGGGGTTCGGCGAGCGCATCGGCCGCGGTGGATGGGTAGGACTGTTGCTGGCGGCGCCGGCAATTGCGGCGATCGCCTGGGGGATGCGTTTGGGCTGACGAAGGCATTCGGCTGGCGCGACTACGGTTCGCAACTCGCCGTTGAGGGCACGGTAGCGCTGGCTACCATGCAGGCAAATGAGCCGAGGGAGTGTGTGATGCGCCTAAGTCAGTTATTTAGCGGCCGCCATCGCGTTGCGCCGGAACCGCACAGCCCCAACTCGACAGATACGACGCTTTCGACTCCAGACGCCTCACCGCAGCACCCGCTGTCTCACGCCCCCAAGTCCACGGCAGCCCAGGGAGCGTCGACATCCCATCGCGGCATGGTCGCCTCGGCGCGTCGATCGCTGGCATCGTTGCGCAAGCAGCTGCCGTTGACGCGCATGGGCTCTGCGACCCTTGCAGCAGTGGAGAGCCCAGCTGCGCACATGCCAGCCGTGAAGCCCTCTCGCACGCAGCAGATGCACGGGCGGCAAGCCCGCGTCGATGAGCATCGCCAGCCGGACAGAACAGAGCATGTGCAGCGACCGCAACCGCAGCAGGCGCCGTCCGCACGACAGGTTGGGCGGGGTCCGCTCCATCCCGCGCGTGCGCAGCAACCGCGCGGGTCACAACGCCCCGTCGATCATGGAATGCAGCCGCCTATCCCTCCAAGAATGCGCCGGGATGAGGGCCAGCCATCGCATTCGGTGCCGACCACGCCCCGGCCCTCACAATCGTCGCTGTCATCTCCAGGTGTACAGCCCGGGCGGAGTCACTCGTTGACCCACCTGAATCGGCAGCTGGACGAGTTGAACAGGCAGTGCAGCGTTATTCAAAAGCGGCTGTTCATGGAGGACCGCGAGGCAACTCCCGAGGAGCAGCAAATACTCGAGGCCCGTGCTGCCCTGATCGCCCGGCGCAACGAGGTCCGCGATAGTCAGCTGGACGCACTGCTGGTCGCACTAGCGCCCATGGAAGACGTCTACCCACCGCAGACCACAACCAGCCATCTGGCCATCGTCCAGCAGGACGTCATGCAGTACAACCGGCGCGAAGCGTTCAAGGTACGGAACAAGTCCTTCGACAGAGCCGCCATGGCCAAGAACTACGCACGCGCGGAACGGCGCCTGGAAATCCTGCAGAAAAACGGCGCACCCAAAGACAAGGTACGACGCCTGCAACGCATGATGCAGGGCTACCGGAACATGCTTGCGCTGGAGCAGATCGTCAAAAGCACCGACGATCAGTTGGAAAGCCAGGGAAAGCCGCGGCTGATGTCCAGCATCCCCACCACTGCCGACCAGCGTCAAAAGCGACTGGAAGAGGAAAGAAATCGCCACCAAGAGCAACTCGACAACGGTTACCTCTGAAGATCCGCATGGCCCCAGGTGCAGGGGCGGGTTGCATGGCGACCGCAGTCCAGTGATGCAGCGCGCTCCCTCGTAGCGATGCATGCGCAGCCCGCGCTGCAGATGCAGGCCTGCGGCAGATTGCACCCGGGAACAGAAGCCAACGGGGTGTTCACGGCATGATCCAGGTCGCCATCAGCGCTGCCACTGCGGAAACGGGTCGTCCAGCGATTGCCAGTGCGCCGGGCCCTGGCGCAGTTCCTGGTCGTTGAGCAGGCAGGCATCCAGCGCCGCGCGTGTGCGTGGCGCATCCATCTCCACACCGATCACCGCCAGCTCCTGGCGGCGATCTCCCCACAGGGGATGCCACAGCCGCTGCATGGCGGCGTACTCGCCGGCATCGCCGACTTCATGCGGCTGTGGCAGCGGTGCGGTCCAGCACTGGATCTGCTGCCGCTGCCAGCCGATATCGGTATACGGCAGCGGCGTCATGCCGATCGCCACGGGCTGACCTTGCAGCTGCGCATCCACGCGGTGGCGCGCAGCAAACCAGAACCCGGCCGCATTGGTCTGGGTGGCGCCGCCCACGCTGGACAGCTCGCCGACCCAGTCCATGCGGCTGGCCAGCCAGAAAAAGCCCTTGCTGCGAATCACCTGCGGCAGACCGCTGTGCACCATGCGCGCGAAGCGCTGGGGATGAAACGGGCGGCGTGCGCGGTACACGAAGCTGCTGATGCCGTATTCCTCTGTTTCCGGCGTGTGCTGGCCGCGCAGTTCCTGCATCCATCCCGGCGCCAGCTGCGCACGGGTGAAGTCGAACCTGCCGGTATCGAGCAGGTGGTGCAGCGGCACGTCGCCGTGGGTCGCTTCCACGATCTGCGCCTGGCGGTTGAGCGCACGCAGCACCGCGCGCAGGCGCTGGCGCTGCGCCGCATCGATGCGATCGCACTTGCTGATCACCAGCACGTCGGCAAACTCCACCTGCTCGCCCAGCAGTTGCACCAGCCCGCGCGTGTCGTCCGGGCCGGCTTGCTGGCCCAGCTCGGCCAGTGTGGACGCCGACCCGAAATCGCGCAGGAAACCGCTGCCATCGACCACGGTCACCATGGTGTCGAGACGGGCAATGTCCGACAGGCTGAAGCCATCGGCATCGCGCACCGCAAAGGTGGCTGCCACCGGCATCGGCTCGGCGATGCCGGTCGATTCGATCAGCAGGTAGTCGTAGCGGCCGTGCTCGGCCAGGCGTCGCACCTCTTGCAGCAGATCGTCGCGCAGCGTGCAGCAGATGCAGCCATTGCTGAATTCCACCAGCGTCTCTTCAGTGCGGCGCAGCGCCGCGCCACCGTCGCGCACCAGCTGCGCATCGATATTGATCTCGCTCATGTCGTTGACGATCACCGCCACCCGCAACCCGTGGCGGTTGTGCAGGATGCGGTTGAGCAAGGTGGTCTTGCCGGCACCCAGAAAGCCGGACAGCACGGTAACGGGAAGACGCGAATCGCGGACGGAAGACGGGGACATCCGGACAACCTCGAGGAAATGAAGTGTTACTATATAACACTTGATCGACGAGACCGATGCCATGCGGGCCCCCAGTTCCTTCTTCGACAGCTCGGCCATCGCGCTGTCCAGCCTGTGCCTGCTGCACTGCCTTGCGCTGCCCCTGCTGGCAGCTGCCCTGCCGCTGCTGGGAGCCTGGAACCAGGCCGAATGGGTGCACGGGGTGTTTGCGACGGCAGCCGTGCCCCTGAGCGGCTACGCGTTGTGGAGCACGCATCGGCGCCATGCGCTGCCAACCGCGGTGTGGGCCTTGGCCGGCTGCGGACTGGCCGGCTTGGTGCTGGGCGCCAGTGGTCTGACTGGCGAACACCTGGAAACACCGATCACGGTGGCCGCCAGCCTGCTGCTGGCCAGCGCGCACCTGCTCAACCTGCGGCTGCGCCGTCGCCATGGGAACTGTGCCGGCTAGGCACGTGCGCCGCGCCCGCCGACCGGGCTGCCGGCGTGTCGGCTGTCTGCACCGACGCGCCAACGCGCCAACGCGCCAGGCCAGAATCTGCACGCGATGTCGCCGCCGTCAGGCGCGCGAAGCACACGATGCCAGCGACCCAGGCCATGTCATCGTGCACGATCCGGATCCATCCAGGAGGTAGTTCGACGGCGGTCGCTGTCTTCCGCTGCGTAGGAATGTCTCTGATTGGCGCCATGCAGTCATGCACCTGGTGGCCGATGTCCACATCGCTTCGCCACGCCTGGCAACTGATGTGCGTGATGCAAGGCCTGCATTGCGCGCATCCTGTTCCTGGCGCTAGCAGCGATCTGCGTCATCACCCATCAAGACGTCCCACGCGTGAGAGATCGCGTGTTCGGTTCACGCGCCCTGCGTTCGCGGCGCACGGCGTTCGGTCAAACAAGGCCGTTAGCGTAGCTGCATGAGCAGGGCTTGGTGCCCGGCTGGAGCGGGTGATGCGCCTGAACTCGCTGTCCAAGCGCATTCAACGAATGCCTGGTCTGGTGGTTGTAGTCAGTGCATCCAGTGGCGAAACAAGGGGGTGGCCGTCCCCGCCGCCGACGCACCCGGTGCCAGTGCCACCCGCAAACCCGTCCTGCACTGTCGCACCAGCGCAGCAGAAGACTGTGCGCATGCGCGCGTCATCGTGCGGGCAAGACGCGCAACAGCGGGTACCGCAACGGCGTGCGGAGCTGCCTGCATGCGCGCTCGTCATCGCGTCGACGCCAGAGCCGCCAGACACATCGCAGACGCCTGCGCAGGCGGCCTTGCTGCTGCAGGCAATGAATCGCCGTCTACTCGAAGTGAACCCGCAGTATCACGCCATCACCACCCGGCTGTTCCTGGAAGATCGCGACGCGATGCCGCAGGAACAGCGCGCGCTCGATCAGCGCGATGCGCTGTTGGCGCAACGCAACCAGCTGCGCGATCCGCAGCTGCATGCCCTGCTCGCTGCGCTCGCGCCGCTGCAGCGTATTGGCAAGCAAGCGGCGCAGCGCGACACCGCGTTACGGACCGACTCGCAGGACCGGATGCTGCACGATGACGCACAGGCACCGGCAGGCGACCCAGGCGACCGGCCAAACCACTTGGCTCAGGCGTATCAGGACGCGGTGGACCTGCTGGAAACACTGCAAGACAGCGCCGCGCCCTGTGCGCTGATCCAGCAACTGCACTGCCTCCTGCACGACTACCGGACGCTGTTGGCTTAGAGCGGCGGCTCGACAATGCCACTGCGCAGCGCGAGCGGCCGGACTGACGCGCGAATGCGCTTGGGCAGAAGCAGTCGGTCCAGCCGCCCTGCTCGGACAAGGCCTCGCCGCGCCTCTTCAACTAAGAACTGCACATCGCACGCGTGCTACAGCGAAAACCCCAGCAGCACCGGATCGTGATCGGAGCTGCGCCACGGACCAGGCAGATTGCGTTTGGCATAACCGGCGTCGTCCATCGCGTCGGCGTTGATATGCCATTCGACCGCGCCACGCAGCTGCTTGGCCATTGCCGGGCTGAGCAAGGCATGGTCCAGCCGCCCGCTCATGCCATCGAAGACGTAGCTGTAGGGCTGCTTCACCCCGGCCACTGCAAACGCGTCCTGCCAGCCGCTGGCGCGCAGGCTGCGCATCGGCGTTTCCATCGCATACGCATTGAAGTCGCCCAATAGCACCGCCAGCCGGGTCTGCGCGCCGGTGGGGTCGGTTTGCAGCCATTGGTGCAGGCGCTTGGCCGATTCGGTGCGGGTCGCGTTCCAGCAGGCCTGGCCGTCGTGCTGGTCGGCATCGGCGCCACTGGCGTTGCCGCAGCCCTTGGATTTGAAGTGATTGGCGACCACCACGAAGGTCGCCCCGCGGGTGCTGCGAAACGCTTGCGCCAGCGGCACCCGGCTATGGCTGTCGAACGGCCCGCCGGTCAGCGTGGCCGGCTTGCCAACCGGGGTGACCTGGCTGCTGCGGTAGAGGATGCCGACCCGGATCGCATCGTCGCCGGGGCCAGTGCCGGTATCGACGAACCGCCAATCCTTGTCGGTGCCGGCGGCGTTGAGCGCGGCCACCAGTTGCGCCACCGCGGCGTCGCCGTCGTTGCCGTCGTTTTCCAGCTCCATCAACGCCGCCACATCGGCACGCAACGGCACGATAGTGGCAACCAGCTTGGTCAGCTGCGCCTGGAACTGCTCAGCCGTGCGGGCGCCGCGCTTGGTCGGAAAACCGCCGCCGCGGCCATTGCCGTTGAAGAAGTTCTCCAGGTTGAACGAGGCGATGCGCAGGTCCCCGCCCACCTGCGGCGCCACGGCGGTCGGCAGGGCCGGCAGGTTCAGCGGCGCCAGCACCTGGATGCGGTACTGCCCGTCGTAGCGCTGGTCGACGATGCCATCGACCGATTTGAGCAGGCTGCCACTACGCAGCACCGCATCGGCGGGCAGGTAGGACACCGCCTTGGGGTTGCGTCCGTTGCGCCCGTCGTCCAGCAACACCCGGCGACGCGCGTTGTCCGCCTCCACCTGCGCGAACGCCGGCGTGCCGGCTGCAGCCACCTCGGCCGGCTGCCACAACCGCCCGCCGAAGCCGGCAATCAGCTCACCGTAGGTGTCCAGCCGGTCGCTGCCGTTGAGCGTCAGTGCCGCGATGCGGACATGCTCGCCTTCCAGCGCCTCCCAGTTGGCGGGCGGCCCGCTGAGCATGCGCACCGGCACCGGCTGGCCGCTGGCGAGCCGCTCGATGCTGCTGGCGTCCACGCTGGTCAGGCTGGCCTGGCCACCGGCCGACACTTCGCGCACTGTCCCGACGATGCGCACGCGATCGCCCACCGCCACCTGCGCATCTCCGGCGCCGGTGACGAACAGCCCATGCGAGCGCCGCGGCTCGAAGCCGGGCTGCTGCACGAACAGGCCGGCCAGCCCGACGCGCGTATCGGCGGTGACGATGCCCTCCACGTCCACCACGCGGCCGTCGTACGGGCTGCGGCTGTCCTCGCCCTGCACATCGGCAATCGAGAGCCGCTGCGCGGTGCCCTCGGCGGCGCTGCACAGCAGCGGAGCCAGCAGACCGACCAGACCGAGCACAACCAGCGGGCGAGGCGACATCGAACGACTCCAAAAGGTGGACCAAATGCAAACGCCGCCCGGAAGGCGGCGCGTGACAACGAAAGCGCGGAAACAGGCTAACAAACCGCGATGAAGCAACGCCAGGCGGGATCTCTACGCGAGCACGGTGCACCCCCTGCACGGCACTGCGCCTGGCTGTTCGTGCTGCTCCGCTGGCTGCGGGCACCGCGTCCAGGGCGGCGAAGGACAGCAAAGACGCTCATCCAACCAGGAACCCGTCACAACCGCGGCCCCTGCTCCCCGAGCGCCGCGCCCGCCGCGGTCTTATTTCAGATTGCCCAGCATCCAGTCGACGGTGGCACGCACCTGCTCTTCGGTCAGCGCCGGGTTGCCGCCCTTGGGCGGCATGATGCCGCCATCCGGGCCGGTGTAGCCCTCGATCGCGTGCTTGTACAAGGTGTCCTTGCCCTGGGCGATGCGCGCATCCCAGTGCGCATGATCCAGTGTCGGCGCCTTGCCGACCCCGGTGGTGTGACAGGCGGTGCAGAGGTTGTCGTAGATGGTCTTGCCATCGGTGGTGCCGCCGTAGGCGGATTGCGAGGCTGCCTTGGCCAGCGCTGCAGCCTGGGCCGCGGCCTGGGCGGCCGCACCGGTGGTGCCCGCGTAGACGGCGCCGGCCGGCGCGATGCGTTGCTGCACGCGTTTGGCGGCAGTGGGCGAGACTTCGTCGGGGATGGCACGTTGCAAATAAGCTGCCAGGGCGATCAGCCCCAGGGTGATCACTACCAGTAAACCGATCACCATCGAGAATTTTTTCAGGAACTCGAGGTCGTAATTCCGCACGCGCTCACCCCTGGCTGTTGGTCGAAGACCTCTGCTAGCGCCGGAGTATAGAGCACAGTTCAGGCCAGTCTGACCAGCGTGCATGACAGTTTCGCCTGCGATGCGCGCTACACCCCCGGTGGGCCGGCGCTCCTGTCGGCAGCCACGCTCGCGCCCGCCGGAGAATTGCCGCAACGCCGCATAGGCGCGTTGGTCTCCATTGTGGGAATTGCGTATCATTCCCAACAACACACGGTGGCGCGGTTCTCGCCTCGCCGGTCCCGCCCTTGAGGAGTCGCCGCGATGAAGTCCTTCCTGCTGTCCTGCCTGGCCTTGGCCAGCATCAGTCTGTCCGCCCAGGCCCACGAAATCTGGATCGAGCGCGATGGCAGCGGCCCGGTACGCATCTACTTCGGTGAGCCGGCGCAGGAAACCCTCGACCACGGCCAGGACGAGATCAAGCGCGTGGTCAAGCCGAGCGTGTTCGGCACTGCCGGCAAGGCCGGTGCCCTGCAGCGCGGCAGCGAGTACCTGACCGCGCCGCTGTCCGGCAGCGGCGATGCCTGGCTCAGCGACGACAGCGTGTTCGAACCGTGGAAGGGCGAAGCCGGCGGCTTCGAGACCGTGAGCTACTACGCCCGCGCCGGGCGCGCCACCACCTCGGCCAAGCTGGATCTGGAACTGGTTCCCACCACGGCCAACGGCAACACGCTCACCGTGCTCTATCGCAACAAGCCGTTGCCCAAGGCCGACGTCACCGTGATCGACCCGCAGAAGTGGCAGAAGACGCTGACCTCCGATGCCAAGGGCCAGGTCACGCTGCCCACGCTGCGCGCCGGCCGTCACATCCTGGTGGTCACCACCAAGGAACCGGTGAAGCGCGAGATTGCCGGCAAGCAGGTCACCCTGGTGCACCACATCAGCACCTTGACCTTCCAGGCCGACTAACGGCAGCCACGCAGTCCCCCGCATGTCGACCGCCGCCCAGCCACTGGCCTGGTTCAAACGCCCCTGGCTGGGCGTGCTGTCGCGTACCCTGGCCGCCATCTTCGGCGGGTATGCGCTGGCCAGCGCCACCAATCTGGTGCTGGCGCTGGTGCTGCCGATGCCGCGCAGCGAGGCGGTGTTGACCAGCATGCTGCTCGGCATCGTGGTGTGCGCGTGCGCGCCGCTGTGGGCATTTGCCACCGCCAGCCTCTGGCGCGCCTGGGCCGGCATCGTGGTGCCGGCCGCGCTGCTGTTTGCGCTGGCCGCGTGGCTGCAACGGGGCGCGGCATGAAACAGGGGTTCCGCCAGTCGATGGCCTGGCTGCACACCTGGACCGGCCTGCTGGTCGGTTGGGTGCTGCTGTTGATCTTCATGGGCGGCACCGCCAGCTATTACCGCGACGAAATCAGCCGCTGGATGCGCCCGGAGCTGCCCACCACCACGGTGAGCCCCGCCACCGCACTGCGCAGTGCCGAGCACTACCTGCAGACCCATGCAGCCGACGCGCTGAGCTGGAACATCACCTTGCCGGATGCACGCACGCCAGTGGTGAGCATGTACTGGCAAAATCCTGCGCCCACCGACGGCACACCGGCCGGGCGCCGGCAGCCGTACGGCACCGCCATCATCGACCCGGCCACCGGCACGGAGATCGCCGCGCGCGACACGCTGGGCGGCGAGTTCTTCTACCGGCTGCATTTCGACCTGCATTACGTGCCGGTGCTGTGGGCGCGCTACATCGTCGGGTTCTGCGCGATGTTCATGCTGGTGGCCATCATCAGCGGGGTGATCACCCACAAGAAGATCTTCAAGGACTTCTTCACCTTTCGCCCGGGCAAGGGCCTGCGCTCGTGGCTGGATTTCCATAACGTCAGCGCGGTGACCGCGTTGCCGTACCACGCGATGATCACCTATACCGGCATCGTGACCTTGATGTTCATGTACCTGCCGTGGGGCATCAAGGCACGCTACGGCGGCGATGAAATGCGCTTCTACGACGAGTCGGCCAACCGCGTGGCCGATACGCGCCAGGCGGCCGGCACGCCGGCGCGCATGCTGCCGCTGGAGCAGTTCGCAGAGCGCGCGCGCCGCGACCTGCGCGGCGCGCAGATCGGCAACGTGGCGGTGTCGCTTCCCAACGATGCGCATGCCGCGGTCGGCGTCGGCCAGGTGGCCGCCAGGCTCTCCAACGACGCGCCCTCCATCCTGTACGACGGCATCAGCGGCCAACGCCTGCAACGTAGCGGCGCGCCCGGTGGTGCGAGCGAGACGCGCGGGGTGATGGTGGGCCTGCATATCGCCCACTTCGCCGGCCCATGGCTGCGCGCGTTGTTCTTCGGCTCGGGCCTGCTGGGCTGCCTGATGGTGGCCAGCGGCGTGGTGATGTGGGCGGTGAAGGAACGCCCCAGGCATCTGAAGGCCGGGCGGATCGGAGCCGGCTTGCGGTTGGTGGATGCGCTCAATATCGGCACCGTGGCCGGCCTGCCGATTGCCTTCGCCAGTTTCTTCTGGGCCAACCGGCTGCTGCCGATGGCGCTGGACGGGCGCGCGGCGATGGAGGCGCATGTGTTCTTCGCCGCCTGGGCAACGGCGTTGCTGGCGGCCTTCGTGTGGCCGCGACGGGCGATGTGGAGCTGGCAGCTGTATGTGGGCGCAGCGCTCCTGGCGCTGATCCCGCTTCTCAATGCCGTGACCACCGATGTCCACCTGGGCGTGACCGTGCCGGCCGGGCAATGGGCGCTGGCCGGGGTCGACCTGGTCTGCCTGGGCCTGGGCGTGTGCCTGGGCATTGCCGGCTGGCGCCTGCAGCACTGGACCGCGCCGCAGTCGGCCGCCGCACGCCGCCAGCGCGCGGCCGTGGCACCTGCCGCGCAGAGCGACGTGCCGGTGCAGGAAGGCGCATGAACGTCGTGCTGGTGCTGGCGCTGAATTTTTCCGGCTTTGCCGCGTTGTGCCTGGCGATGGAAAAGCATCAGCACGAGGTGCGTGGCCGCGGCCTGGGCACGGCGCGCACGCGTCAGTTGCGGGTGGTGGGCTGGCTGCTGTTGCTGCTCACCTTTGGCCTGGCCGTGCACGCGCAGGGCTGGGGTATCGGACCGGTGCTGTGGCTGGGCAGCCTGACCGCGGCCGCGGCCGTGCTGGCACTGTGGCTGCTGCCGTATCGGCGTGGCCTGATCCTGCCGGCGGCACTCATCGCGCCGGTGCTGGCGGGCATGGCGCAGCTGCTGCCAGGTTGAGCCCGTGGCGATGGCATCGCGGCCTTGGTGGGGTTGTGCCGGGATGCTCGATGCCTGTGCATGCTTGCCCTCGCTGTGCGGACGGACACGCCAGGCAATCGCCAAAGCTTGGAGTGCGGCGCACTCGCCGCAGCGCAGCTGCAGATGCCACACGCGATCGTCGGCACGCACCTGTAGCTGCCGGTGCATGCGGCGCGTAACGGCTACACCGCCGTCGGCGGGTCGCCCCAGCTGCGCCCATCGCGTGGCAGGCGGCCGTCATCGAGCACGCGCAGCACCTCTTCGGGCCGCAGCATGTCCAGAAACAGCGCCACGTTGACGCCATCGGGCAATGCCATGCTGGGGAAGATCACCCCGGGAATCTGCGCCTCGCGCAGCAGGTCGCCGAGCACCCAGCTCACCGGTTCGACCTTGTTGACCAGCGCCTTGCGCCAATCGTCTGTCCAGTCGGCCCACAGCGCATCCCAGCTGGCATCGAGCAGGCGCAGGTCGGCCAGCGCCGGAAGCTGCGCGGCATAACTGACCAGCGTCAACGGCGGCAGGAACGGCGCAGCCTGCGCATATTCGGCCGCTGCGGTGTCCAGCTGCAGCGACAGGTACAGCGCCGGCTGGCCGAAGCGATTGAAGCGCCCGCCCGAGCGCGCGGCGCCGGCACCACTCAGTGGCTCGGCGGCCCAGCGCGGGGTGAAGGCGCGATACAGCGTGCAGTGCGCCGGGGCGCTCAGCTTCAACCAGCCGCTCCGGCGGCCACGGTGCGCAGGTAGGTCAGCGCATCATCGGTGCGGCCCTGCTTGACCACTTCGAGCAAGGTGGCGAATTCGAATGCGGGGATCGGGGTGTTCTTCAGATGGAAGACCAGCTGGCGCTCGTCCGGCTGGATTTGCGCCATGGCCACCAGCAACCGCGACAGGTTGCGCAACAGATCCTGCACGCGCGGGCTTTCCGGATGCACGCGCAGGCTGTTGCGGTGTACGCCGGCCAGCTCGGCCAGCTCCTGCTGCGACAGCTCCAGCAGGCCGGCCATGGCCGAAGGCGACAGGATCGTGCGGTCGGGCGCGCGCAACCGCTCGGTCAGGGACAGGGGATTGAGGACGGCGACCATGGGTGTGCTCGGACCGGGAACGTGCACAGTATATGCACAGTCATGCGCATCAATCCAGCACAGTGCGGCGCCCGGTCAGTGCAGTGTCAGATCGGCTGACTTGCCCCCACTGCACGCAGGCAGAAGCCGCAGATCGCTTCCACCAGCTGTTCTCCCTGCTGCGGGTCGCCGCGACTGGGCGCGATCGGCCCGACCAGGGCCTCGGTAAAGGCACCGACGATGCAGGCCGCCGCCGCATCCAGGGACTGTTCGGGAAATTCTCCGGCGGCCACGCCTTCGGCCAGCAATTGCCGAAACACCTCGCCGAACAGGCGGCGGCCCCGGATACGCTCGGCGTCCACCTCGCTTTCCACCGGCTCGGCGATGAAGGCATAGGCCAGCGCCGGCCCGGCCAGCGCGCGCCGGACGAAGATGGCGATGGCGCCGCGCAGGCGCTCGCTCGCCGGGGCCTGGGTGCTGGCAATGGCGCGCAGGATGGTCATCTCGCGCTGGACGGCCTCGTTCAGAACTTCTACGAACAGCTCGGCTTTGGACGGAAAATGCCGATAAATCTGCCCGGTGGAGACACCGGCGGCAGCAGCCACCGCGGTGATCGGAGCGTTGCGGTAGCCGCCTCCGGCGATCAGGACGCGGGCCGCGTGCAGGATGCGTTCGCGGTTGCCGGCCAGGCGTTCTTCCATCAGGGCGGAGCGTCGATAAGCCATGGTCTGATTCTGGGTTCAATAGTTGAATTTTAGTTCACTTTTTTGTCGCAGACCGCTAGTCTGGCCGCATCCGCCGCGCGGCCCGCCCGCTCCCACCCGGCACGTCCCGATCCCTGTGGAGTTGTTGCATGCATGTGCCGTCCTTGAATTTCGAGCTTGGCGAGGAGATCGACCTGCTGCGCGAAAGCGTAGCCGCCTTCGCCAGCCACCATATCGCCCCGCTCGCCGCCGCGGCCGATCACGACAACGTCTTCCCCGCGCAGCTGTGGCGGCTGTTCGGTGAGCAGGGCCTGCTCGGCTTGACCGTGGAAGAAGACTACGGCGGCAGCGGCATGGGCTACCTGGCGCATGTGGTGGCGATGGAAGAAATCTCGCGCGCCGGTGGCGCGATCGGGCTGTCGTATGGCGCGCATTCCAATCTATGCCTCAACCAGTTGCGCAAGAATGCCAGCCACGAGCAGAAGCAGCGCTACCTGCCCAAGCTGTGCACCGGCGAACACGTGGGCGCGCTGGCGATGAGCGAGGCCGGCTCCGGCTCGGACGTGGTGTCGATGAAGCTGCGCGCCGATGCGCGTGGCGACCGCTTCGTGCTCAACGGCAGCAAGATGTGGATCACCAACGGCCCCGACGCCGACGTACTGGTGGTGTACGCCAAGACCGACCCGGACGCCGGCGCGCGCGGCATCACCGCCTTCATCGTCGAGAAGGGCATGCCGGGCTTCTCCACCGCGCAAAAGCTGGACAAGCTGGGCATGCGCGGCTCCAACACCTGCGAGCTGGTGTTCACCGATTGCGAAGTGCCGGCCGAGAACGTGCTGGGTACGCTCAACGGTGGCGTGCGCGTGTTGATGTCCGGGCTGGACTTCGAACGGGTGGTACTGGCCGGTGGCCCGCTGGGGCTGATGGCTGCGGCAATGGACGTGGTGCTGCCCTACGTGCACGAGCGCAGGCAGTTCGGCGAACCGATCGGCAGCTTCCAGCTGATGCAGGCCAAGCTGGCCGACATGTACGTGGGCCTCAATGCCTGCCGCGCGTATGTGTATGCGGTGGCGCGCGCCTGCGATGCCGGGCGCACCACGCGCCAGGATGCGGCTGGCGCGATCCTGTACGCCGCCGAAAAAGCCACCTGGCTGACCGGCCAGGCGATCCAGGTGCTGGGCGGCAACGGCTACATCAACGAGTACCCCACCGGGCGCTTGTGGCGCGATGCCAAGTTGTACGAGATCGGCGCGGGCACCTCGGAGATCCGCCGCATGCTGATCGGCCGTGAGCTGTTCGAACGCACTGCCTGACGGAGCCACCATGAGCGTGATCAACAGCCAGCTGCAGGTCAGCAGCGACAGCTTCCAGGCCAATGCCGCGGCCATGCGCGCGGTGGTGGAGGATCTGCGCCGCACGCTGACGCGCACCGCGCGCGGCGGCAGCGACGCCGCACGCGCAAAGCACACGGCGCGCGGCAAGTTGCTGGCGCGCGAGCGTATCGATGCGCTGCTGGATCCGGGCAGCGCCTTGCTGGAAATCGCGCCGCTGGCCGCGCACGGCATGTACGACGACCAGGTGCCCTGCGCCGGCGTGGTGGCCGGCATCGGCCGCGTGTCCGGCGTCGAATGCGTGATCGTGGCCAACGATGCCACCGTCAAGGGCGGCACCTATTACCCGATGACGGTAAAAAAACACCTGCGTGCGCAGGAGATCGCGCAACAGAACCGGTTGCCGTGCATCTATCTGGTCGATTCCGGAGGCGCATTCCTGCCGTTGCAGGATGAAGTCTTCCCCGACCGGGATCACTTCGGGCGCATCTTCTACAACCAGGCCAACCTGTCGGCGCAAGGCATCCCGCAGATCGCCTGCGTGATGGGCTCGTGCACCGCCGGTGGCGCCTATGTGCCGGCGATGAGCGATGAAACGGTGATCGTGCGCGAGCAGGGCACCATCTTTCTCGGTGGCCCGCCGCTGGTCAAAGCGGCCACCGGCGAGGACGTCAGCGCCGAGGAGCTGGGCGGCGCCGATGTGCACACACGCATCTCCGGAGTCGCCGATCACTTCGCCGACAACGATCTGCAGGCGCTGGCCCGGGTGCGTGCGATCATCGCCCAGCTCAACTGGCGCAAGCCGGCTGCCACGCTGGCGCTGCAGGCGCCGTTGCCGCCGCGATACGCGGCTGACGAATTGTATGGCGTGATCCCCGCCGACACGCGCAAACCCTTCGACGTGCGCGAGGTGATCGCCCGCATCGTCGACGACTCGCGCCTGGACGAGTTCAAGCCACGCTACGGCAGCACCCTGGTCACCGGCTTTGCGCATCTGCACGGCTACCCGGTGGGCATCATCGCCAACAACGGCATCCTGTTTTCCGAGTCCGCGCTCAAGGGCGCGCACTTCATCGAGCTGTGCACGCAGCGGGGGATTCCGCTGGTCTTCCTGCAGAACATCACCGGCTTCATGGTGGGCCGCAAGTACGAACATGGCGGCATCGCCAAGGACGGCGCCAAACTGGTGATGGCGGTGGCCTGCGCCAGGGTGCCCAAGTTCACCGTGGTGATCGGCGGCTCGTTCGGCGCGGGCAACTACGGCATGTGCGGCCGCGCGTATTCGCCCAATTTCCTGTGGATGTGGCCGAACGCCCGCATCGGCGTGATGGGCGGCGAACAGGCCGCCAGCGTGTTGGCCACGGTGCGCCGCGACGGTATCCAAGCCAAGGGCGGTGCCTGGTCGGGCGAGGAAGAAGACGCCTTCAAGGCGCCGATCCGCGCGCAGTTCGAGCAGCAGGGACATCCGTACTACGCCAGTGCACGGTTGTGGGACGACGGCATCATCGACCCGGCCGATACCCGCCGCGTGTTGGGGCTGGGCCTGTCGGCTGCGTTGAATGCGCCGATCGAGCCCACGCGGTTTGGCGTGTTCCGGATGTGAGCGCGGCGCAGCGCAGCCGGGCACGACGTACGCAAGCGAATGATCCGACCTGCGTCGTTTCCTGCCCTCTGCCGCAGGTGCGCAGCTGTCCCGAGCCACTGCCAGCACATTCGATCGCGCTGGAGGCATCCCGCAGCAACATCCGGCGCCTTACGCACACCCACCCGCTTTCCATCGCATCACCTGAGTGCACGACCATCCGCCACGCCGGCGCTGTGCAGAGACCGAACCGATGACCCAGCAGACTTCCATCGCCACCCCGCGCCAGCGCCCCTTCGACACGATCCTGATCGCCAATCGCGGCGAGATCGCCTGCCGTGTCATCGCCACCTGCCGCCGGCTCGGCATTGCCACCGTGGCGGTGTACTCCGATGCCGACCGCAACGCGCGGCATGTGCGCCTGGCCGATGAGGCCATCCATATCGGCGCCGCGCCGGCGCAGCAGAGTTACCTGCGCAGCGAGGCGATCCTGGAGGCTGCACGCGCCAGCGGTGCGCAGGCGATCCATCCCGGCTATGGGTTTCTTTCGGAAAACGCCGGCTTTGCCGAGGCCTGTGCCCAGGCAGGCATCGTCTTCATCGGCCCGCCGGCAACCGCGATCCGCGCGATGGGCGACAAGAGCGCGGCCAAGGCGCTGATGCAGCGCGCCGGCGTGCCGTTGACGCCCGGCTACCACGGCGACGAACAGGCGCCGGATTTCCTGCGCGCCCAGGCCGATGCCATCGGCTATCCGGTGCTGGTCAAGGCCAGCGCCGGTGGCGGTGGCAAGGGCATGCGCCGGGTGGATGCCAGCGCCGACTTCGCGCCGGCATTGGCCAGCTGCCAGCGCGAAGCGCAAGCGGCGTTCGGCAATGCGCATGTGCTGGTGGAAAAATATGTCGAGCGTCCGCGCCACATCGAGATCCAGGTGTTTGGCGATACGCAGGGCGAGGTGGTGTACCTGTTCGAACGCGACTGCTCGGTGCAGCGCCGTCATCAAAAAGTATTGGAAGAAGCGCCCGCACCCGGCATGACGCAGGAACGCCGCGCCGCGATGGGCAAGGCGGCGGTGGATGCGGCACGCGCGGTGGGCTATGTCGGCGCTGGCACGGTGGAGTTCATCGCCGGCCCGGATGGCGATTTCTATTTCATGGAAATGAATACTCGCCTGCAGGTGGAGCACCCGGTGACCGAGTTGATCACCGGCACCGATCTGGTGGAGTGGCAGCTGCGCGTGGCCGCCGGCGAGCCGCTGCCGCGCCGCCAGCACGAGCTTGAAATCAGCGGGCATGCACTGGAAGCGCGGCTGTATGCCGAAGATGCCGAGCGCGGTTTCCTGCCCTCCACCGGCACCTTGCGCCAGCTGCAGCTGCCGGCCACCGATGCGCATGTACGCCTGGATGCCGGCGTCGAGCAGGGCGACACCATCAGCCCGTACTACGACCCGATGATTGCCAAGCTGATCGTCTGGGATGTCGATCGCCCCGCCGCGCTGGCCCGCATGCGCACTGCGCTGGCGCAGGTACACGCCGTTGGTGTCACCACCAACAGCGCCTTTCTTGCGCGGCTGATCGACACCGCATCGTTCGCATCCGCCGACCTGGATACCGGCTTGATCGAACGCGAGCAGGCGGCGCTGTTCCCGGCTACGGTGGCGCCGGATCAGGCCTGGTGGTTTCTGGCCGCCGTCCTGATCGCCGCTGCGCTACCCAAACCGGCGGCCGATCCGGCCGATCCGTTTTCGCCCTGGCAGGCCGGCGATGGCTGGCGGATCGGTGCGCATGCGGCGCATCGCGTGCAGCTGGAAGCCGCCGGCGAGCGCCGCGACCTTGGCGTCCGCCGGGACGGCGACGCCTGGCAGGTGACGCAGGCAGGCCATACCCACACGCTGCGCTACCACGCGCAGGACCAATACATCCGCGTGGAAGTGGATGGCCGGCAATGGCAGGTGCAGGCGCTACGCGATGGCGCCACGCTGAGCTTGATCGGTACCACGCAACGGGCAGCCTTCCATCACCACGACGCGCTGATCGAAGCCGATCAGCCCGCGCACGATGCCGGCGGGCTGACCGCACCGATGCCCGGCCGCATCGTCTCGCTGGTGGCCGCAGTGGACCAGCCGGTCAGCCGCGGACAGGCGCTGGTGGTGCTGGAAGCGATGAAGATGGAGCACACTCTGCACGCCCCCAGCGACGGCACGGTCAAACGCTATCTGGTGGCCGAAGGCGAACTGGTGGCCGATGGTGTCGCGCTGGTGGAATTTGTGTCCGCGTCTGCGTAGCGGCGCATGCCAGCGTGACCAACGGCACGTTCGCGTGCGCGCGCCCTGCCGCTAGCGTGAACCATCGGCCAGTTCGGCCGCAGTGCCATCGGAGACCTCATGCAACGCCTGCTTCTTGTGTCCAGCATGCTGCTCGCGCTGTCTGCCTGCAGCGACAAACCCGCACCCACGCCCGAAAAAGCGGCCACCCCCGCACCGGCGGCAGCAGCGCCGGCGACGCCGCCTGAGCTGATCACCCGCGACGCGTTGTTCGGCAACCCAGAGCGGGCCAACGTCAGCATCAGCCCGGACGGCAAATACCTCAGCTGGGTGGCACCGCTGGACGGCGTGCTCAATGTCTGGGTGGCGCCAGTGGATGCGCCGGACCAGGCGCGCGCCATCACCAAGGACACCGCACGCGGCATCCGCAGTTATTTCTGGACCTATCAGGCCAACACGCTGCTGTACCTGCGCGACAACGGTGGCGACGAGGACTTCCACCTGTACTCGGTCAATCTGGCCGATGGCAGCAGCAAGGACCTCACCCCGTTCAAGAAGACCAATGCCGAGGTGTATCGGGTCAGCGCGCAGCACCCCGAATCGATCATGGTCGGCATGAACGACCGCGATGCCAAGTGGCACGATGTGTATCGCGTGGACCTGGCCTCCGGCACGCGCACGCTGGTACAGAAGAACACCGACAGCCTGGACTCCTATCTGCTAGATGGCGGCTACCAGCTGCGCTACGCCACCCGCTCCACCGACGACGCTGGCCGGGAACTGCTGGTTCCCCATGGCAAGCACTGGAAGAGCGTGGACCGCATCCCGTTCGAGGATGCCCTCACGACCTCGCCCAATGGCCTGACCGACGACGGAAAGACGCTGTACATGCAGGACTCGCGCAATCGCGATACCGCTGCATTGTTTGCCATCGACACTGCCAGCAATGCGCGCACGCTGCTGTTCGAAAACCCGCGCGCCGACGTCGGTGCCACCTTGAACGACCCGAAGACCGGCGCGGTACAGGCGGTATCAAGCGAGTATTTGCGTGAAGAATGGAAGCCGCTGGACAACACGATTGCAGCAGACCTGCAGAAGTTGAAATCACTGGGCGACGGCGATGCCAGCGTTGCCGCACGTACACTCGACGACCGTATCTGGATCGTTGGCTATTCGGCAGCAGAAACGCCGCTCACTTACTACCGCTACGATCGCGCCGATGGCGGCAAGCTGACCAAGCTGTTCTCCGCACGTCCGGCGCTGGATGGCAAGCCGCTGGTTCCGATGTGGCCGCAGGAACTGACCGCACGCGACGGCCTCAAGCTGGTCAGCTACCTCACCCTGCCCGCCGAGGCCGACACCAATCACGATGGCAAGGCCGACAAGCCGGTACCGCTGGTGTTGTTCGTGCACGGCGGCCCGTGGGCACGCGACAGCTACGGCTATGGCCCGCATGAACAATGGCTGGCCAACCGCGGCTATGCGGTGCTGTCGGTCAACTTCCGGGGTTCCACCGGCTTCGGCAAGGCCTTCACCAACGCCGGCAACGGCGAGTGGGCGGGCAAGATGCACGACGACCTGCTCGACGCGGTGCAGTGGGCGGTCAAGCAAGGCGTCACCAAGCCCGAGGATGTCGCCATCATGGGCGGCAGCTACGGCGGCTACGCCACGCTGGTCGGCATGACCTTTACCCCGGACGCCTTCAAATGCGGCGTGGATATCGTCGGCCCGGCCAATCTCAACACCTTGCTCGGCACCGTACCGCCGTACTGGGCCAGCTTCTACAAGCAGCTGACCCGCCGCATGGGCGACCCCGCCACCGAAGCAGGCAAGCGTTGGCTGACCGAACGCTCGCCGCTTTCGCACGTCGACAAGATCAGCAAGCCATTGCTGATCGGCCAGGGCGCCAACGACCCGCGCGTCAAGCAGGCCGAGAGCGACCAGATCGTCACTGCGATGAAGGCCAAGAACATCCCGGTGACTTATGTGCTGTTCCCCGACGAAGGCCACGGCTTCCGCCGCCCGGAAAACAGCAAGGCCTTCAACGCGGTGACCGAACAATTCCTGAGCCAGTGCCTGGGCGGCCGCGTGCAACCGATCGGCACAGACCTCGAAGGCTCCAGCATCACCGTCCCGGAAGGCGCCGACAAGATCACCGGCCTGAGCGATGCGTTGAAGACGCATACGCAGGCGATTCGGCAGTAGGTCCCACAAGTGATCAGGTGACACTTCGAGCTATTTTTTACTAGAAATTCGCGGGAGCCGGCGAGTCATTCCGCCGGCTCTGTCGCCAGCCAGCAAGACAGAAGCGAAACCGAAGATCTGCGCCCGACAGTCCCAGGCGCTAATTATTGATAGCTGCAATGCGCACCACATCTGTGAATCGCATCCAGCAAAACCGAAGCAACGCCTCTCAGTGGCGCATCTGCAGGACTTTATTACTAAATCGTCATCTGCCTCATCAGGTAGAGCGCAATACCTGACACCAACCGGGACTATCCAGCTTCGCTGTCGGGAAGCCGCCAGATTATGCCGGCGGGATCTAGCTCGGCCGTTTCCATCCGATCTGCACGCAGGCCGAATCCACAAATCGCCATGACGCCCTGAACCGCCGGATCTAGCGCAAAGGACCGTTCCAAGTGCTTTTCATTGATTGCTCCGGTGATGAATGCACCAAGCCCTTGCTCCGTGGCCGCAAGATAAAGCGTCTGGGATAGATGTCCGGCCTCCATTGCAACAACGCGATATCCCTTCGCATGCTGACGGTATTTCCAAAACGTTCGATCAAACCGCGGCACCAAGGCGATAAGGACGTGCGCATCGGCGAACCAATGCTGCTGACCAACAGATTCCATTACAAACTGATGGTTCACCTCCACGGCATCATCAATCGGCGCCAGTGAATGGGTGTCTGATCGGTAGTGATAAAGCCCCGCCGCAATGCCTTCGACATGCTGAATGATTAGATAGGCATCAATTGGATGGAGCCCACCACCTGAGGGGACGCTTTTCTTTAGAAAAACCAGATCTCCTCCAACGCGCATCTGCGCCTGTGACGCAAAAACGCGCTGCATGACCTGGGAAAATTTTGCTAGGGTCAGAGGCTGGGTGGAGTCAAAATTTCGGCAGGTAACTCGACGACTTAGCAGCAGATCGAAGTCCGAGGCATCTGCGCGCGGTAGCTCGACAAGAGACGTTCCTGCGCTTAGCGGAGTGATCTCCGGGGGAGGTGCCCCAAGCACCTCGCGCATCTGCACGGCGGTCTCCGTGCCCGAGTCACGCATATTTTTTACCGCATCAACCCCGTCCCACCTGGTAAAGGCATGTAGGACCGCGCCCAATGGATGCCAGTGTGCGGCACGCAGGCGTGCATCGCATACTGAATGAGGATTTGCATCGTCCCCGCGTACTAGCACTAACCCAGCGTCCATCAGGGCTTGAATCACTGAGGGCTCGGCATCGAGCAGAGTCATATCTATCCAATCAGTCGGACTCAGTGTGCCTAGCAGTTCGTATTCAGGCCTTTCGAGCTGCAGCTCTGCGTCCAAGTGTGGCGCCAGAGCGAACCATGCCATTTGGCGTCGTAATCCGTTACCTCCAGCAAGCAAGGCACTCAGCTCGAATTCGACGACTTCACGCGGCTCCAGCAAGACAACGCTACACCGCCTCACTTGCATCTGATACTCCATTCCCACATCTACATGGCCTGCATCATTGTATGCAGGGCTCTATCGCCCTTGTTTGGGAAAACTTGAGTGGACGGAGCGTACATGCGCTAAAGCCAAGCGAGAATTTGCCGATAGCCGATCCTCATCCCCAGCTAGGATCTTCACGGATCATGCCAACACTGAAATTGGAACCTGTCGTCGCCAACAACTTGGTGCAGCTACTATCGCACGACGATGCCTTTAGAGATTTGTTCGTGAACGATCCAGTGACCGCATTGGCGCAGGCTGGACATATAGCTGAAAACAGCGATGAACTAAAGCAGTTCATTGATGAGTGCTGCACTTCCATTGAGCTGGCTGACAAGCAAACCATTGCAGCAGCACGTGATGAGATCAATGCAATGCTGACCAGCGGAACCAGCCAAACCGTCCCCATGCTGGAAGCAGGTTTTGGCGGATCCAGGACACTGAAGTAATCAACAACTTACTCCGATGTCTTCTTGATCGGCACTGATTTGTGCGTCGCCACAAGAGAACCTGGGAGGGCGTGGTGCGCCTGGATGGGCACCGCGTTGTCCATCGTAAGCTCGCTGATTCGGATGTCGCACGCATCTGCCTGCGGCCTGAGAGTATTACTGACTGGCGCTGCGCCCAAATGCTAACGGACATTACCGCTGCCAACTCGCTTTACAGTAGATCGGAGGCACGTTACCTCTACGCGTAATCAGTCACTCAGGCGCGATCATTGACTGCAACTCAACGATCTGTCTTGCAGCAGCATTCACAGCAATGACATTTAGAGGCTGCAGACAGTATCCACACTCCGCTTCGGCGTATGCCATCCCGCGACGCGCAACTAGCCACAGCGCTTGCGCGTGTGCACCTTGAGAATCCCCGGCGTCGAGTGCCGCACGCATGGCGGCTGCCCGCGTCTGGATTCGCGACTGTGCATTGAGAAATGGACCAAGCAGCATCAAAGCCTCACGCGGCTTTCCAGCAGCTCGCTGTAATTCCGCCTTCACAACCGCTTCCAACTCATCGGCGACACGATTGTTCCTAGGCCCGCTCGCTGCGGCCAGACTCTTGAGCGTCGATGTCGCAACAGTTTGATCTCCTGCTCGTTGTGCAACCAGAGCGGCGGCAAGTGCGATTTCCATGTCGTCCATCGCATCGGCACCACTTTCCTGCTTCAAAGCGGCCAGGGCAGCCAGCGCGCCTTGGCGCGCGTGAGAGATTGCTTCTCCAACGTTTCCCCCTATCAAATTCGCTGTTGCTGCTGGCACGTGGAAGATCCGCCGATCAGCGCCGGCCTGCTGCTCGCCTCGTTTCAACCCTGCTTCTGCGCGCGCAATTGCTTCAGCGGTATCATCAGAATCCAAAGCGACCGATACCCTCTCTATGTCGGCATGATAGTTACTTGCTGGCAACCGATCGAGCAGTCGTTTTGCCTTGGCGAACTCTCTCTGCGCCGCGGCGACCGACGCCTGCCGACGCAACGCCCCGCTCCAACCGGCCTTGACAGCCCTTCCGAGCACGTAATCGGCGGTTTTGTAATCTCCCAGGGCAAGCAGGATGCGACCGTACTGATCCAGCCCGACATTGGTCAGGTCCACCTTGCTCTCTGCAACACGACGCGCGTAGGGCAGTGCCTCATTGAACCGGTTGTCCGCGTACAACCCAATTGCTGCATTGTGCGAGGCCGGCGCATAGTCAGGGTAAAGCTCAGCCATCCTGATCCAGCCATCGGTAGCACCGGGTGGGTTAGAGACCTGAGTCTCCCAGTTCTCCAGATACATCGCCTCTCTCGCCGGGAGCCTGCCTATCAGCGATTTGGCGTGGGCTAGTGTGATAGATGCGTTGGCGTAGTCGACAGTAACAAAGTAAGCACGGGTCTGCCCAAGCCATGCAAGCGCAAATTGTGGATCGATATCGGTCGCCTTGCGATAGAAGCCCAGAGCGTTTTTGTAGTCCCCCTTTGCATATCGTTTTTGCCCAAGCGCGTATGCGCGTAAGGCGTCCAGACTTGATGTAGTGACTTCGGGAAGTGGCTGACTTTGTGCCTGGATTGTCTTTGCATCTTCACCGAGACGGTCGCGCAAGTCCTTTGCCACTTGGTCGACAGCTGACAACACGCTGGCACCGGAGCCAAATGCAGTGCTCACCGCCAGGGTTTGCTGACTTTGCGGCTCTACGACCTCAACGGCGAAACGCGTTCGCCCACCGACAGAAGCGATGGACGGTAGCAAGACCGCCTTTACACCAAGACGAACGGCAACTTCCGAAGCGGTGGCGCGATCCAGACGGTTCGTTTCAGGGTTTCTACGCATCATCTCCAGAGCTTTCAGCACTCGATCATCGCCGAGCACATTGACGTAACGAGATTGCTCGAGGCTGATCCGAAACGCCTGATCCAAGGAACCATCCATCAATGCGTCCCCCGTCAGATTGCTCAGATCACCGACCACCACCCAATCACGTTCGGCAAACGCGATCGCCGGTTGTGGACGGACAAAGAACCAGACGGCGATGCCGACTGCCAGGACGACGCAAACCTCGGCTACCAGCGCGGTAGGCCGGCGCCAGAGCGGCACGTCGCGCCAGGCCTTGGCCGAGTTCTTCGGCACGCGCAGCGGGGTCAGGCCGACTTCGCCGACTTCGTAGATCTCCATCGGCGTGGGCACGCCCTTGAAGCGCCAGCGGCCGTGCGATTTCCACAGGATGCGTTCGGCGCGGTCGCCCAGTTCGCGTGCGGCGCGATGCGTCAACGATTCGGCGACGGCCGAGATCAGGATCTGCCCCGGCCGCGCCATCGACATCAGCCGTGCGGCGGCGGGCTTGGCCAGCCCCTCCACTTCCAGCGGCTTGGCGCCGATGCTCACCGCCTCGTCGCTGTTGCGCCAGGTCAGCACTTCGCCGACGTGCAGGCCTTGGCGTGCGCACAAGGTCAGCGCGTGGGAATCGCTCATCGCCTTGAGCCCACGCGCGTAGTCCAGCGCAAAGCCCAGCCCGTCGATGGGGCGGTCGAACAGCAGCAACAGGCCATCGGAGCGGTCGATCAGGCGGCCGCGCCACTGCTGCTGCAGCTTGACCACCAGGCGGTCATGCTCGCGGAACAGCGCGGCGGCGGCGTTGTCGCCGATGCGTTCGACCAGCGCGGTCGAATCGCACAGGTCGGTCAGCAACAAGGTGCGCAAACGCGGCGCCTGGATCGCTTCCGACGACACGTCCTTGCGTGCGTGGGTGCGGGCGCTCATTGCTCAGCGGGTATCCGGTTCGGGCGCGATGCCGGGAAGCGGTGCGGTGGCCACGGCGAGCGTGTCGTGCATGCACAGCACGTTGCCGCCTTGTCGCTTTGCTTCGTACAAGGCGCTGTCGGCAAGTGTGTACCAGTCGTTCCAGGCCGCGTCCGCGTCGATCATGCACAGCCCGACGCTGACCGAGCAGCCCTGCTCGCTCTGGCCGTTGCACAGGCGCGCTTCCACCGCACGCACGATGCACTCGCCGATGTGGTGCACCAACTCCGGGGCTCCTTGCGCAACCAGCACGCAGAATTCGTCGCCACCCAGGCGGCAGGCCAGGTCGCCTTCGGCGATCACCGAACGCAGGGCATGTGCCACGTTCTGCAGCACGCGGTCGCCGGCCAGATGGCCGAATTCGTCGTTGATGCGCTTGAAGCGATCGCAATCGATCAGGATCAGCCCCACGCCGGGGACGTTGCCGGCACGCCGGCATTCCTGCAGATACAGCGCCAAACCGCGCCGGTTGTGCAGGCCGGTCAACTCATCGGTGCGGCTCAGCTCTTCGGTTTGGTTGAGCTGGTGCGAGGTGACATAGAGATTGTCCAGCGCCGCTTCCAGATCGTGGTTGCGACGGCGCAGCTGACGGATCAGCAATTGCTCGTTGTTGACCACGCGCACGATCGAGCGACGCAGGAAATGCGCCACCATCGACGGGTCGTGGTCAACGAGCCGTTCGAAGTCGGCGTGTGCCAGTTCGATCAGGCGGCTGTCCATCGACGCGCTGGCACCGGCGCTGCGCGCGTGGTCGCCGATCAGCAAGCCAAGTTCGCCGAAGAATTCGCCAGGCCCCAGATGCTTGAGCATCAGGTCTTCGCCGAAATCCAGGTCGATCTGGCCGCTGATCACGATGAACATCTGCGTGCCCACCGCACCGCGTTCGAACAAGGCCTGGCCTGCCGCGATGTCGCGGGTACGGCCAAAACGGGCGAAAAACGCCAGCTCGTCGGCGGTCATCGACGCATGTAGCCCGTCGGACAACGTCTTGGCAACGCTTCCCGTCGGTTCGACCGCACCTGCGGTGTTATGGCAAGTCATCCCTCTTCCTTAGGCCGGCCTGCAACGTTAGCCCGTGCGCAAATCCTACCGTAGCCGTCTGTTCAGCACCACATCACAGTCGTTCTCATCAAGAAAGAGACAAAATGACGGGTATTGGGTACAAAAAAAAGGGCTCGGTTTCCCGAGCCCCTCCCCCTCCCGGGGTGGCGACATGCGGCGACCCGCTGCAGGCTAGGCCGCCTTCTCGCCGTGGAACTGCTCTTCTTCGGTGGAGCCGCGCAATGCGGTGGTGGACGACTGGCCCTGCTGGATTGCCTGGGTCACCGCATCGAAGTAGCCGGTGCCGACTTCGCGCTGGTGCTTGACGGCGGTAAAGCCCATCTCGGCCGCTTCGAATTCGGCCTGTTGCAGTTCGACGAAGGCACTCATCTGGCGGCGTGCATAGCCATGCGCCAACTGGAACATGCTGTGGTTCAACGCATGGAAGCCGGCCAGGGTGATGAACTGGAACTTGTAGCCGTAGCTGGCCAGCTCGGTCTGGAACCTGGCGATGGTGGCGTCGTCCAGGTTCTTCTTCCAGTTGAAGCTCGGCGAGCAGTTGTAGGCCAGCAGTTTGCCGGGGAACCTGGCGTGGATGGCCTGCGCGAAGGCGCGCGCGAAGTCCAGGTCCGGCTTGCCGGTCTCGCACCAGATCAGGTCGGCATAGGGTGCATACGCCAGGCCCCGGCTGATCGCTTGATCCAAACCGTTGCGGGTCTTGAAGAAGCCTTCGACGGTGCGCTCGCCGGTGGTGAACGCGCGATCGTTGGCGTCCACGTCGCTGGTGATCAGGTCGGCCGCTTCGGCATCGGTACGTGCGATCAGCACGGTCGGCACGCCCAGCACGTCGGCGGCCAGGCGCGCGGCGTTCAACTTCTCGATCGCCTCGCGGGTGGGCACCAGCACCTTGCCGCCCATGTGCCCGCACTTCTTGACCGAGGCCAGCTGATCTTCGAAATGCACGCCGGCCGCACCGGCTTCGATCATCGCCTTCATCAGTTCGAAGGCGTTGAGTACGCCACCGAAACCGGCTTCGGCGTCGGCCACGATGGGCTGCAGGAAGTCGATGGCGTCGTTGCCTTCGGCATGGTGCAGCTGATCTGCGCGCAGCAAGGTGTTGTTGATGCGCTTGACCACCGCCGGCACCGAGTCGGCCGGGTACAGCGATTGGTCCGGATACATCTGCCCGGCCAGATTGGCATCGGCCGCCACCTGCCAGCCGGACAGGTAGATCGCCTTCAGGCCGGCCTTGACCTGTTGCATGGCCTGGTTGCCGGTCAACGCGCCCAGCGCGTTGATGAACGGGGTGGCATGCAACGAGGTCCACAGCTTGTTGGCACCCAATCGTGCCAGCGAGTGCTCCACATGCACGGTGCCGCGCAGGCGCACCACGTCGGCGGCGGTGTAGTTGCGGGTGATGCCGGCCCAGCGCGGGTTGCTGGCCCAGTCCTGCTGCAGGTGTTCGGCGCTTTGCAGTGTGGTGCTCATCTTGCGTTCTCCTGACAAGGGACGACGGATGGAACGAGGAAGGAACGGCGCGCAGGCGATGCGCGCGGCATGGCGAGGCCGTCGTTGCGCATGTGCGCGCAACGGGCGGGGTGGAGCGTTACGGTGAGCGCTGCAGCGCCAGGGCCGCTGCAGCGAGGCGATCAGTCGATCAGGCGATAGGCCGGCACGGTGAGGAAGTCGGCCAGCTCGTCGGCGCGGCTGAGTTCTTCCAGCAGCGCGATCGCCTCATCGATGCGCGCGGCGCCGGGCAGCGTGCTGGCGGCTCCCAGCCGGGCCGGCAGCGCGCGCAGGCTGGCCTGCAACAGTGGCTGATCGATGGCGGTGCCATCGTCCAGGTGCTGGCCGTGATGCAGCCACTGCCACAGCTGCGCGCGGCTGATTTCGGCGGTGGCGGCGTCTTCCATGAGGTTGTGGATGGGCACGCAGCCGTTGCCATCCAGCCACGCGGCCAGATACCGCACGCAGACTTCGACATTGCCTTCGAAACCGGCGCGGGTGATGGTGCCGGGGGACGGGGCGATCAGCATGTCGCGCGTCACCTGCACATCGTTGCGCAGCACGTGTTGCTGGTGCGCGGTGGGCATGTGTTCGTCGAACAGCTTCATCGCCACCGGAATCAGCGCTGGATGCGCCACCCAGGTGCCGTCGTGGCCGGCGCTGACTTCGCGCAGCTTGTCGGCACGCACGCGGGCCATGGCCTGTTCGTTGGCGGCTTCGTCGTGGTTGATCGGGATCTGCGCGGCCATGCCGCCCATCGCATGCGCACCGCGACGGTGGCAGGTCTTGATCAGCAGCTCCGAATAGGCCTTCAGGAATGGCTGGGTCATGGTGACCTGGCCGCGCTCGGGCAGCACGCGGTCGCGGTGCGACCGGAAGGTCTTCAGATACGAAAAGATGTAGTCCCAGCGCCCGCAATTGAGCCCGACGATGCGCTCGCGCAGCGCGTGCAGGATCTCGTCCATCTCGAACACCGCCGGCAGCGTTTCGATCAGCACGGTGACCTTGATCTGGCCGTGCGGCAGGCCCAGCATCGCTTCGATGTGCGACAGCGCGGTCTCCCACAGCGCGGCCTCTTCCATGCTCTGCAGCTTGGGCAGGTACAGGTAGGGGCCGCGGTCCTTGGCCAGCAGCGTGCGGGCGTTGTGGAAGGCGAACAACGCCGCGTCGAACAGGCTGCCGGCCAGCGGCTGGCCGTCGATGTGGACGTGCTTTTCGTCCAGGTGCCAGCCGCGCGGGCGCACGATCAACACGGCACGCTCGGCTTCCGGGCGCAACGCGTAATGCTTGCCATTGGGGGCATCGAAGCTCAGATCGCCGCGCACGGCGGCGGCCAGGGTGCGCTGGCCGGCCAGCAGGTTGCGCCAGGTGGGTGCGGTGGAGTCCTCGAAGTCGGCCATGAACACCTTGGCGCCGGAGTTCAATGCGTTGATGACCATCTTGGGGTCGGTCGGGCCGGTGATCTCCACACGGCGGTCCTGCAGCGCCGCCGGCAGCGGAGCCACGCGCCAGTCGCCGGCGCGGATGGCGCGGGTATCGTCGCGGAAGTCGGGCAACTGGCCGGCATCGAACGCGGCCTGGCGCGCGCGCCGCTGTGCCAGGCGCTGCTGCCGGCCTGGTTCGATGGCGCGGTGCAACGACACCAGCAGGGCCAGCGCGGCCGGCGGCAGCAGCTCGGCCTGGCCTGCAACCTGAGTGGTCAGCGACAGGCCGGGCGTGGCGCGGTCGGTGGGGCGTGAGGCAAAAGCGGTGGCAGACATGTGGGAGATCCTTGTGCGTCCGGACCTGCACCGTGCGCCGCCAGCCAGTATTTGACAAAGCAGTTTTATCAATGCTGTAAATAAGCTCAACTTATACTTGACTCATTGGCCGCTGTCCGATGGCGCCAACTCCGCGTTTTTCCTACAAATCGGACCGGCTCAAGCCCCTGCGTGCGTTCTGCCAGACGGTGCGCCTGGGGTCTGTCTCACGGGCGGCTGAGGCGCTCTACGTCAGTCAGCCGGCGGTGACGCTGCAGCTGCAGGCGCTGGAGCGCGATCTGGGGGTGCCCTTGTTCGAGCGCTCCGGGCGACGCCTGGCGCCCAGCCGCGAGGGCCAGCTGCTGTACGACATGGCGCTGCCGCTGGTGGAGAGCCTGGACGGTCTGGAAGCCAGCTTTCGGGAGAAGGTGCGTGGGCTGGATGCCGGCGAACTCACCATTGCCGCCAACAGTTCCACCATCCTGTACCTGCTGCCGCGCATCGTGGAGAACTTCCGCGCGCGCCACCCGGATGTGCGGCTGACCCTGCACAACGCCATCAGCGCCGACGGCACCGACCTGTTGCGCGAGGATGCGGTGGACCTGGCGGTCGGCTCGATGCTGGATGTACCGGCCGACCTGTCCTACGCGCCGGTGTATCGCTTCGAGCAATTGCTGATCACCCCGCCCGATCATCCGTTGGCGCGCAAGGCCAGCGTGACGCTGCAGGATCTGTCGCCGTATCCGCTGATCCTGCCGCCGCGCCGGCAGGTCACCTACCGCCTGGTCGACCTGATCTTCCAGCAGGCCCGCGTGCCGTACACGGTGGCGCTGGAGGTGGGCGGCTGGGAGGTGATCAAGCAATACGTGGCGATGGGCATGGGCATTTCCATCGTCACCGCGATCTGTGTGACCGAGGCCGATCGCGACCGGCTTGCCACGCGCTCGCTGAAGGATTTTTTCCCCACCCGCAGCTATGGCGTGGTGGTGCGCAAGGGCAAGTACCTGTCACCGCAGGCGCGCGCCTTCATCGAACTGATCCAGCCGGATCTGTTCACCCCGCGCGGCTACGACGAAGGCGGTGATTCGGAGCGTTGAGGCAATGGCGCTGCAGTGGCGCGACCAGCGCAGCACATCTGGACACCTTCGTCGTCCAGATGCGTCGACACGTTTTGCCGCAGACTGCCGCCATGTCCTCGCACACCCAATCCCGCTACACGAAATTGCCGCCGCCGCCGGAGTTGCGCACCCAGCTGCGTTGCAGCTGGCGCTATCGGCAAGGTGCGGCCAGTGCGCCGGTACGGGTGTTGCCCGACGGCTGTGTCGACCTGATCTGGGATGGCGCTTGCCTGTTCGTCGCCGGCCCCGACCACGCCGCGACCATGGCCTGCGTGGACGCCGGCAACGTGCTCACCGGCGTACGATTGACGGCAGGCGCGGCCGCCGGTGTGCTCGGCCTTCCGCTGCACCACATCGCCGACCAGCGCGTGGCACTGGATGCGCTGTGGGGACGCGGTGCGGGCGACTGGCAACAGAAGCTGTGCGATGGCGCCGACGTGGTGCAGACATTGCACGCGCTGTGTCGGCAGCACGCAGCGCCAGTGGATCGGCAGATGGCGTTCACCTTCGCCCAGCTGGCCGGAGCAGCGGCGCCACGCCTGGCTGCGCTGTGCGCAAGCCTGGGGATCAGCGAGCGTCAGCTGCGGCGGCGCTGCCACGCCGCGTTCGGCTATGGGCCCAAGACGCTGGAGCGGATCTTGCGGCTGCAGCGTTTCCTGCGGCTGGCAGCCAGCCAGCCCCACGCTGACCGCCGCTGCGCTGGAGGCCGGGTATGGCGATGCGCCGCATCTGGTGCGCGATGCGCGCCAGCTCGCCGGTTTGAGTCCGCGCGAGCTGGTGCAGCAGCACGCGCAGTGATGGCCGTTTTCGCCAAGCCGCCAGGTCGCTGCGCAGGGCACGCTGTGCAACCACCGACCGCGAGGACATCGCCATGCAACACAGCGCACAGCATCACCGTATCGACTATCTGGAATTTGCCGTGACCTCCATCGCCACCGCCAAGGCGTTCTACGCTGCGGCGTTCGACTGGACGTTCCAGGACTATGGCCAGGACTATTGCGAGTTCCGCGATGGCCGCCTGAGCGGCGGCTTCTTCCATGGCGCCCCGCAACCAGGTGGCGCCCTGGTGGTCCTGGCCTCGGACGATCTGGCGGCCTCCCAGGCACGCATCGAAGCTGCTGGCGGCGCCATTACCCGCCCGGTGTTCGCATTCCCGGGCGGGCGACGTTTCCACTTCACCGACCCGCACGGCTACGCGCTGGCGGTGTGGACCCAGGATGCTGCTGGCGCGTGAGCGGGGCCGCCATGTTGCAAGCGGCGCTTACGTGCGCCCGTACAGCGCCAGGAACATCGCCACCGCCGACTCGGCCACCTGGGTCTGCTGGTCGGCCGACAGCGGCGGCTGTCCCAGCGCCAGCTGCGGCCAGAACGCAAAGCCCTTGATCAGCGACTGCAGCTGTTGCGAGGCGAATTCCGGGTCCACCGGCGCCAGGCGGCCATCGGCCTGCGCAGCGCGCAGCCAGGTGGTGGTGCCCTCTTCCTTGCTGCCCAGCTGCGCCAGCAGCGCGCGTGCGCGCTCCGGCGAGTGGATGCCTTCGGCAATGGCCACGCGCGAGAGATCGATGAAGGCCGCATCGTCGAGCAGGCGCAGCTTCTGCTGCAGCAATTGCGTCAACTGCATGCGCAATGATTGGTCTGGGCGATAGGCCAGGCTCACCGCCTCGGCACTGCGTTGCCATAGCCCGCGCAGGATCTCGCCGAACAAGGCGTCCTTGCTGGGGAAATGGTTGTAGACGGTGCGCTTGGAGACACCAGCGGCGGCGGCGACCCGATCCATGCTGGTGGCCTCGAACCCGTGCTGGCGGAACTGTGCGATGGCCGCCTCGACAATGGCGTGGCGCTTGCGGTCGGTGAGCCGCTGCGGCGCCGGGGCCGGATCGGATGAACTGGACATGGCTGCATGTTACACCCGTCAGTTTACATTTCCGAATAAAACTACACTGTGCAGTGTAAGTTCATTACCACTGCCGTGTTCGCCCCTTCCCAACGATGGATCCTGTCGTGCTCACCCAGTCCCGTCAGCTGCCCCACGCCGCATCGCACGCCGCTTCGCCGCAATTTCGCAATGGGCGCTTTCGCAACACACTGCCGACCTCGCTGAGCACCCCCGGGGTTCTGGGCGGGCTGCGCTTGCTGTGGGAGGTGTTGTTCAACAAGCCGGCCCACACGGTGCCGTCGCAGGCGCTGCCGGTCACGCCGTTGACTGCGGCGCAGCTGCAGGCGGCGCCGGATCACAGCCTGTTCCGGCTGGGTCACTCCACTGTGCTGATGAAGCTGCGTGGCGGCCTGTGGCTGACCGACCCGGTGTTTTCCAAGCGCGCCTCGCCGTTTGCGTTCGCAGGGCCCAAGCGCTTCCACGCGCCGCCGATCGCCCTGGATGCGTTGCCGCCGCTGGCCGGGGTGATCCTGTCGCACAACCATTACGACCATCTGGACCGCGCCACCATCCGTGCGTTGGCCGACCGCGTTGGCGTGTTCGTCGCGCCGCTGGGCGTGGGCGATCTGCTGGTGCGCTGGGGCGTGGATCCGACCAAGGTGCAGCAGCTGGACTGGTGGCAGTCGGTGCAGGTCGATGGCCTGACGCTCACCGCCACGCCGTCGCGGCATTTCTCCGGCCGCGGCCTGTTCGATCGCGACCGCACGCTGTGGTGCTCGTGGGCGATCCAGGATGCCGACCTGCGCGTGTTCTTCAGCGGCGACGGTGGTTACGGCCCGCATTTCAAGGAGATCGGCCGACGCCTGGGGCCGTTCGATGTGGCGCTGATCGAAAACGGCGCCTACGACCCACTGTGGCCGGATGTGCACATGCAGCCGGAGCAGAGCCTGCAGGCCTGCATCGACATCGGCGGCCGCACCCTGCTGCCGATCCACAACGGCACCTTCGATCTGGCCATGCATGCCTGGTCCGAACCGTTCGAGCGCATCGTCGCGCTGGCGGCGGCCGCCAACGTGCCGCTGACCACGCCGCAGATGGGCGAGCGGGTGGACCTGCGCCAGCCGGCCACCGGCGAGCGCTGGTGGCGCACGCTGCCCAAAACGCAGGCGCTGGCGCAATGAGCGGCTGGACTCTGGCCGACCTGCCGCTGCAGCGGGCGCCGGTGGCCGCGATCACCGGCGCCAGCCCCGGCGGGCTGGATTACGACAACGCGCTAGCCAGTGCCGGAGCCAACCTTGTGCTGATTGCGTGCAACCTCGACCAGCGCGAAGCGGCGCAGCAAGCGCTGTTTGCCAGGTATGCGGATGCCGGCATGCGCGTCGAGTGGTCAACGGTATGAGGGACGTCCACGGTATGCGTCCTGCATCACTGCACACCGCACATCGCCTTGAAAACAGACGCGTTCCATCGCCTCACCATGGCCGAAAAATGCCAGTCCGCTGAGACGGGGAGCCAGCTTGCCAAGCCCGCTTGATACACCCTAGTATCGAGGGCGGAAGGCTGCCGGCAAGCCGCCTACTCAAGGAGAGGTCCGCACATGGAAGAACTGTCGGCATCGGACCTCAAGACCATCCTGCATTCCAAGCGCGCGAACATCTACTACCTGCAGCACTGCCGCGTCCTCGTCAACGGTGGCCGGGTCGAATACGTCACCGACGCAGGCAAGCGCTCGCTGTACTGGAACATCCCGATCGCCAATACCACCACGGTCTTGCTAGGCACCGGCACGTCCGTCACACAGGCGGCGATGCGTGAACTGGCCAAGGCAGGCGTGCTCGTGGGCTTTTGCGGTGGCGGCGGCACGCCGCTGTTCTCGGCCAACGAAATGGATGTGGAGGTTGCCTGGTTCTCGCCGCAGAGCGAGTATCGGCCCACCGAGTATCTGCAGGCCTGGGTGTCTTTCTGGTTCGAGGACGACTTGCGGCTGATGGCCGCCAAGGCATTCCAACACGCACGTGCGCTGCGTATCGGCGAACAATGGCAACAGCGCGCGCTCAAGGAAGCGGGCTTCGCGCCGGATGGCGCCAGACTGGATGCACTGCTGGCGAAAACCCGCCGCACCATTGAGCAGGCCCAGGACAGCACCGCGTTGCTGACCGAAGAGGCCAGGCTGACCAAGGCATTGTTCAAACTCGCCGTCGACACCGTTGGCTATGGCGACTTCACCCGCGCCAAGCGCGGCAGCGGAACCGATCCGGCCAACCGTTTTCTCGATCACGGTAACTACCTGGCCTATGGCCTGGGCGCGACCGCCAGCTGGGTGCTGGGCCTGCCGCACGGCCTGGCGGTACTACACGGCAAGACCCGGCGCGGCGGCCTGGTGTTCGACATCGCGGACTTGGTGAAGGACGCCAGCATCCTGCCGCAGGCATTCCTGTCGGCGATGCGCGGAGACGACGAACAGGCCTTCCGTCGCAACTGCATCGAAGCCCTGACCCGCAGCGAATCCCTGGACTTCATGCTGGACACGCTCAAGGCCGTCGCACTGCAGACCGCGGCAGCGAAGAGCGCGGAGCCTGCGCGGTGAACATCCTGCTGATCTCGCAGTGCGACAAGCGTGCGCTGACCGAAACCCGGCGCATTCTCGATCAATTCGCCGAGCGGCGTGGTGACCGCACCTGGCAGACGCCGATCACCGAAGCCGGCCTGACGACATTGCGCAGACTGCTGCGCAAGACCGCGCGCAAGAACAGCGCCGTCGCCTGCCACTGGATCCGCGGCCGCGACCACTCCGAACTGCTGTGGATCGTGGGAGACGCCCGCCGCTTCAATGCCGAAGGCGCGGTGCCCACCAACACCACCACGCGCAACGTGCTGCGGCGCGAAGACGAAAACGACTGGCACACCGCCGAGGATATCCGCCTGCTCGCGCAACTGGCGGCCCTGCTGCACGACATGGGCAAGGCCAGCATCGCCTTCCAGGCACGGCTGTGCGGGCAGCTGCAGGAGCGCAACCTCTATCGCCACGAATGGGTATCGCTGCGCTTGTTTCAGGCCTTCGTCGGCAACGACGACGATGCACGGTGGCTGCAACGACTGGCCGACCCGGACGCTTACGACGAAGCCGACTGGTTGGCCGACACGCGCTACCAGCGCGACGGCGTCAACGCGGCGTCCCACTTTCCCTTCCGCGAGCTGCCACCGATTGCGGCGGCCGTGGCGTGGCTTGTGCTCACCCATCACCGGCTTCCGGTCGTACCGGTCATCCAGGACGACGGTGCGCAGGCCCGGCTGGGCAAGCGCGCGCGCGCCTTCCATTCCGCATGGCTGGAGACGCCGTTGTCGCTGCTGGCGCACGACTGGAACGAAATCCGTCAACCGGCCGACATCAACAGGATCCAGTCGTACTGGACACCCGCAGGCACACTCCCGGTGATGGAGACGAAGTGGCGCGCACAGGCCGCGCGCCTGGCCAAACGCCTGCTGGAACGACGTGCGGGCCGCGCGGACAACTGGCTCGACAATCCCTACGTCATGCATCTGGCCAGGCTCAGCCTGATGCTGGCCGACCACCATTATTCGGCTCTGCCCAAGGGCTCGCCGCAGCGCTTGCAGGGCGACGGCCGCACCCAGCTGTATGCCAATACCGACTACCACGGCGACCTGAAGCAACCGCTGGACGAGCACCTGCTCGGGGTCGCCCGCGATGCCGGCCTGATCGCCCATGCGCTGCCGGGCTTCGAACGCCATTTGCCAAGGCTGGCCAATCACCGTGGATTGCGCAAACGCAGCGCCGATCCACGCTTTTCCTGGCAGGACAAGGCATTCGATGCGGCCGCCTCGTTGCGCGAGACGGCGCGCGACCAGGGTGCCTTCATCGTCAACATGGCCTCGACCGGTTGCGGCAAGACGCTCGCCAACGCGCGCATCCTCTACGCCCTGGCCGATCCCCAGCATGGGTTGCGCGCCACGTATGCCCTGGGCCTGCGCACGCTGACCTTGCAGACCGGCCGCAGCTTCCGCACCGATCTGCACCTGGACGAGGACGAACTGGCGATCCGCGTGGGCGGCTCGGCCAGCCGCGCCTTGTTCGCGTTCTACGAACACAAGGCCGAAGCGCATGGCTCGGCCTCCGTGCAGGGCTTGATCGAGGAAGACAGCCACGTCCTGTACGAAGGCGTCACCACCGATCACCCCTTGCTGTCGCGTGCGCTGCACGACCCGGAGATCGGCAAACTGCTGTCCGCGCCCATGTTGGTCTGCACGGTGGACCACATGGTGCCGGCCACCGAGTCGCTGCGCGCTGGCCGCCAGATCGCGCCGATGCTGCGCTTGATGAGCGCGGACCTGATCCTCGACGAACTGGACGACTACGACCTCGACGACCTGCCCGCATTGACCAGGCTGGTGCACTGGGCCGGCATGCTCGGCACGCGCGTCGTGCTGTCCTCGGCCACGCTGCCGCCGTCCTTGGTTACCGGCATGTACCAGGCTTACCGCGCGGGACGCCAGCACTACCGGCGCAACCGTGGAGAAGACGGCGGCCGGCCCGACGCGGCGCTGGCGGTCCCTTGCCTGTGGAGCGACGAGTTCGGCGTGCAGGTCGCCGCATGCGCAGGCGGCAGCAGTTTCCTCGACCAGCACACGCAGTTCGTCGACAAGCGCGCCACGAGGCTCGCCAAGGCCACGCCATTGCGACGCGGCGAACTGCTGCCGCTGGACCTGCCGCCTCATCTGCAGGATGCGTCACTGCATGCCGCATTCGCCGCGCATGTCCGCGATGCCTGCCTGCGCTTGCATGGCGCGCATGCGGAACACGATCCTGTCAGCGGCAAGCGCATCAGTTTTGGCCTGGTGCGCATGGCCAACATCGACCCCCTGTTCGGTGTCGCGCAGGCCTTGTATGCCGCTGGGGCGCCGCAGGACACGCAGATCCACCTGTGCGTCTATCACGCCCGCTTTCCACTGGTGCAACGCTCGGCCATCGAGCACCAGCTCGACGCGGCCTTCGATCGGCGTGGCGATGGCAAGCGCGTCTACGGCCTGCCGGCCATCCGTGCGCTGATCGACGCCCACCCGCAACGCGAGCAGATGTTCGTGGTGCTGGCATCCCCGGTGTGCGAGGTCGGTCGCGACTGGGACGCCGATTGGGCAGTGGCCGAACCTTCGTCGATGCGCTCGCTGATCCAGCTCGCCGGGCGCGTGCAACGCCATCGCGGCATCACCGGCGACGCGCCGAACGTGCTGATCTTCGACACCAACCTGCGGCACTTTCAAGTTGGCAGCCAGGACTGCCGGATCTATCTCAGACCTGGGTTCGAGAAGGAAGGAACGGGTAAATCCGCAAAGCGTTTCCAACTGACCAGCCCATGGCTGCACGATTCCCTGCTCGCGGACGAATACCGCACGCTCACGGCCTTGCCACGCATCCGGCCACGGCCGAACGCGCAGTGGCAGCCGTCCAGCAGCTTCGTCGACCTGGAACAGGCCCGCATCGCCACCTGCATGCTGAAAGACCTGGCGGCCGACGCATCCAGCGGCCTGTCCGCCCCGCTGGAATCCGACCAGGCGGCCGTCGCCTGGAAATACCCGCAGGCCGCCCTGACCGGCATGCTGCCTCAGCAACAACCGTTCCGCCACGATAGCCAACCCAGCACCACGTTGGTGTTCCTGCCGGACGAGGACGAGGCACCGCGCCTGCACCGGATCGAACAATCGCCAGGTGGTCGCGGCACCGATCTCTATGTGCGCATCGAGCAGAGCCAACGGCGCGAGATCGTACTGACTCCCGCCCCCGGCATCGGCCCATGGGGCAGCTTCGATCTGGCAAGCCTGCTCGCCGAGCAGGCCGAGTACCTCGATCTGTCATTGGATGACTGCGCAAAGAAGCTGGCCACGGTGAAGGTGCCGGCCAATGACCAGGGTTGGCGGTATCACCCGTGGTTGGGGTTTGCAAAATTCAAAGGAGGATGAAGCAGGCAATCTCAGTCTAGGAGATTACATGCGGCTATCAAATGAAACGCTGAAGGATCAACAGGGAGACCATTGATGGCAGAACTGACCGAAAGAGCAGAAATTTTCCACGCAGCCATCTCCGACTTCATCGAAGCACGACGGCAGGCCAAGCTGAAGGACGACGAAGGCGAAGACACCACCGGAACGGCGTCGAAATACGACTACGGGACCTGGCTGGCCGACGCCGCGCGCCGGGTGGGCCAGATCCAGGCCGTCACCCATGTGCTCAAGGCCACCCATCCCGATGCGCGCGGCAGCAGCCTGCACGTACCGCCCGGCGACCTGCCGCGGCATGCCGAGATCGGCAGCCACCTCCTGGGCGATGACTATGCGCAGGACGTGGTCGGCAATGCCGCCGCGCTGGATGTGTTCAAGTTCCTCAAGATCGAGGTCGAGGGACGACGGCTGCTGGACTGGATGCTGGCCGGCGACAGCGACCTGCGCGCCGCCCTGCATGCCGACGCCGAGGTCGCCGACGGCTGGATGCAGGCATTCGGCACGCTGGTGCGCAGCGATCCGCAACCGGTCTCGCACGCGCAGGCCAAGCAGGTCTATTGGCTACTCGGCGACCAGCCGACCGACGAGACGCAGTACCACCTGCTGCAACCGATGTTCTCCAGCACACTGGCGCATGCGGTGCACGCGGACATCCAGGATGCCCGCTTCGGCGAGACGAACAAGCTGGCGCGCCAAGCATGGCGCGCCAGGGAGCCGCATGCCGGCAGCTACCGCGATTACCGCAATCTGGTGGCACGCAAGCTCGGCGGCACCAAGCCGCAGAACATTTCCCAGCTCAACAGCGAGCGTGGCGGCGTGAACTATCTGCTGGCGTCGCTACCACCGACCTGGACGCAGGATCGGCCACGCAACCTGCTGAAGATCGGTTCGGCCATCGACCGGCTCGGCTATTTCAACGGCGTTCGCGCCATGGTGAAGCAGCTCTCCGATTTCCTGCTGACCGAACCGCCGTCCAACCAGCAGACGCGCGATACCCGTGAACGGATCGAGCAGGAACTTGGCGCGCAGCTGGCACTGTTCGCCGCCGAAACCCACGCCCGCTTCCCACCCGGCTGGACCCGCGATGCTGACTGCCAGCTTCCGCTGTACGAACGGCTATGGCTGGACCCGGAGCGAGCCGAACTGCCCGTTCGTATCGATCCACAACACCCCGAATGGACCCAGGACGATGAAGCCTTCAACGCTGCATACAGCTTCGGCGACTGGCCGGACGCGGTCGCCGATCACTTCGCCAATTGGGTCAATGCGCAGCTGCACGCAGCCGGGCTGACCAGCGTGGGCGACAGCGAACACCGCCACTGGGCCCGGCAGGCGATCGTCGACGCGGCATGGCCTGTGCCGCTGCAACGGCGCGCGCATGCGGGGAGTCACCCATGAACGCCTGTCCTGCTTTCAGTCATCTGCTGGTGTTGCCCCGCCTGCAGGTGCACAACGCCAACGCCGTTTCCAGCCCGCTGACGCATGGCTTTCCATCGATGACAGCGCTGCTGGGGGCGATGTGGGCGCTGCAACGCAAGACCCATGCCGCCGGGCTGGATCTGGAGTTCTGCGCGATTGGCGCCGTTTGCCACGACCATCAGGAACACGTGACGCAGGGCGGCTTCGTCAAGGCATTCCATCTGACGCGCAACCCGGTCGGCAAGGACGGCAAGACCGCTGCCATCGTCGAGGAAGGCCGTATCCATTTGGAATTGAGCCTGTTGCTTGGCGTGCGAAGCAAGCGCTGGATGGACGACCCGCATGCTCCCCAGGGCGACACGGCCACGGTGGCCGAATTGCTCTCCGGCATGCGCATCGCCGGCGGTAGCGTACGGCCACCGGCGCAGCCATCGCGGCACCGCTACCAGCCATGGACGCTGAACCTGACCGGCACCGAAGACGACCGTACCGCGCAATTCCGCAAGACGCGCATGCGGCTGCTGCCCGGTTTCGCGCTGGTGGAGCGCGGCGACCTGCTCGACACCCGTGCCGCCGAACTGCAGGCCATCGACCCCGCCGCCACCCGGCTCGATGCCTGGCTATCGCTGTCGCGCATCAATTGGCGCCACCACGCAGGCGAGCACCCGAAAGACGACGGCGCATGGAACAACGACCGCAGCGGACGCGGCTGGATCGTACCGATTCCGGTGGGCTACGGCGCGCTGGGCGATGTGCACGCGGCCGGCAGCGTGGCCAACGCGCGCGACGCCAGCACACCGTTCCGTTTCGTCGAAAGCCTGTATTCGCTCGGCCAGTGGATCAGTCCGCACCGCCTGGATACCCCGCAACAGCTGCTCTGGTACGCGAGCAACTCTCCGGACCGGGGGCTATACCGTTGCCGCAATGACTTTGCCACTGCAATAACCGTGTCCGAACCGCACGAAGATTTCAATTTCGCTCTCGACTGACCAACCTCACGACAAGGAATTCCAACATGGCAACCGAACTCAAGACCGCCTCTGTTCTCGCCTTCGAGCGCAAACTCGACCCGTCCGACGCATTGTTGTTTTCCGGCAGTTGGGCCGCGCGCGCAGCATCCGCTGATTGGCAACCCGTCAAGCTGCGCGAGAAATCCGTGCGCGGCACTATCTCCAACCGGCTCAAGACCAAGGACCAGGATCCGGCCAAGCTCGATGCGGCGATCGAGAACCCCAACCTTCAGACCGTGGACGTGGCCGCCTTGCCGCTGGAGGCCGACACGCTGAAGGTACAATTCACCTTGCGCGTGCTCGGTGGCACCGGCATGCCCTCGGCCTGCAACGATGCCGACTACCGCAAGAAACTTGCCGCCACGGTTGCCGGCTACGTGCAACAACACGGCTTCGACGCCCTCGCGCAGCGCTATGCGGCCAATCTCGCCAATGGACGCTTCCTCTGGCGTAATCGCATCGGCGCAGAACAGGTGGAAGTGCAGGTAGCGCACCTGAAGAACGGGACGCCCGCCGCGCAGTGGACGTTCCAGGCACACGCACACTCCTTGCGCAGCCTGCAGGCGCCAGCGGCCGAAACCGCGGATCTGGCCGCATTGTCCACCCTGATCGCCTCCGCTCTGGCGGGCACCACGCACGTGCTGTTGCAGGTCACCGCCTTCGTCCGCGTGGGCGCGGGCCAGGAGGTGTTCCCTTCCCAGGAGCTGATCCTGGACAAGGGCAGCAGCAAGAAGAGCAAGACCCTTTACCACGTCGGCGAGGGCGACAACGCGGTGGCCGCCATCCATTCGCAGAAGATCGGCAACGCGTTGCGCACCATCGACACCTGGTACCCGGAGGCGGAGGAGAATGGCCCGATTGCGGTCGAACCGTATGGCTCGGTCACCACGCAAGGCAAGGCCTACCGGCAGCCCAAGGCCAAGCTGGATTTCTACAATCTGCTCGACGGCTGGGTGATCAAGGACAAGCTGCCGGAACAGGACCAACAGCACTTCGTGATCGCTACGCTGATCCGGGGCGGCGTCTTCGGCGACGCGGGCTGACGCCATGGACCACTATGTGGATATCCAACTTCGCCCCGACCCGGAGCTTGCGCCGCATCAACTGCTCAGCGGCCTGTATGTCCGGCTGCACCGGATGCTCGCGCAGCATGGGCGGCAGGACATCGGCGTCAGCTTCCCCCGCTACGATTTGCGCAAGCCCACCCTGGGTACCCACGTGCGCTTGCATGGATTGCGTGCTTCGTTAGATACAGTGATGGCCCTGCCTTGGTTGCAAGGCATGAACGATCATCTGGCAGTATCGGACATCAACGCGGTGCCCGCTGACGCACAGCATCGACAAGTGACTCGGGTACAGGCCAAAAGCAGCCCGTCGCGCCTGCGCCGCCGGGCGATGCGGCGTCACGGACTGGATGCGGAAGCGGCGCTACAGCGCATCCCGGATTCGGCCGCCGAACAGCTGCAACTGCCCTTCGTGGTCCTGGGCAGCCGCAGCACGGGGCAACCGTCGTTCCCACTCTTCATCCGGCAGGGTCCACTGTCGTCTACCGCACTACCGGGCAGCTTCAACAGCTACGGCCTGAGCCAGGACGCCACCATCCCCTGGTTCTGACCCTTTTTCCAAGAGCACCACGCTTTTCCTTAAAATCAACGACTTGGCGGGCCTCCTGAAAAAAGGGGCCCGTTCTTTTTGAGACGCGCTTTTCCTGTAACTTCAACGGGTTGAGTGACTTTTTGTCTTGTTCACTGCCGCGTAGGCAGCTCAGAAAAGGGAGCATGTGATGGCTGGCGGCGAGCTGCCGTTCACTGCCGCGTAGGCAGCTCAGAAATGACACTGATTATATCGTTGATCGCCTAAGGGGTTCACTGCCGCGTAGGCAGCTCAGAAAACTGGCGCGTTTGCTCGCCGCGTAAATGCGCAGTTCACTGCCGCGTAGGCAGCTCAGAAAACATCATCATCGCCCAGGAGGGCAACATGGCAGTTCACTGCCGCGTAGGCAGCTCAGAAAGATCGCGTAGCCGGCCGGCAGTGCGTTGACCGGGTTCACTGCCGCGTAGGCAGCTCAGAAATGGATGGCTGCAGAGCGCGCCGGCATGCGCAAGTTCACTGCCGCGTAGGCAGCTCAGAAATGCCGCGAAACGGCCCTGCTGCGCATCCATCAGTTCACTGCCGCGTAGGCAGCTCAGAAAGCATAAACGCAAGCCGGCGATCGGCATAGGAGGTTCACTGCCGCGTAGGCAGCTCAGAAAAAGCTGCGCAAGGCCAAGCGCGCAGCTATCACGTTCACTGCCGCGTAGGCAGCTCAGAAAAAGGTGGCGCTGGTAGTAGTGCATTTCAGAACGTTCACTGCCGCGTAGGCAGCTCAGAAAATGCCGCGCACCAGGTTCAGCGCCGTCGCTGGGTTCACTGCCGCGTAGGCAGCTCAGAAATCCGACGCCTCGGTCCATCTGTCGGTGACGCGGTTCACTGCCGCGTAGGCAGCTCAGAAAAGAGCAGGCCGGTGGTCGCAATGTCGTGGCTTGTTCACTGCCGCGTAGGCAGCTCAGAAATTGAACGCGTCTACGCCCTCGATGCCGAACTTGTTCACTGCCGCGTAGGCAGCTCAGAAATCGCGTGCAGTGTACTTGCGGAAATTCTGCGGGTTCACTGCCGCGTAGGCAGCTCAGAAATTTCCTCGGCCCTGCGCCGCGTAAGGCCGGCCGTTCACTGCCGCGTAGGCAGCTCAGAAAAACGAGAAGCGCGCTCTGGTCACGGACTTCAAGTTCACTGCCGCGTAGGCAGCTCAGAAAAGTCCGCCGCCATAGTTGCGCGGCGCATCTCGGTTCACTGCCGCGTAGGCAGCTCAGAAAATGCTGCGAAATCTGCGAGTTGATCGGGCTTGGTTCACTGCCGCGTAGGCAGCTCAGAAAATCTTGATCCTGTTCCTCTACGGCATGGCCATGTTCACTGCCGCGTAGGCAGCTCAGAAAATCTTGAGGATGGTGTTGGCAACGTCTGCAGGGTTCACTGCCGCGTAGGCAGCTCAGAAACTCATGGGCGAGGACACGTTCGACGTAGGCCTGTTCACTGCCGCGTAGGCAGCTCAGAAAGTGAGGTGCCGGACGGCTTTGAGCTGACGGCCGTTCACTGCCGCGTAGGCAGCTCAGAAACCCATCGCGCGGTGGCGCGCCCGCATGGCCCTGTTCACTGCCGCGTAGGCAGCTCAGAAAAGGCGATCGCCATCTACAAGGCGCAGTATTGGGTTCACTGCCGCGTAGGCAGCTCAGAAAACTGCTTGGTCGCCCCGGGCCAATTCCAGCGCGTTCACTGCCGCGTAGGCAGCTCAGAAATGGGTGCGCGCACCCGCTTCTACACCGGCCTCGTTCACTGCCGCGTAGGCAGCTCAGAAAACAAAGACGAGAGCTTGGCCGAGCTGCTGCCTGTTCACTGCCGCGTAGGCAGCTCAGAAATTGGCACGCAGGCAGATAACCTCAGAGACATGGTTCACTGCCGCGTAGGCAGCTCAGAAAATACCCCGCAAAAGCAAAACCCCCGGCTTTCGGTTCACTGCCGCGTAGGCAGCTCAGAAAAACGGGTATGGCCAGATTGGATCGGGCGGGAGGTTCACTGCCGCGTAGGCAGCTCAGAAAATTCCAAAATTCCCGTGAATGCTTGGTACTGCGTTCACTGCCGCGTAGGCAGCTCAGAAAACGCTCGCCGCCCTGGCCAGTGCCGGGGTGCTGTTCACTGCCGCGTAGGCAGCTCAGAAATCGGCGCTTGCCCCCAATGCCACACGCGACAGGTTCACTGCCGCGTAGGCAGCTCAGAAATCGATGCCGGCACCAGGTCGGCGGCACAAAAAGTTCACTGCCGCGTAGGCAGCTCAGAAAAACACATGGTCACCATCACTGTCGATGGCGAGGTTCACTGCCGCGTAGGCAGCTCAGAAAATCGCCCAAAGCGTCAGACCAGCCATCACCAGGTTCACTGCCGCGTAGGCAGCTCAGAAAGGCCACTGCGTGGAATCTCGCGTTATGTGCGCGTTCACTGCCGCGTAGGCAGCTCAGAAAACCGGAAAAAATGTAAGGGGTCGCTCTTAGACGTTCACTGCCGCGTAGGCAGCTCAGAAAGACTGGTGGGTTGCGAGGGCGGCGATTGCCGCGTTCACTGCCGCGTAGGCAGCTCAGAAATGCAGATCAGCAACATGTCGCCGCTGACCACCGTTCACTGCCGCGTAGGCAGCTCAGAAAGCTGAGGAAGCCCGCATTGTCTGGGTCACCCCGTTCACTGCCGCGTAGGCAGCTCAGAAATTTTCAGTCCCTCAATCGGGACCACAGACGCCGTTCACTGCCGCGGAGGCAGCTCAGAAAAGTTGGATCAAGTTGCCCTTGGCCATGGCCTGGTTCACTGCCGCGTAGGCAGCTCAGAAAAAGCTGGCCGCCAGCACCGCGCGCCATTGCAGGTTCACTGCCGCGTAGGCAGCTCAGAAAATCCTGCCCACGCTGTCCGACGCCTCGGTCGAGTTCACTGCCGCGTAGGCAGCTCAGAAATGCAGGCAGCCTGTCGAATCACCTGGGCCGCAGTTCACTGCCGCGTAGGCAGCTCAGAAAAACGGCGTCGATATCGTCCAGGTATATCTGGAGTTCACTGCCGCGTAGGCAGCTCAGAAAAACGAACCCGAATGCCAAGCGGGCGCACTGAAGTTCACTGCCGCGTAGGCAGCTCAGAAACTGTCGAAAAAGTCTAATGCGGATGGTGATGTGTTCACTGCCGCGTAGGCAGCTCAGAAAAGCTCCGCGCTGGTCATGCCGGGACGCTCCGCGTTCACTGCCGCGTAGGCAGCTCAGAAAAGCGGCAAGAACACGCACACCAGCAATGCCAGGTTCACTGCCGCGTAGGCAGCTCAGAAAGCTGAGGAAGCCCGCATTGTCTGGGCATACGAGTTCACTGCCGCGTAGGCAGCTCAGAAAACCGAGGCCGTGGGCGGGATGAACGAAGTGAGGTTCACTGCCGCGTAGGCAGCTCAGAAAGACGACTTCGGACGCAACGGCGCACGAATCACGTTCACTGCCGCGTAGGCAGCTCAGAAAAACATCCAGCGCGATCTGGAGCGGCGCGCCTTGTTCACTGCCGCGTAGGCAGCTCAGAAAACGCGGGTGAGCGGCCAACGGCCCCGCGTCCGGTTCACTGCCGCGTAGGCAGCTCAGAAACACATCGAACGAATTGAGGGCGTGTGCGTCATGTTCACTGCCGCGTAGGCAGCTCAGAAAAGCGCCGAGTACCACGGCGGGCCGGGGATTTCGTTCACTGCCGCGTAGGCAGCTCAGAAAACGGCCCCACCGCCTGCGCCCCGCCGATTTCTGTTCACTGCCGCGTAGGCAGCTCAGAAATCAACGATGTCTGCCACAGCGCGTCGTTCATCGTTCACTGCCGCGTAGGCAGCTCAGAAATTCCTGGCGCTGCCGAACAAGTTCCGCGCCTTGTTCACTGCCGCGTAGGCAGCTCAGAAATCGCGCTCCAGCGCCCACTGAGCGGCTTCCTGGTTCACTGCCGCGTAGGCAGCTCAGAAAGGCCGCCTCCGGGGGTTTGGGGAGATATCGCAGTTCACTGCCGCGTAGGCAGCTCAGAAACGCGCCGTTCGAGGCGATCAAGCCGCTGCACAGTTCACTGCCGCGTAGGCAGCTCAGAAACGCAAGCAGAAGTCGGGCGTGGTTCACTACTACGTTCACTGCCGCGTAGGCAGCTCAGAAAATGTGCCGCCAGTCGTCCTTGCTCAGCCGGTTGTTCACTGCCGCGTAGGCAGCTCAGAAATCCGACACCTCGGTCCATCCGTCGGTGACGCGGTTCACTGCCGCGTAGGCAGCTCAGAAAATCATGAGCGCGAAGTCGCGGTCAGTTGTTCCGTTCACTGCCGCGTAGGCAGCTCAGAAAAGTTTGAACACACGATCCAGAACGAAATCCGTGTTCACTGCCGCGTAGGCAGCTCAGAAAACATGCATTCGCGTTCCTGGATCATGGCCCCCGTTCACTGCCGCGTAGGCAGCTCAGAAATTCATGATAGCGGTCATTGCAGCTTCGAATGGGTTCACTGCCGCGTAGGCAGCTCAGAAAAACAGCAGGGCGTGCAGAACCGCGGGAGACTGGTTCACTGCCGCGTAGGCAGCTCAGAAAAGTGGGAGGACGCGAAATCGTTGTGGACTTACGTTCACTGCCGCGTAGGCAGCTCAGAAAACAGGCGAAAACCGTTCTGACGAATGATCGTTGTTCACTGCCGCGTAGGCAGCTCAGAAAAAGAAGCGGAAGAGGGCGGCGTGATGAGCGCCGTTCACTGCCGCGTAGGCAGCTCAGAAATTGCAGTGGTTGGAGACTGGCAAGGGTGAGAAGTTCACTGCCGCGTAGGCAGCTCAGAAATTTGGAACTGGGCGCGCGGCAAGGGCCTGACCGTTCACTGCCGCGTAGGCAGCTCAGAAAATTATCGAAACCACACAATCCCAAACGTAAAGGTTCACTGCCGCGTAGGCAGCTCAGAAATTGAGCGCTCACGAACCTGTGCCGGCATCATCGTTCACTGCCGCGTAGGCAGCTCAGAAAGTGCAAACATGCTGGAAAAGGCCGATACCACCGTTCACTGCCGCGTAGGCAGCTCAGAAATCCCGCCGCTGCCGGCTGGGGGTGGGTGGCGAGTTCACTGCCGCGTAGGCAGCTCAGAAATGGTCGTCAGTGACAAGTCGGTCGCTCACGCAGTTCACTGCCGCGTAGGCAGCTCAGAAAAATCCAAATACTTCCGGATGTGCAGGGGCTTAGTTCACTGCCGCGTAGGCAGCTCAGAAAGCTAAGCATGTCGCCGATCGTCTTGCGTGCATGTTCACTGCCGCGTAGGCAGCTCAGAAAATCACGCACCATCCTTCGCCGCTGCCGGCCGGGTTCACTGCCGCGTAGGCAGCTCAGAAAGTGCTGTTGATACGCATATTAGCTCGATTCGAGTTCACTGCCGCGTAGGCAGCTCAGAAAACCACCCAATCCACTGCCACCTCAAGAACAAGGTTCACTGCCGCGTAGGCAGCTCAGAAAATCTTGGCCTCGCGTCCGGCAGCTGTAGGTTGGTTCACTGCCGCGTAGGCAGCTCAGAAATCCTGAGGCCTACATGAGCAACCTCGTCGTTTGTTCACTGCCGCGTAGGCAGCTCAGAAAGTGGTGTCGCGCACACGGCGCCACAGCACGTCGTTCACTGCCGCGTAGGCAGCTCAGAAAAAAACTCCCTGTCAGTTCAGTCGATCAATCCTGTTCACTGCCGCGTAGGCAGCTCAGAAAGGCAGCAATCGAGCCCGAAGCGCCACCCACTGGTTCACTGCCGCGTAGGCAGCTCAGAAAAGCGAATACGTGACCCAATCAAAATTCGAATCGTTCACTGCCGCGTAGGCAGCTCAGAAAACATTCCGGAAACGTTTGGGCACTGTTCGTGCGTTCACTGCCGCGTAGGCAGCTCAGAAACAGGGCTGCCTGCCGTGATGGGTTCTTCGCTGGTTCACTGCCGCGTAGGCAGCTCAGAAAAAGTGGATGATTTCGCCACCGAAACCTTCGACGTTCACTGCCGCGTAGGCAGCTCAGAAAACGTGGTCATTGCCATCTCTTGTTGGGGTTGCGTTCACTGCCGCGTAGGCAGCTCAGAAAAGACATTGACGCCCACCAGCACGTGCGTCTTGGTTCACTGCCGCGTAGGCAGCTCAGAAAATGCTAGTCGCCTACCCTCACTCTGCCTCCAAGTTCACTGCCGCGTAGGCAGCTCAGAAACATTCCGGAAACGGTTGGACACTGTTCGTGCCGTTCACTGCCGCGTAGGCAGCTCAGAAAGGGCCAGTCTTGCCGCCAGCCATCCGCGCGAGGTTCACTGCCGCGTAGGCAGCTCAGAAAAGGTGCAAGGGGGAATGTGGATCACCGGTCGCGTTCACTGCCGCGTAGGCAGCTCAGAAAACAGCCGCCATCCACGCCCATGCCGCATCGCGGTTCACTGCCGCGTAGGCAGCTCAGAAAAGGAAGTACGCCCAGATGTGATCCGGCATCGGGTTCACTGCCGCGTAGGCAGCTCAGAAATACATCGGCCGGCCGGGCATGATCACCCAGACGTTCACTGCCGCGTAGGCAGCTCAGAAATCAGGCGTGGCTCCCTGGATTGGCGCGGGACCGTTCACTGCCGCGTAGGCAGCTCAGAAAGGTGGGGAAGCGCCGATTCGCTGCGCATCCAAGTTCACTGCCGCGTAGGCAGCTCAGAAACGTGTGAGAAACCGCAGGCATTGTGCGCATCTGTTCACTGCCGCGTAGGCAGCTCAGAAATATCGCGCCGCAGTGCCGTCAGATGGCAAAGGGTTCACTGCCGCGTAGGCAGCTCAGAAACTGTCGCGCCGCGAGAAGTCCCAGATCCGCGAGTTCACTGCCGCGTAGGCAGCTCAGAAATTAACTGAGAATATTTTTACAATTACGTGTTGGTTCACTGCCGCGTAGGCAGCTCAGAAAACGAGGGGTCAGGTCCAAAGGCAGTTAAAACCGTTCACTGCCGCGTAGGCAGCTCAGAAAGCGAACTGCGTCCGCTCTATACAGCTGAAGGAGTTCACTGCCGCGTAGGCAGCTCAGAAATTGTCCACGCCGGCGGCCTTGCGCGCCTGGTCGTTCACTGCCGCGTAGGCAGCTCAGAAAAGGGCGGTCGGTGGGCGAACGCGGGCAAAGCCGTTCACTGCCGCGTAGGCAGCTCAGAAAACCAGGCGCCCGCGCACGGCATGAGCCGCCCGGTTCACTGCCGCGTAGGCAGCTCAGAAATACGGAAAAATGGCGCGTTGGCTGCGCACGCAGTTCACTGCCGCGTAGGCAGCTCAGAAATGATAGAAATCAGCACGCCGACGCTAAAGGGTGTTCACTGCCGCGTAGGCAGCTCAGAAATGCCGCAGCCAGAGGCCTTCAACTGGCCGGCCGTTCACTGCCGCGTAGGCAGCTCAGAAATGCGGCAATGAGACTGTCGCTTTCGATCCGTCGTTCACTGCCGCGTAGGCAGCTCGGAAAATCGGACGCCGAGGCGTAGACCACCGCATGATGTTCACTGCCGCGTAGGCAGCTCAGAAAGCCTGGTAACGCCGGCTGGCGGCACTGTGCTTGTTCACTGCCGCGTAGGCAGCTCAGAAACGCGAGGTCGCGCAATACTCGTTCCTAAAGGTGTTCACTGCCGCGTAGGCAGCTCAGAAATGACCGCGTTGGTTCCGCCGATGACATTTGCCGTTCACTGCCGCGTAGGCAGCTCAGAAATTTTGGCGAGCCTGTGGCCATGAATTCCTAAAGTTCACTGCCGCGTAGGCAGCTCAGAAAAAGGCCGAACGCTTCATCGCACTTCTGTACGAGTTCACTGCCGCGTAGGCAGCTCAGAAATGACCGCAGTCTCTGGTGCTTACTACGCCAAGGTTCACTGCCGCGTAGGCAGCTCAGAAATACGATCAGGCTGAGCTCGCTCCAATCATGGAGTTCACTGCCGCGTAGGCAGCTCAGAAATTTTTCTTGCCGCGCGCACGAATTCTGCGCGTGTTCACTGCCGCGTAGGCAGCTCAGAAACATGATCGTGCTGGCGCGGGAGGCTGACCACTGTTCACTGCCGCGTAGGCAGCTCAGAAAACCACATTGCCGGCGGCAAGCGAGACGACACCGTTCACTGCCGCGTAGGCAGCTCAGAAAGCGGTTTCAATGTCGATCCTGGTGCATGTGCCGTTCACTGCCGCGTAGGCAGCTCAGAAATCGAACACCTCGGCGGCACGCGCCCACATGATGTTCACTGCCGCGTAGGCAGCTCAGAAAGGCTTGGCCTGCTCTTCGATGTAGTCGATCACGTTCACTGCCGCGTAGGCAGCTCAGAAAAGCTGGTGGCCGGTCCCAACAACACGGTTCGCGTTCACTGCCGCGTAGGCAGCTCAGAAATTGATGGGCGGAATCTCGCTCAACGGCAGCGTGTTCACTGCCGCGTAGGCAGCTCAGAAAAGTCCAAGGCGCGGACCGCGGCCGGGAAGACCGTTCACTGCCGCGTAGGCAGCTCAGAAAAGTGTTGGAAGTGGCTTGGCAAGGTCAAGGATGTTCACTGCCGCGTAGGCAGCTCAGAAAAGTACCTCGTCGCTTCCGTCGTGGATTAGATTGTTCACTGCCGCGTAGGCAGCTCAGAAACGGCGCGTCGGTGCAGCGAAACTGCCGGTTGAGTTCACTGCCGCGTAGGCAGCTCAGAAAAGCGTGGTCCAGGATGATAGCGGCAAAATTCTGTTCACTGCCGCGTAGGCAGCTCAGAAAGATGGTGGATGGCAAGGGCAGGCCGCTGGCGAGTTCACTGCCGCGTAGGCAGCTCAGAAAGCGAGAATATCGACGCCACTGCGGACGAAAACGTTCACTGCCGCGTAGGCAGCTCAGAAAGCGAAACGTGCGGATGCTGTGAAATTCCGCATGTTCACTGCCGCGTAGGCAGCTCAGAAACAACTCCCCGACAGCCTGCGCGGCGCGAAACCGTTCACTGCCGCGTAGGCAGCTCAGAAAACGCGGGGTGAGCGGCCATCTTGGCCCCGCGTGTTCACTGCCGCGTAGGCAGCTCAGAAAACGCTGCGCACCCCGCGAGGGGCCTTGATCGAGTTCACTGCCGCGTAGGCAGCTCAGAAAAGCCGGCGGCCTTCGAAGCCGAACAGAGACACGTTCACTGCCGCGTAGGCAGCTCAGAAATACGATCAGGCTGAGCTCGCTCCAATCATGGAGTTCACTGCCGCGTAGGCAGCTCAGAAATTTTTCTTGCCGCGCGCACGAATTCTGCGCGTGTTCACTGCCGCGTAGGCAGCTCAGAAAACGCGGGGTGAGCGGCCATCTTGGCCCCGCGTGTTCACTGCCGCGTAGGCAGCTCAGAAACCGCACGCCGCACCCCATCGGGAAGGACCCGTGTTCACTGCCGCGTAGGCAGCTCAGAAAACGCCGCGCTGATCGTCCCAATCGTGATTCCAGTTCACTGCCGCGTAGGCAGCTCAGAAACCGCACGCCGCACCCCATCGGGAAGGACCCGTGTTCACTGCCGCGTAGGCAGCTCAGAAAAGCCGGCGGCCTTCGAAGCCGAACAGAGACACGTTCACTGCCGCGTAGGCAGCTCAGAAAAGGCTTGCGACGATCTTGGCCGTGAGCCGGTAGTTCACTGCCGCGTAGGCAGCTCAGAAAAAGCCAGGAACGGGAGCAGCTGCACTGGCACTGTTCACTGCCGCGTAGGCAGCTCAGAAAAAAAGGGGACAATCGGTTCCGTGCGGCGCGCAGTTCACTGCCGCGTAGGCAGCTCAGAAATTGCCCACGAAGTAGCGATAACCAATCACCTTGTTCACTGCCGCGTAGGCAGCTCAGAAAACCAGTTGCCGCCGGGGCCAGAGTGGCGCGATGTTCACTGCCGCGTAGGCAGCTCAGAAAAGTACGTGGCATTCCGTGGTTTGCAATGGAAAGTTCACTGCCGCGTAGGCAGCTCAGAAAAATCGCGGGCGCCGGGGCCGGCGCGCCCCACGGTTCACTGCCGCGTAGGCAGCTCAGAAAGAGGGGGATGCAGCGACTTCGCGCTCGCCGAGGTTCACTGCCGCGTAGGCAGCTCAGAAAACCAGAATGCGCTGGTGCTTATTGATAATCCAGTTCACTGCCGCGTAGGCAGCTCAGAAATGGACCGCAAGCTGCCTCCGTTCGCGATGTCGGTTCACTGCCGCGTAGGCAGCTCAGAAATGCGTCTCGGCCGCCCAATCGCGGAAGCATGAGTTCACTGCCGCGTAGGCAGCTCAGAAAGACGACGGTGTACCCGCTATCACGCCCGCCAGGTTCACTGCCGCGTAGGCAGCTCAGAAAAGGCCCGTACCGGGCATCTGGGTCGTGCGCCTGTTCACTGCCGCGTAGGCAGCTCAGAAAAGCGGGCGAACGAGAGCGCTCAGGCGGTTATGGTTCACTGCCGCGTAGGCAGCTCAGAAAATGTACCAGTTCGCCATCATCCGCTTCGACCTGTTCACTGCCGCGTAGCCAGCTCAGAAATGATCCAGCGCAAGACCGAGCTGGAATCCGATGTTCACTGCCGCGTAGGCAGCTCAGAAATTCTAGTAGTGGATCACGTTGGCAAGTCGCATGTTCACTGCCGCGTAGGCAGCTCAGAAAGTCTGCGTCGGTCATCGTAGCATCGGCCACCAGTTCACTGCCGCGTAGGCAGCTCAGAAATACCCGCGCAGCGCGCGCAGCCATGGCTTTCTGTTCACTGCCGCGTAGGCAGCTCAGAAAAGACCGAGCCGACGCCCGAGGACATGCAGCGCGTTCACTGCCGCGTAGGCAGCTCAGAAATGTTGCACCATCGTGATCGAGCGGTTCATCAGGTTCACTGCCGCGTAGGCAGCTCAGAAATACGGCGCGGTGCCGGCCGCAGATACAATCCTGTTCACTGCCGCGTAGGCAGCTCAGAAAACCCGGCCAGAGCCGAGGTATCGCACGTTGGCGTTCACTGCCGCGTAGGCAGCTCAGAAAAACATCCGCATCGCCGGCACCAGTTGGAACTTCGTTCACTGCCGCGTAGGCAGCTCAGAAACTGAAGAAGCGCAAATTGCTTGCGGACACCCTGTTCACTGCCGCGTAGGCAGCTCAGAAAGAGCTGGCCGAGGGTCTGGAATCGGTGGCGCAGTTCACTGCCGCGTAGGCAGCTCAGAAAATGGCGTTTCGCCACCCGCCAACGTGGAGCACGTTCACTGCCGCGTAGGCAGCTCAGAAAACGCGCAATGCGCGACCGGGCGTGAGTGCGAAGTTCACTGCCGCGTAGGCAGCTCAGAAATTGATGCCGAGCAGCAGATGCACGCCGGGTTCGTTCACTGCCGCGTAGGCAGCTCAGAAAAGTACAAGGACATCGGTTTCGCCCAGGATCTGCGTTCACTGCCCCGTAGGCAGCTCAGAAACACAACCACGGTTGAGAGTGGGCGGCCCAGGCGTTCACTGCCGCGCAGGCAGCTCAAAAAATCACCGCGTAGCCGCCGACCTGACCGACCAGGTCTACTGTCGTATAGGCAGCTTAGAAAACCGGTACAGCAGCGGGCGCGGGTGGGACAGACTTACTGCCGTGCAGGCAGACCAGAAATCTGCCCCGCAGGCATTGCTCGATGCATCGTATTTCACTTCGTGCAGATAGCTTGAGAGCCGAATTGGTAGGCGTTGCGGATTGACGTAGTTAAGCGGTGTAGACCATGCAGAAAGGCAAATCAGGATATTGACCAGCAGACATAAAGAGCGCAGCTGTGCAGATAGCGAAGCTAGCGATGCAGGCGAATCCATAATCGACTCCATCAGCAAAACGGGATAGCCGATTGGCTACCCCGTCGTGACTGCTCGGCTATTGCTTCTGGAAGATCACTCGGTCAACCCACGGTTTTCCAGCAGCGCCTTGACGCTGGGATCCTTGCCGCGGAAATCGCGGTACAGCGTGGCCAGGTCGACCGTGTTGCCGCGCGAGAGGATCTTGGCGCGGAAGGTGTCGCCGTTCTTGCGGGTCAGGCCGCCGTTTTCCTTGAACCATTCGAACGCATCGTCATCGAGCACTTCCGACCAGAAGTACGCGTAGTAACCGGCCGAGTAGCCGCCGCCCCAGATGTGGTCGAAATAGGTGCTGCGGTAACGCGGCGGCACTTCGGCCAGGTCTACCTTGAAGCGCTTGAGCGCATCGGCTTCGTACTTGCTTACATCCTGCAGCGGCGCATCGGCCGGCTGGGTGTGCCAGGCCAGATCCAGCAACGCGGCCGACAGGTATTCGGTGGTGGCGTAGCCGCTGTTGAAGGTCTTGGCCTTCTTGATCTTTTCCACCAGCTCGGCCGGCATCGGTGCGCCGGTCTGGTAGTGCTTGGCGTAGTTGGCGAAGACCTTGGGATCGGAGGCCCAGTGCTCGTTGAACTGCGAGGGGAATTCCACAAAATCGCGCGAGGTGCTGGTGCCGGCGATCGATGGGTATTTCACCTTGGAGAACATGCCATGCAGCGCGTGGCCGAACTCGTGGAACAGCGTGGTGACATCGTCGAAACTCAGCAACGCCGGCTGGCCGGCAGCGGGCTTGGTGAAGTTGCACACGTTGTAGACCACCGGCTTGGCGCCGGTGAGGCCGTCCTGTTCGACGAACACGTCCATCCAGGCACCGCCGGACTTGCTGTCGCGCTTGAAGTAGTCGGTGTAGAACAGCGCCATCGAGGTGCCATCGGCATCGAAGACTTCATACACCTTCATGTCGGCGTGGTAGGTCGGGATATCGGTGCGCTGCTTGAAGGTGATGCCATACAACTGCGTGGCCGCATAAAACACGCCGTTCTGCAGCACGTTGTCCAGCTCGAAGTACGGCTTGATCTGCGATTCGTCCAGGTCGTACTTGGCCTTGCGCACCTGCTCGGCGTAGAAGTCCCAATCGGACGCGGCCAGTTTGAAATCTCCGGTCTTTGCATCAGCACTCTGCGCATCGATCACCTTCTGCATTTCGGCCACTTCGCGGCGCGCCTTGGCGGTGGCGGCCGGCACGGTGTCGGTCAGCAGCTTGAGCGCCGCGCCCGGGGTCTTGGCCATCTGGTCGCCCAGGCTGTAGGCGGCGTAGTTGTCGAAGCCCAGCAACTTGGCTTTTTGCGCGCGCAGCTGGGCCAGGCGCTGGATGGTCTGGCGGGTGTCGTTGGCATCGCCCTTTTCCGCACGCGTTTCCGAGGCCTTGAGCACGTCGGCGCGCAGCTGGCGGTCCTTCAACGAGGCAAGTACCGGCTGCTGGGTGGTGTTTTGCAGGGTGAGCAGATACTTGCCGTCGAGCTTGCGCGCCTTGGCGGCATCGGCGGCGGCGGCGATATCGCCTTCGCTCAGGCCATCGAGCCTGGCTTTGTCGTCCACCACCACCGCAGCGGCGGCCGAGGCGGCGACCAGGCGGGTATGGAACTGGGTGGACAGCGTGGTTTCTTCGATATTGAGCTTGCGCAGGCTGTCCTTGTCGGCATCGGACAGCTGCGCACCGGCGCGTACCAGTTTTTCGTAATCGCGCTCGAGCAGGCGCTTCTGTTCCGGCTCCAGGTTCAACGTGTCGCGCTGGTCGTAGAGGGTCTTGACGCGTGCGAACAGCTTGGGATCGAGATTGATCTCATCCTGGTGCGCGGCCAGCTTGGGCGCGATCTCTTCCTGGATCTTCTGGCGTGCGTCGCTGGTGTCGGCCTGGACCAGCCCGAAGAAGATGCGCGAGACGCGCGTAAGCGTTTCGCCGCTGCGCTCCATTGCCTCGATGGTGTTGTCGAAGGTGGGCGGCTCACTGTTGTCGGCAATCTTGCGCATGTCGGCCAGGTGCTGGCGCATGCCCTCCTCGAAGGCCGGCAGGTAATCGGCGTCCTTGATCTTGTCGAACGGCGGCGCCTGGAACGGCAGCGTGCTGGCAGTCAGCAGCGGGTTCGGCGCAGCATCGGCGGCGGGGGTGGCGGTCTTCTCGGACACGGGGGTGGACTCCTTACCGGACGGCTCTTTTCCAGAACATGCGGCCAGCGCCAGGGTGATGGCAGCGGCCAGAACGACGGTACGCGACATGGCGTGTGATTCCTGAGTGGTTGGTACGGCAGCCGGCAACGCTAGCGGGTTTGCGCGGCGGTGGCATGTGCCGTTGGCTGGGGCCGCTGAACGGCGCCCTCATCCGCCCTTCGGGCACCTTCTCCCGCGTACGGGAGAAGGCAATGCCCACGCAGGCGTCCTTACAGCGTCTCGTCCTTGAAGATGGCCACATGCGGGGCGCCGTCCGCACCGATCCAGCCGCGGTACATGCCTTCGGTATTGAACGGAAACGCCACGTTGCCCTGCGCGTCCAGCGCAATGGCGCCGCCATCGCCGCCGGCGGTGGGAATCTCCTGGTCGATCACCGTCTCGGCAGCCTGCTGCAACGACTGCCCGGCGTATTTCATGCGTGCGCAGATGTCGTAGGCTGCCACCGCGCGGATGTAGAACTCGCCCCAGCCGGTGCCGGAGACGGCGCACTGCGCATTGGCATAGGTGCCGGCGCCGATGATGGGCGCATCGCCCACGCGGCCGTAGCGCTTGTTGGTCATGCCGCCGGTGGAGGTGCCAGCGGCCAGATGGCCGTCGCGGTCCAGCGCCAGCGCGCCCACGGTGCCGAAATGCCTGGCGGTTTCCAGGTCCAGCGCGGCCTGGGCCTGGCGGTCGCCGGCTTCGGCCTTGAGCGCCTTCTGCAGTTGCTGCCAGCGCTTGTCGGTGCGGAAGTAGCTCGGGTCCACCACGGTGACCCCCTGCTCGCGCGCGAATTGCTCGGCGCCGTCGCCGACCAGCATCACGTGCCTGGAGCGATCCATGACGCGGCGTGCCAGCTGGATCGGGTTCTTGACCGTATGCACGCCGGCAATCGCCCCGGCCTTGCCGCTGGCGCCATCCATGATGGCCGCGTCCAGCGCGTTCTTGCCGTCGTGGGTGAACACCGCACCACGCCCCGCATTGAACTGCGGCGCGTCCTCCAGCACGGTGATGGTGGCCGCCACCGCCTCCACCGCGCTGCCGCCGCGGTTCAACACCGCATGCCCGGCACGCAGCGCGCGTTGCATCGCTTCACGTGCCTGGGCTTGTTCGTCGGGCGAAAGGCTGGATTTCTCCACGCCCGCACCGCCGTGGATCACCAGCATCGGCGTGGCCGACAGCGCCGGGCCGGTACACAGCAGCAAGGACAGCAATAACGCGCGGGTGGACGAAGCGATCATGATGTTTCCTCACTGCAACTCTTCAGTGGACCGGCGCTGCCGGACGATAGGGCAGGCGCGAACGCGTCTTCAGCTCATGGATCGAGCGCGCTCAGGTCGAATGAAGTGCCAATGTTGTCTGCATTATGGACGTAGAGCTTCTCCGTGGCCGGGCGAACGTCCAGGAAGTAGCCGGTGTTGCAACCTTTACAGAATGCAAGATGCTCCTCATCGCTTCCGCGCTGGCCTTCCAGTGCATTGGCGATGAAGGGATGAAAGCAGTTGAAGCAGCAGAACGCCACGTGGTGGCCGGTGGCATCGGCCTCGATCACGTCGCCGTTGAAGTCCATGACGAAGAAGTTGGTGAGTTGCATGCGTGCGTTTTCTCGCGCGTTGGGTGACGCCGGTCAGCTGCTGGGAGGCGCATACGCACCTTCCAAATGCCTCTACAACGTATCGCGGTGCTTGCCGCGCCATGGCCGGTACCAGTTGCGGATGGCGGCGATGTCGGCAGCCATGTCGGTTCCGGTCCAGAACGGCTCGCCGATGCCCACCGTCTTGCTGGGATAGTCGAAATACACCGGCAGGATCGGCACCTTGGCATCGGAGGCGATCTTCCAGAAGCCGGCCTTCCACTGCTCCACCCGCTTGCGCGTGCCTTCGGGAGTGATCACGTACCACATCTGCTCGGAATTGCGGATCAGCCGCACCGCCTGGCCGATGGTGCCCTGCGGCGAGCTGCGATCCAGCGGGATGCCGCCGAGCTTGCGCAGCAGCGGGCCCAGCGGCCACCAGAACAGCTGCGCCTTGCCCAGCACGCGCACTTCGAAGCCCAGCGCGAACTTGGCGGCAAAGCCCAAAAAGCCGTCCCAGTTGGAGGAATGCGGCGCCACGATCATCACCAGCTTGGGCTCGTCGGGCAGCCGCCCGAGCAGGCGCCAACCGGTCAGACGCAGCGCCGTGCGCCCCAGCCAGCGGCCGAAGCGGCCGTGCGCGCGCGGCATTCTGGGCGGGGATGGCTGCAGCAGGATGTTGGCCTGCGTTACCGGTGGCAACGACGGGTCGGGTTGACTCACGCTTACTCCCAGTGGGACGCAGAGCGTCCACGCTTGATATGGCTGCGCTCACGCTTGGCATCCAGCCGCCGCAGCTTGGCACCATGACTCGGTTTGGTGGCGACCCGGCGCTTGGGCACCGACAGGCACGCACTGATGATCTCGGCCAGCCGCGCGCGCGCATCGTCGCGGTTGCGGTCCTGGGTGCGGAAGCGCTGCGCGTCGATCACCAGCACGCCCTCGGCGGTCATGCGGCGGTCGCGCCGCGACAGCAACCGCGCGCGCAACGGCTCGGGCAGCGATGGCGATCCGGCCACGTCGAAGCGCAGCTCCACCGCAGTGGACACCTTGTTGACGTTCTGCCCGCCGGCGCCGCTGGCGCGCACGAAGCGTTCGACGAGTTCGCTGGGCGGAATCGTCAGGCTGGGGGTGATCTGGATCGGGTCGCTGGCCATACGCGCCGATTGTATCGGCAGCGGCACGCATGCGCGCTAACGCCGGCTTCCCGTATGCTGCGGCCGGTTCCCCCATTGCAGGATGCTCCAATGACACCCGAATCGCTTGCCGCCGCCGGCGTGCTTGCCCGCCGCCTGGTACTGCTGGCCCTGCTGGCCATGGCCGCCCCCACCGCGCTGGCGCAGGCACCGACCGATGCCGACGTCAACCGCCTGCTGGCCGCCTCGCGCGCGCAGACCATGCTGGACACCATGCTGCCGCAGATCGAAGCGATGCAGCAGCAGCAGTTCGCCCAGCTCACCGCGCAGCGCAAGCTCGACGCCGATCAGCAGGCGCAGCTGCAGCGCATCCAGGAGCGCACCCGCCAGACCGTGCGCAAGGCGCTGTCGTGGTCGGAGCTGCGCCCGATGTACGTGGACATCTACAAGCGCTCGTTCTCGCGCGAGGATGTGCTGGCCATGGCCGAGTTCTACGAGAGCTCGGCCGGCCAGAGCCTGCTGGACAAGACCCCCGCCCTGACCCAGAACCTGATGGGCGCCATCCAGCAGAAGATGCTGCCGTTGTTTGCCGACCTGCAGAAGGATCTGGAGAAGATCGTCAATACGCCTGCCCCGGCGCAGAAGCCCTGAGGGGCGGGATTGGAGAATCGAGATTGGGGAGTGGGAACCGCGTGATCGCTGCGACGGGGTCGGGTGTGGGAGTGGACTGCGTTGTTGGTGACGGCGGTGCTTTACCTTTTTGGTGACGGAAGAGCACGGTGTGTCCTTCTCCCGTCGCGAGCAAGCACGCCCCCCATCCGCCCTTCGGGCACCTTCCCCCGCAGGCGGGGGAAGGAAGCAACACGCGGGAGGCGAGCATGGACGTCGCGCTTGAGCCCCTCGCCCGGCTGCGCGCTTGAGCCCCTCGCCCGCGGCTGCGCGCCTGAACCTCCCTCGCCCGCTGCGCGCTTGAGCCCCTCGCCCGGCTACGCGCCTGAGCCTCCCTCGCCCGCCTGCGCGCTTGAGCCCCTCGCCCGCCCGCGGGAGAGGGGTTGGGGTGAGGGAGGCTTGCGCGGATGTCCAGCGAACTGAGTGGACGTCTCGATCTCCGAGCCGGGCATGCCACATCACGCAGGCTGCATGACTCCCAACCCCGCCATGTCCCAGCCGAACAACGCGCAGGCCTTGGCGAATTCCACATCCAGCGGTGCGGTGACGCTGATGCGCCTGCCGTCGGCCGGATGCGGAAATTCCAGGCGTTCGGCATGCAGCAGCATGCGGTGGATGCCGAGCATGCGGAAGCTGCGGTTGTGGCGGCCATCGCCATGGCTGGTGTCGCCGATCATGTGATGCGACAGGTGCTTCATGTGACGGCGGATCTGACGGAAGCGGCCGGTCTGCGGCTGGCAGCGCAGCAACGCATAACGGGAGGTGGCAAAGCCGGTGGACGGGATGTCCAGCTCGCCGGTGGCCAGGCGCTGGAAGTGCGTCACTGCCGGCTTTTTCACCGGTTTGCCGGGGCCACCGTCCAGGTCGTGGTCGACGACGAACTGCTCCTCGGCCGGCCAGCCGCGGCACACCGTCAGGTAGTGCTTGTCCACCTCGCCGGCCATCAGCGCCTTGCCCAGCGCACTGGCGCTGTCGCGGTCGAAGGCCAGCAGCAGGCAGCCGCTGGTGGCACGGTCGAGCCGGTGCACCAGGAAGATCGGCCTGCCCAGCTGTTCGCGCAGGCGGTCGGCCAGGAAGTCGTCTTCCCCGCGCGCCAGCTTGCTGTCGTGGACCATCAGGCCCGCGGGTTTGTCGACGACGGCCAGGACCTCGTCCTGGTAGAGAATCTGCAGATGCTTGGGGGATGTGCTCACCGGCGGATTATCCGCGTCGCTGGCAGCGCGTGCCACTTCGTCAGCACTGCCCTGCCCATGCCGCTATCTGCAGCGCACTGGCGCCGCACACCCCATGGGCGTGCGCGGCGTAGGCAACCCACCGCCTAGCGACGCAGCCAGGCCACCAGCAGCGCAGCGGTGCCGGCGCCCCCGCTGATCCAGCTCCATACCGGCACGGTACCCAGGTACCAGCCATCCGGATGCAGGCCATACAGCACCGCGGCGACCACCAGCAGCCCGCTGCCGGTGATGGCGGTGACCACGCGGGTCTGCAGCTTGCGCAGGCTCAGTTCCAGCGCACGCAGCTCGGTGGAGCGGATCTCCAGCTGATGGCGGCCTTCCACCTGCTGCTTCAACCAGCTGTGCACCAGGCGTGGCATGTCCGGCGCATGGGTCATGATCTCCGGCAGCCGCTTGCCCAGCTCGCGCAACGCACGGCGCGGGCTGTAGCGCTCGCGCAGGATGCGTTCGAGCACCGGGCGCGCCACCGCCCAGATATCCAGCTTGGGGTCCAGCTGACGGCCTACGCCTTCGATGTTGAGCAGGGTCTTCTGCAGCAGGATCAGCTGCGGCTGCAGGGTCAGTTCATAGCGCTGCGCCACGCGGAACAGCTTGATCAACACCTGCGCCAGCGAGATTTCCGACAACGGACGGGTAAAGTACGGCTCGCATACCGAGCGCGCGGCCGCTTCCAGCTCGTCGATACGCACGTTCGAGGGCATCCAGCCCGCCTCCACGTGCAGCTCGGCCATGCGGCGGTAATCCTTGTGGAAGATCGCCATGAAGTTCTCGGCCAGGTAATACTGATCTTCCTGCGAGAGCTGGCCCATGATGCCGAAATCCAGCGCGATGAAGCGCGGATTGAGGCGGCGCTGCGGGTCCGAATCGACCCAGATGTTGCCGGCGTGCGCATCGGCGTGGAAGAAGTTGTCGCGGAACACCTGGGTGTAGAACACCCGTACGCCCTTGGCCGCGAGCGCCTTGCGATCGATGCCGGCGGCATCGAGCTTGGCGATGTCGTCGGAGGGAATGCCGTACACGCGCTCCAGCGTGAGCGCACGCTCGGCGGTGTGCGACCAGATCACGTCCGGCACGTACAGATCGTCCGAGCCTTCCCAGAACCGGCGCAGCACGCTGGCGTTGGCGCCTTCGCGCTGCAGGTCCAGTTCGGCGGCCAGGGTGGCTTCGATCTCGGCCACCACTTCGCGCGGACGGATCTTCTCGGCGCGTGGGTGAGTGCGTTCGACCAGCGTGGCCAGCGAGTGCAGCAACGCGATATCGGCATCGATCTGGCGCTCGATATCCGGGCGCAGCACCTTGACCACCACTTCGCGGCGCACGCCGTTGGCATCGGGCGGCAACGTGGCCGCATGCACCTGCGCGATGGAGGCAGATGCCAGCGGCACGGTATCGAAGCTGGCGAACGCCACGCTGACCGGCAGGCCGAGTGCGGCTTCGACGATCAGGCGCGCGGCCTCGCCATCGAACGGCTTGACCCGGTCCTGCAGCAAGGTGAGTTCTTCGGCCACGTCGGCCGGAATCAGATCGCGCCGGGTCGACAGGATCTGCCCGAACTTGACGAAGATCGGGCCAAGCTCCTGCAAGGCCAAGCGCAGCCGCGCACCGCGCGATTGCACGGCGATTTCGGCGCTGGCACGCGGCACGAACGGTTTGGCCAGGCGCAGCCAGCGCTCGGCCGGGGTGCCTTCGAGCAAGGCATCCAACCGGTAGCGCAGGATCACCCGGCCGATGCGGCTGGCCCGCAGGATCGCCTTCATGCCGCGCCTCCGGCGGCGCGCAGGCGGGTGACGCGTGCAGCCAGGCGTTCGACAGCGTCGCGCAGCTCGTCCACGTCATCGTGGAAGGCTTCCAGCTCGGCACGTGGCACCACATCGCGCGATTCTTCGGTGACGAATTCGGCCGCGCTATGCGCCAGATCCGATGCGCTGCGGCGCGCCTGCTGCAGCGCCGTGCGGACCGCACCGGCGATCTGCACGCCCAGGATCTGCCCGAACACCGCCACGAACGGCAGCTGCCAATCCGGATCGAAGCGGCCGGCCAGCTGCTGCAGCTGGCGCGCCAGTTCGGCGTCGCCGGACACCTTGAGCCGCCCCGCCGGCGCACCGCTGCGGCGCGCATTGGCCAGCAGCGGCAGTTGCCCGAGCAGGCCGGCCAGGCTGCTGCGCACCGCCAGGTCCGGTTCCTGCGCCGGGTCCACCGGCCCCACCAGCAGCCGGCGTTCGTGCACGCGGATCTGCAGGGCCAGGGCCGGCGCGTCCAGGGTCAGCGCGATGCGCTGGCCTTCCAGGGGCAGCAGGGCGTCGCGGGTGTCCGGGTCCAGCGCCAGCGCGCGGTTGAGCGCGGCCTGCAGGGCCTGGCCGGCGAGCGGCTTGAGTGAGTCGAAGAGTGATCCGGGCATGGGCGCATTCTACCGCCCCCGCATGTCGCAGCTGGCTGACGATGGTGGGCGCTGCGCACCGAAGGCTGCCGCGGTGGCCACGACAGGCGCTTGTTTGGGAGTGGCGCGATCGATGCAGCGGCGTTGCCTGGAGGCCCCAGCCGGCCGGCGCTGTGCGGTGGCGCGTGGAGAGGCTGCGCTCGCTGCGCTGTACGGGCGGCCATCGCGCCCTGCGGCGAGGAGTGCAGCGTCCGTGTGGAATTGCTGGCTGCACGATCTGCCGACTTCCTTCGGCCGGCCGGTCACGGGCATGCTGGCGCCTTTCTCGAACGGTTGGCAGGAACAGGCAATGCGCAAGATCCGGATCGGTCTCATCTTCGGCGGCAAATCGGCCGAGCACGAGGTCTCGCTGCAATCGGCGCGCAACATCCTGCAGGCGCTGGACCCGCAGCGCTTCGACCCGGTGCTGATCGGCATCGACAAGCAGGGCCAGTGGCATCTGAGCGCGCCGGACGGCTTTCTGCTCGATGCAGACGACCCGGGCAAGATCGCGCTGCACCGCAGTGGACGCGCGGTGGCCGTGCTGCCGGGCGCCGACACTGCGCAGCTGCGTCCGGTGGATCCCGAACAGGCACTGGCACAGATCGATGTGGTGTTTCCGATCGTGCACGGCACCCTGGGCGAAGACGGCTCGCTGCAGGGATTGCTGCGCATGGCCAACCTGCCCTTCGTCGGCTCCGGCGTGCTCGGTTCGGCGGTGGCGATGGACAAGGACATGGCCAAGCGCGTGCTGCGCGAGGCCGGGCTGGCGGTGGCGCCAGGTGTCTGCCTCACCCGCCACTCCGCCAAGCATGCCGATGCGCAGGCGCTGATCGCACAGTTGGGATTGCCGCTGTTCGTCAAACCGGCCAACCAGGGCTCGTCGGTCGGGGTCAGCCAGGTGCGCAGCGCAGACGCGTTTGCCGCGGCAGTGGCGCTGGCACTGTCCTACGACCACAAGGTGCTGGTGGAAGCGGCCGTGGTCGGCCGCGAGATCGAATGCGCCGTGCTCGGCAATGCCGTCGCGCAGGCAAGCGTGTGCGGCGAGGTGGTGGTGCACGATGCGTTCTATTCGTACCAGACCAAATACATCAGCGCGCACGGCGCCGATCTGGTGATTCCGGCCGACATCGATGCGCCCACCCAGCACCGCATCCAGCAGATCGCTGTGCAGGCGTATCAGGCACTGAACTGCGCCGGCATGGCGCGGGTGGACGTGTTCCTGTGTGCAGACGGGCGCATCGTGATCAACGAGGTCAACACCTTGCCCGGCTTCACCCGCATCAGCATGTATCCGAAGCTGTGGGAGGCAAGCGGGCTGGACTACCGGAGCCTGATCACCCGGTTGATCGAGCTGGCGCTGGAGCGACATGGCGACGATCAATTGCTACGCAGCGCAGTGGACACGACGCGCTGAGTGCAGCCGCCGCTTCGCGCACTCTGCCCGCACGACCACGCGGGCCTGCTGGCGCTCACCACGATGCACGCCACGGCGTGATCGCTGCTGGATGCCGACCGGCCGGCCGCGTTACTGCAGATGGGCTGGCATGCGCGTTGCGCAGGCGCGGCCGGCGGCAGGCTGATCGCACTGGATCAGGATGCGGCCTATGCCAATGCCATTTCGCCTGGCTGGCCGAACGTTTTGCACGCTTCGTGTAAATCGACCCGGATCGTGGTGGCTGCACATGCGCAGCGGCGCGGCCTGGCGACGCGGTTGCACAACGACCTCATCCGCACCGCGCATGCAGCAGCGCAACCGCGCGTGGTCTGCGAGGTACATCGCGTGCCGCCCAATCCAGCTTCGCTCGCCTTCCATCGGCAGCTGGGATTTGCTCCTATCGGCGAAGCATCACTGGCTGGCGGTAAGCACGTGGTCTATCTGGAAAAACGCCTGTAGCGCGCATTTGGTGCCGCGCAAAGCGCCATAACGCAGATGGCCCGCCTCCTTGCGGAAGCGGGCCATCTGCGCGCCGACCGGCAGCGCCGCTGCCGGGACGTATCGTGCGTGAGGCGTTATACCTTGCCGCGACGGAACATCGAGATCACAGCCAGGATCAGGAACACCACGAACAGGATCCAGGCGATGTTGGTCGCCGCACCGGCGATACCGCTGAAGCCCAGCACAGCGGCAATGATGGCGATGACGAAGAAGATGATGGCGTAATGCAGCATGGCAATGGTTCCAGAAGTTGTCGTGCCGAATCGGCGCAGACGTATCTTGTGGATGTGCCGGTCTTTATCGGGTGATGGCAATGTCGTTGGAAGATGAGGATCGCAGCCGGTTGAGCCCTTCTTCGATGCTGATCCGCGGCACATAGCCGAAGTCGCGGCGCGCAGGTTCCATGCTGTACCAATGCGGCGTGCACAACTGTTCTACCAAAAACCGCGTCAGCGGCACTTCGCCTGGCAGACGCAACATTGGCCACAGCGTTTCGCACACGGCACCGATGCGGTACGCGGTCTTGAATGACAACGAACGCGTCACCGCCGGTGCGTCCACGGCAGCCAGCAGGCGGTTGAGCAACTCGCGCATCGGCAGCGGCTCGCCGTTGGAAATGAAGTACGCCTTGCCGGCGCAGGCAGCGCCCGGCGCCAGATGCTCGAACGCATCGAAATGCGCCTGCGCCGCGTTGTCGATGTAGGTGCTGTCCACCAGGTTGCTGCCATCACCCACCATGCGTAACCGCCCGGCACGTGCGCGCGCGGCCAGACGCGGAAGCAGATGATTGTCGCCTGGCCCCCAGATCAGCCGCGGGCGCAACGCCACCGTCGCCAGCTGCGCATCGTTGGCCGCCAGCACCGCACGCTCGGCGATCGCCTTGGTGGCGGCGTACGCGGCGCGCAGGTCTTGTCCATACGGCACTTCGTCGGCACCCAGCCCCTCCACCGGGTTGGTGGCGCGATGGGTGACGCTGGGCGTGGAGGTATAGATCAGCCGCGGCACACCATTGGCGCGGCAGGCATCGAGCACGTTCTGCGTGCCCACCACGTTGGCCTGGTGGTAGCTGTCATAGCTGCCCCAGGCACCGGCCTTGGCCGCATTGTGAAACACCGCATCGATCCCGCTGAAGGCATGCTGCACCGCCTGCGGGTCGGCCAGGTCGCCACGGATCTGGCCCACGCCCAACGTCTGCAGCACCGGGTAATCGCCGCGCTGGAAGCTCACCACCTCATGCCCGCGCGCGCGCAGGCCACGGCACAACGCCTGGCCCAGGAAGCCGCCACCGCCGGTTACCAATACCTTCATTGCACCGCACCGTTGATTCGAGGGAGCACACCATAGCCGGGCGCCATCGCATTGGCGAATGACCGTTCGACACGCACCTGATTGATTTGCTGCAGACCGTTATCCACGTTGTTGTGCCACCCACACTGCCAACGTCTCGCGGCCGATCTTGGCATTGTGGCGAATGTCGACCGGAAAGCCCGGATGGCGCAGGAAACGCGCGATGCCGCAAGTATGCGAATGCGACGCGCCCAGCGCACGCAATGCGGTTTGCACGTCCGCAAAGGCCGATGCCGACACGCCCTGCTGCAACTCCACGCACAGCACCGGCTGCTGTTGCCCAGGTGCGCCCACACCGACCAACGCCGTGCGGCGCACCTGCGGATGCACGTTGAACACCGGCTCCACCTGCTCTGTGTACAACGGACCGCTGGCCGTTTCCACGCGATGGGTCTTGCGCCCGCAAAACCACAGGCGCCCTTCGGCATCGAAGTAACCCACATCGCCCATGCGGTGCACGATGCGCTCGCTGCCATCGCTACGGCGCTCTCGAATCTTGGCGATGCGCGTGGCCGCATCGCGGTTGAAATAGGTGTCGGTGGTGGTGGGGCCGGCAACGGTGATCTCGCCGACCTCGCCCGTCGCCAGCTCGCGCACGCCGCTCCAGTCGGCAATGGCCGCATCGTCGATCGCAATGATGCGCACCTGGTTGGGCGGCACGACATGACCCACGCAGGTGCCGGCACCGGTTTCGGTGGCAGCGCGCGTCGCTTCCAGGGTGCGGCCTTCGATCGCCGCCACCGGCAGGCACTCGGTGGCGCCGTACGGGGTCCAGAACTGCGCATCGGCCGGCAGCAGCGCGCGGATCTTGGCCACCACATCCGGCGGCACCGGCGCACCGGCCGAGGTGGCCAGGCGCACGTTGGGCAGCGGCTGCCCATGGTCGGCCAGCACGCGCATCAACGCCGGCGAGCCGAACAACTGCGTCACGCCGAAGCGATTGAATGCATCGTGCAGCTTGCGCGGATCGGCCGTGGCCGGACGGGTCGGATCCATGTCCGGGATCACCGAGGTCAGCCCCAGTGCCGGATCGAACAAGGCAAACGGTGGGAACGTGGGCAGGTCCACGCCGCCGGGCTGCATCCCGAAGGCATTGCGCAGCAATTCGATCTGCCCAACGAAATGCCGGTGCCGGTAGACCACGCCCTTGGGCACGCCGGTGGAGCCGCTGGTGAACAGGATCGCCGCGACATCGTCCGGTGCGGTCTCGGCCAACTGGCTGCCGGCGCCAGCACCATCGCGCTCGGCGCGCGCCAGCGTCACCCCACCCCAGCCGTAGCGCCCGCCAACGGTGACGATCTGCCCGGCAGAGCGCGCCCAGCGCAGCAACCGGCGTGCCAGTTGCGCGAGCGGAATGCCGATAAACGCCTGCGGCTGCGCTTCGTCCAGACACTGTTTGAGCGCGCGCTTGTCGATGCCCGGGTCTACCAGCACCGGCACCGCACCGGCCTTGAACAACGCGAACATCAGCAGGAAGAATTCCGGCGACGGCCGCACCATCACCACCGCACGCGCACCACGGCCGATACCGTGCAGCGCCAGGCCGGCCGCAATCGCATCGCTGCGCGCGTCCAGTTCGGCATAGCTCAGGGTCACGTCATAGGCCGCAAACCCATTTGCGCCGCGGCGCCCCGGGCAACGGATGGCGATCTGGTCGGGGCGCTCGCGCGCCAGCTGCGGCAAGGTGGCGGCGATATTGCAGAGAGTCGTCATCTGCGCATTATCACCCATGCGCCAATGGCACCGGCCGCTTGCCGGCTGCTTGCAGCAATTGCGAGAATGCAAGGCGATCGCGCAAGCCGCCCAGGTCCATATCGCCTTGACGCTGCACCCGCTATCGGCGCGTGCACGCACCGCATGCACTGCCTGACCTCACCCGCTGGCCGTGGCCAGTCCGTGCGATGCACAGCACATCTGAATCACTCACCGGTCAGCCTCGTCCACCCCTTGTTTCGTGCCGTGTTTCGGTCAAAATGCCGCGCTCTCCACGCTGTTTTGCCGCGCAAGGCCCGGCATGCCATGGCACACCCCTGCCTTACCTGCGGCGCCTGCTGCGCCTATTTCCGCGTCAGTTTCCACTGGAGCGAAGCCGAGCCCGCCCTGGGCGGCAGGGTACCGATCGAGTTGACCGAAGCGCTGCGCACCCACGAACGGGTGATGCGGGGGACCTCGCAATCCCAGCCAAGGTGTATCGCATTGGATGCCGACATCGGCCGCTACAGCCGCTGCAGCATCCACGACCGCCGCCCGTCCTCCTGCGCAGCGGTGCCCGCCTCGCTGGAATTTGGCCAACGCAGCGTGCAGTGCGACAAATCGCGCCTGGCGCATGGCCTGCAAGCGTTGACCGAAGCCGACTGGGTCGGTGTGGACGACGCACAACGCAATCCGTTGCCGACGCCGTAAGGTTTAAGCGCGGCGCGTGCACACGCTCGCTCAGCGGTAAGACCGGCGCCCTGCAGGCATTGCCACGGCGGCGCGCCTTGGCTGCTTGGCAATGCGGTACGGCGCTGCGCCCGGCGGCGATGCGGCCATCCAGCTCATGGACGGACCGGGGCCACGCCGAGTAACGCACGGCGTGGCCAGTGGTGGCGTCGCAAGCAACGGTTCGTCGCACCCTCGACGCACACGGCATGCGGTGTACTGCCGCGCTAGAGCGGATTGCGCTCCAGGAACGTACGAATCGCCGGCACCAGTACCTCATGCTTGTCTTCCAGCACGTAGTGATTGGCATCGTCGAATGCGGTCACTTCTGCGTTCGGCAGTGCGCGGCGAAACCCCGCCAGAAAGTGCTTGTCGAAGCAGATGTCGCGCAGACCCCAGGCGATAAAGGCTGGGCGATCGGCGAACGATGGTAGTGCCTGCGCCGAGCGCTCCAGCAACGACCAGCCCTTGTCGGCCGGCGACAGTGGAATGTCCTGCATGAAGCGGATGGTGGAGATGCGGTTGCGCCAAGTGTTGTACGGCGCCACATAGGCGCGGCGCACGGCGGCCGGCATCCGCCGCGATACGCCGAACCAGGATGCGCCGGACGAAAACGCGTTGAAGGTGCGGATGAACCATTCGCCCGGCCGCCAATGGCGTCCCATCGCGATCTGCCAGGGCATCGGCTTTTCCGGCGGCAGCGGGAAGGCCGCGGTATTGGTGATCACCAGCCGTTTGACCTGCGCATGGTGCGACAGCGCCCAGCCGAACCCGATCATGCCGCCCCAGTCGTGCACTGCCAGCGTGATCGGCCCGGCGATGCCCAGGTGCCGCAGCAGCGTGTCCAGGTCGTCCACGCGCGACTGCAGGGTGTAGTCGTAGCGCGGCTGCGCGTCGGGCGCATCGTCGGGCTTGTCGGACAGGCCCATGCCGATATGGTCGGGCACGATGCAGCGGTAGCGATCGGACAAGCCGCTCACCAGATGCCGCCACAGATAGCTCCACGACGGGTTGCCGTGCAGCATCACCACTACCTCGCCATCGCGCGGGCCTTCGTCCAGATACGACATCGCAATGCCGGGACGCACCTCAAGGCGCTTGGGAATGAAGGGATAGCCGGGGTAGTTCATGCCAAAAGGATCCGGTTTGTTTCGAGAAGAGCTAGATCGCGCAGGCATTGGCCTGGACGATGCGGATAAGAAATCCTGCATCAATCGCGTACCCCGCCACATCAAACGGCAGCGCTCGGCACACATTTGCAGGAATCGTAAAAATCATGGTGCTTCTTGCGGACGTGCACGGTAAGGCGGCAGTTGATGACCGTCAGCAGAGAGTAATTGCAGGAAGGCCGGATGCAGGAATAGCTTCTCCTTGCCCAAGCGCTGCTCCTTGAGCACGCCGATCTCCACCAACTCCTTGAGATGACGCGCGGCGGTCTGGCGCGTCACGCTGAGCGCATCCACCACGTTTTGAATGCGGCAATACGGTTGATTGAAAATCACATCGACAAGCTCGCGGCTATATGCCCTGGGTGCAAGAAGGCGAACGTGATCGCGCGCCTGCGCCTCCAGGCCGCGGATCGCCTGAATTTTTGCGGTTGTCCAGGCAGCGGTCTCCGCGACGGCAGCAAGCATGTAATGGATCCACTCGGCCCAGTGCCCGTGCCGCGTCACGTCCAGCAGGAGGCGGTAATAATCGCTGCGGTGGCGGATGATGTAGCGCGACAGATACAGCACCGGAACATCGAGCAACCCCTGTTCGATCAGCATCAGCAGATTCAATACCCGCCCGGTGCGACCGTTGCCATCGGTAAATGGATGGATTGCTTCGAATTGGTAATGCGCCACTGCCATCCGGATCAGGGGATCAACCTCGGTGTGGTCGTGGATGAAGCGCTCCCAGTTCGCGAGTTTGTCGCGCAGCAGCGTTTCGCCCACCGGCGGGGTATAGATGATCTGCTGAATCTGGTCGTTGGCCAGCGCAGTACCCGGTACCCGACGAATCTGCATTTGCACCGCCTTGATACGGCTGCACACCACTACTGCAGTGTCGGTACACAGCGGCCGCTGCTGAAGCGATTGAAATCCTTCGTACAGCGCACTGCGGTAACGCAGCGCTTCTTTGGTCGCGGGATTTTGGGCGCGCTCCTGATCGTCTGCGTACCGAAATAATTCGTCAGTGGTCGTGACGATGTTTTCGATCTCCGAACTGGCTTGCGCTTCCAGGACCGGAATCGTGTTGATCAACACCGCCGGGTTAGGCAACAACGCCGTGGCCTGCTTCAACTCGGCCAGGGCGGTACGGGCAACGATGCAGGCCTTGAGCAGGCTGCGGGTTTCGATGTCTCCCGCCGGCGGCAGCGGCGGAAGCGCATTGTGGGGCTTGGTCGGATCGAAAGCGGATGTGTCGTCCATGTCACCTGCTCATGTTGCGAGAACGAACATGATGCGGAAACGTGTACTAAAAATCCATTTTTTTTAACACGTCCCTACAGCATTCACCAAACCACTTCCGCCATCGAGCAGTTCAGGCCAGAACCAATCCCCATCAGGGCGATACGGTCGCCCTTCTTCAGGCGGCCCAGTTCCTTGAGCTTGCTCAACACGATCGGCACCGAGGCCGGACCGATGTTGCCGTGCTCGCCGAAGATGGTCATGACCTTGGCCGGGTCGATACCGAACGACTTCACGAACGAGGCGGTGTGCGGGCGGCTGACCTGGTGGATCACGAACTGGTCCACTTCGTCCACTGCCCAGCCCAGCACCTGCTTGGCGGCCAGGAAGGTCTTCTGCGCCAGCTTGATGCCTTCGATCAGCAGCAGGCGGGTGTCGGTGACCATGCGGTCCAGGTTGCCCCGGCACAGCTTGTTCCACTCGGTGGCCGAGCGGGTCACGCCGCCCTTGTAGCGCGGTGCGTCCGGCACCAGCTCCGAGCGCGCCATCACCATGGCAGCGGCGCCGCAGCCCAGGGTCAATGCGGCCAGTTCGTTGCGGAATTCCTCTTCGGTGACATCCGGGGAGGTCATGCGCTCCAGGGTCTTTTCATAGACCAGGTTCGCGGTCTCGCCGTCGACGACCAGGGCGTAGTCGATTTCGCCACGCTCGAGCATGCGCGCGGCGATGTCCATGCCATTGATGAAGGCCAGGCAGGCGTTGGCGACATCGAACGTCATGCAGTGGTCGCCCACGCCCAGGTTGCCGGACACGATGGACGCCGTGGACGGCTCCAGGTAGTCGCGGCTCACCGAGGTGTTGACCAGCAGGCCGATCTTCTCGATGCCGATGCCGGCATCGACCAGCGCCTTGCGCGCGGCCTGGGTGGCGGCGTCGGATGCCTGGACATCCTGGTCCCACAGCCGCCGTGCATGGATGCCGGCAACGTCGCCCAACACGTCGGTCTTGATCCCGAGGCGGTCGTAGGTCGGTTGCAGGCGCTCGTTGATTTCCTTGGAAGTCAGCGTGTGCGGCGCATCAATATGCGCCAGTCCCGCGATGGAGACATTCTGGAAGAGCATCGAAGTAGCGCCATGGCGTCAGGCGAGGGGGCGTTAGTCTAGCCGCTGGCCGGTTTTACCGCATCTTTACATTTCAACGGACTGCGCCCCAGCCCAACGGTTCAGCGCGGCGGGCAACGGAACGCGCTGAAACGCTGGCTGCCCTCGGCCGGCTGGCCCTGCGCCTGCACGGCATTGGCGTTGGCGCCCGGGGCCTCGTTGCGCGCTAGCGTTTCCAGTTCTTCCTGCACGCGCAGCGGGTTGCGGTTGTAGAAGCCGACCTTGCTCTTGACCGACACCACTACCTCGCCCTGCTGCTGGCAGCCTGCCGGCACCGGGCCTGCGGGCAGCACCTGCACGCCTTTGCCGCTCTGCTCGATCGGCACCCAGGTGCATGCCGCGGCGGTGGTGGCAACCAGAACAGACAGCATCAACACGCGCATAAGTCGTCACACCTGAGGGCAAAGCCGGATTGTGCCGCAGTTGCCCGGCTACGAAACGCGTGCCGGGCGCAGGCCATACACCGCATTCAGCGCCCTCGAACGCGGCGACCTGCGTCGCGCGCCTCCAGCCTTGCGCTGTCCGCTGCTCCATGCAGCGTCCGGGTGTCCGGACACGGACGCCGTCTTTTTTCAAAAATCCTTTAATAACAAAAACATGTGAATGGCACGCTGTTTGCTGTTGTTCTGGGGCGATGCCCGAATCGGTTTATGAAATGAATTTTTGCTGAACAAATAAAAAGCAAACGCGAAAGTTCTTGCGCTTACCAAACTGGTGTACTACATTGCTACCACACCACTGATCACCCACACCAAGAGACCTTGCCATGAACACCCAGACCCTGCGCATCGCCCTCTCCGCCGCCCTCTCCGCCGCTCTGCTGGCCGGCACCACCTTCGCCGGTTTCGCCCAGGCTGCCAGCCTGACCACGCTGGACACCGTGCAGGTGCGCCCGTCGGCCGACCAGATCGCCCAGCAGACGCTGGAACGCAACAGCGACATCCGCACCCTGTCCGCCGTGCAGGTACGCCCGTCGGCCGAACAACTGGCCGCCCTGGCAGCCGAACAGGCCGGGCCGCGTGTCGTCACCCTCGCTGCGGTGCAGGTGCGCCCGTCGGCCGAACAGCGCGCCGAGCTGGTCGTGCGCAGCACGGCAGCGACCGCCCAGGCCGCCTCCGGTCAGGCAGCGGCCGCGATCGGTGCGCTGATGGGCCAGGTCATCGTCAACCTGCCGGTGCCGCAGCTGCAGCCGTCGCCGGCCGAACTGGAAGCACTGGTCAGCGCCGCCATCAACCTCTGAGCACGCGCGCAGCTACACTTGCGCGCATGCCAGCACCCGTCCTCGATGTCATCCTGTTTCAACCGGAAATTCCGCCCAACACGGGCAATGTGATCCGCTTGTGCGCCAATACCGGCGCGCGCCTGCACTTGATCGAGCCGCTTGGCTTCGACCTCAGCGACAAGCAGCTCAAGCGCGCCGGCCTGGACTACCACGAATACGCGCCGCTCAAGGTGCATGCCGATCTACCCGGCGCACTGGCCGCAATCGCGCCCAAGCGCGTGTTTGCACTGAGCACCCGCAGCACGGTGCGCTACGACACACCAGAGTTCGCCGATGGCGATGCGTTCCTGTTCGGTCCGGAAACCCGCGGCCTGCCGGCCGAGGTGCTGGAGTCGATCCCGCCGCAGCACCGGCTACGCCTGCCGATGCGCCCGGACAACCGCAGCTTGAACCTCTCCAACACCGTGGCGGTGATGGTGTTCGAAGCCTGGCGGCAGTGGAACTTTGCCGGCGGTCGGTAACCGCGATCAAGAGCAGCCAACAAAACGACTGCGTGCCGATCACGACGTGGTCTGCACCGCGCTGGCCGCCTGCAACATACCGCGGCAGCCGCCCCATAGCGCCACCGCCAGCAACGCGATCGCGCCCAGGGTCAGGAACGCGATGCGATACCCGAAGGCATGTGCCAGCCAGCCACCGAACGCCGGGCTCAGCGCCGCGCCAATCCCCTGCACCGTCATCACCGCGCCCTGGCCGACATTGACCCGTCCGGTGCCTTGCAGCAGACGCGCCACCAGGGCTGGCACCACCACGCTTTGCAGCCCGGCGCCCAGGCCATCGAGCACCTGTACCGGAAACACGCCCCAGCCATGGATCACCGAGGCGGCCACCAGCGCGCGCAGCGGCAAGGCCATGAAGGCGACCAACAACACCCACCAATGCCCGTGCACCCGGATCCAGCGCATCGCCAGCAAGGCCACCACCACCATCGTGGCCTGCGCCACCACGATCGTGGTGGCGGTCAGCGCGCTCGGGTCGCCGGCGTGCGCCGCCACGATCGCCATGCCGTACAGCGGCAGCATCGCGGCGTTGCCCAGATGGAACAGCCCCAGCGTGACGGCCAGCAGCACCAACGGGCGGCAGGTCAGCAAGACCCGCCAGGCGCTCAGTGCGTCCGCGCCGTCGGCATGACCCAGGCCGCGTGCAGCGCGATGGTCGATGGCGGCTGCCGGAATCGACAGCACGGCCGCCAGCGCCAACACGCCGAACACCGCGGTGAGCGCGAAGATCGCGCCAAATCCGTAGCGCCATCCCAACCAGCCGGCCAGCACCGCGGCCAGCATGTTGCCGGTATGGTTGGCGACCTGGTTGCGTGCCAGCTGATGGTCGAACCCGCGCGCGTGCACCAATCCCAAGGTGATCCCGGTCAATGCCGGGCCGACGCCGGCCGCCGCAAGCGCCGAGGCGATCTGCGCGGCGACCACAGCAGATGAGGTGGGCCGCAGCCAGATCAACGCGGTGGCCAGCAGGATCGCCAGACAGCCGACCACCACCACTGCGCGCTTGCGCCGGGTGGCATCGACCAGCGCGCCGGCCGGCGTGGTGGCGAGCATGCCGGCGATGCCGCCCACGCTCATCACCGTGCCGATCGCCGCCACCGACCATCCCTTGGACTGCAGAAACACGCCGAGAAACGGCCCAAGCCCGTCCTGCACATCGGCCACGCTGAAATGCAGCGCTTCCAGTGCGCGCGTACCACGCGGCCTGGCCTGGGTCATCGGCATGGCAGTGCTCCGCCATGCGATGCAGCGCCGGCACACAGGCCGGCGTGCGTGACAGACCGGAGCGCAACCATCTCAACCGCGCACGGTGGCTGCATGTCCGGCTCCTAATGCTTGGGCTTGGGTTTGTGTCCAGGGCCGTGCGGCGGATGCGCGATGTGCTTCAACGTCGCCGCCTTGCCGCCCAAGGCATGGGCATGGATCAGCAGGCCGTGCGGGGTTGCCCTCGTATCGCCCTCGGCAACCAATGGCTTGCCGACCACCAATTGCCTGGCGAACTGCGCGCCAGCATGCGGCGGAAACCGCACCGTCACCTCGTCATCGAGCAACACGCCATGTACCTGGCCGTGCGGGCCGTGCAGCAGCCGCGCGATGGTGCCGGCGTGCTGGGTGAGCTGCGGCTTGGGCGGCTTGCCGGCCGGCGGCTTGGGCTTGGGTTTGGCGTGCGGCCCGTGCGGGCCCTCATCGACGATGCGCTTGCCGCCCTCCGGGTCGATCGCCAGCGCCACCAGCATGTCGACATCGCGCGGCTTGAGGCCACGCACGGACAGCGCGCTGCCCGGTTTGAGCGCCTTCAGCAGGGCCGCCGACAGGTGCGGCGGGGTGTGCACTTCGGTGCCGTCGGTTAGCAACAGGCCATCGATATCGGCCTTGGGATTGAGCAGAAAACGCGCCAGGGTGCCGCGGGTTTCAGGAAGGAAATCAGGATCGACCCAATGCATGGAGTACTCCGAAGAAAGTGACCGGCAGTACCGGTCGAGCCGCTGGCCGCGCGGCTGCGTGGCCAGCGGATAGACGAACGAACGAGGGCCCTGCCGGCTCAGCGACCGGCAGGCGGCAGCGGAGCGCCAGGCGGCAGCGGACCGTCCGGACGCGGCGCGCTGAACAACGCGCGCAGCGAGGCGCGGTCACGGCCCAACTGGGTGGCTTCGATCGCGCGGCCGTGGGGGGTGGCCACGCCGAAACCGTTGGCGCTCAGCGGCGCACCCACGCGCAGCAGGTCGGTGAACTGCAGTGCCAGGTGCGGCGGCATCCGGACCACGGTGCCATCGCTGACCAGCGCGCCATTGACCTCGCCGGCAGGCCCGTACACCAGGCGCTGGATGGTGCCGTCGGACTGCAGCGGGGTCAGTTGGCCGGGAGTCGGCGGCGGCGGTGGCGGCGCGCCGACCGTAGGCTGGCGATCGACCACCTCGCGGCCGCTACGGCTGGAGCGGATCGAGCTGGCCTGCAGCACCGGCAAGTTGCCCAGCCGGAAGCCCTGCACGACGACGCTGTCGCCGGCGCGCACGGCAGTCTTCACCTCGGTGGACAGGTGCGGCGGGAAGCCCACCTGGGTCCCGTCGCGCAGCCATAGGCCGTCGACGTCGCCGTTGGGATTGAGCATGAAGCGCTCGACGCTGCCGCTCACGCGCACCGGCGTGGCAGCGACAGGGGTCGGCGGGGCCGGCGGGCCACCGATCGGGCCATTGGGAGCCGGCGGCGGCGGCGGCGCGCCGACCTGGGCGGCAGCGGCGCCGATGGTGCAGGCCAGGGCGATTGCAAGAACGGTCTGACGCAGCATGGGAATGTCTCCAGCGCGGCGGAAAGGGGCCGCGTGCCAAGACCAACGCAGCAATCGTGCCAACCGATAAAGCATTGTTTTATAAGAAAATCACGGCACAGACCAACGCGCCGAGACGTCCTGGTTTCATCCACCCTGTCCGATTTCGGGACACCCGTGGATCGACGGTGGCGCGTGCGCAGGCGTCACAACCCGTATTCCTCCAGCTTGCGATAGAGCAGCTGCCGGTGGATGCCCAGCCGGCGCGCCGCCTCGGCCCGGTTGCCCTGGCTCTGCGCCAGCGCCGCCTGGATCATCTCGCGCTCCAGGCGCGCTACCGCCTCGGGCAGGCTTCCGACCGGCGCCGAGCTCAACGGTGGCGCTGGCTCGCCGGCGTCGGCCAGCGCCTCGTCCAGATCGGGCGCATCGATGCTGGTACCGCGACCCAGCACCTGGCTGCGCTGCATGACATTGCGCAGTTCGCGCACGTTGCCGGGCCAGCGGTGCGCCAGCAGCCGTTCCTGCGCCGCCGGCGACAGCCCCTGCGCCCGTCCAGTGCCGCCGCGCAGGAAGTGCTGCGCCAGCAGCAGGATGTCCTGGCCCCGCTCGCGCAACGGCGGCAGTTCGATCGGCACCACGTTCAGGCGATAGCGCAGGTCGCTACGAAACCTCCCGTCGGCCACGCAGGCCGCCAGATCGCGGTGGGTGGCAGCCAACACCCGCACGTCCACCTTCTGCGGGCCACTGCCCCCCAACGGCGTCACCTCGCCTTCCTGCAGGAAGCGCAGCAGCTTGGCCTGCATCGGCAGCGGCATGTCGCCGATTTCGTCCAGAAACAAGGTGCCACCATCGGCTTCGCGGATCAGCCCGAGCCGGTCGCTGCTTGCGCCGGAAAACGCGCCCTTGCGATGGCCGAACAACTCGCTTTCCATCAACTCCAGCGGGATGGCCGCGCAATTGACCGCAACGAACGGTGCGTTGGCGCGCGTACTGGCACGATGCAGCGCACGCGCGGCCAACTCCTTGCCGGTGCCGGTTTCGCCGGTGATCAGTACCGGCAGATCGGAGGCGGCTGCCAGCCCGATGCGCTTGTGCACGGTGCGCATCGCCGGGCTGTGCCCGACCAGTGCATCGTCTTCTTCGGCCGGCTCGCTGGTCGCATCGATCTCGGCGGCCGTGTCGTGCACGCGGCTCGCCAGCGCGCGCTGCACTACCTCGACGATGTCCGCGCGCCCCACCGGCTTGACCAGATGATCGAAGGCCCCCAGCGTCATCGCCTCGATGGTGTTGCCGCTGGACACGTGCGCGGTGAGCATCACCAGCGGCACCTGGCGCGCCTGCGCATCGCCCAGGCGCGCACGCAGGACTTCGATGCCATCCATGCCGGGCATGCGGAAATCCACGAACGCCATGTCGATGCCGCCTTCGCTCAGCCGCGCCAGCCCGCCCGGCCCATTGTCGGCGGCGACCACGGCGTGGCCGAGCGAGCGCAAGGTGGCCTGCAAGGTCGTACGAAACGGCGCGTCGTCGTCGATGATCAGGATGCGCGCCATGGCAGCTCCACGATGAAATCGGTCAGCCCGTCGGCGTGTGCGTAGCGCACCTGCCCGCCGTGCGCGCGCACGATCTCGCGTACCAGCGCCAGCCCGAGCCCGTTGCCGTCGCTGCGCCCGCTGACGAACGGCTCGAACAGCTGCGCGGCGATCGGCGCGGCGATCGCCGCGCCATGGTTGGACACCCGCAACTGCAGCATGCCATCGGCTTCTGCCGCCTGCAGCGTCACCTCGCTGCCCGGCTCGGCGTGCTGTACGGCATTGCGCAACAGGTTGTGCACCGCGCGCCCGAGTTGCTGCGGATCCAATGTCCAGCGCAACGGCGCCGCCGGCATCTGCAGGTGGGGCGGTGGCATGCCCGGTGGCAACAGCTCCGGCGCCAGCAGCGCGCCCAACCAGGCCTGCACGTCCACCGTCTCCCGTTGCAGACGGATCGGCTGCACCATGCCGAGCAGGCTCTCGACCACCCCATCCAGGCGCTGGATCTGCGCCAGCATGATCCCGGCGTGGGCCGCCGCGTCGGGTGTGGCATCACGCTGGGCGATCTCGTTTTCCACCGCCAGCCGCATCGTGGCGATCGGATTGCGGATCTCGTGCGCCACCGTGGCCGTCATCCGGCCAAGCGCGGCCAGACGTTCGTGCCGCGACAGCTCATCGGCGAGGCGACGCGTCTGCGCCAGCGCCTGTGCGTTGCGTTGTGCGTAGTCGTTGACCGCCGCGCCCAGCCGATCCAGCTCCGGCGTGCCGGTCGGCGGTATGTGCGGTGTCTGCGTGTCGGCAGCCAATGCCTGCTGGATGCGATGCAAGCGCTGGCTCCAGCGCCGCACCACCACCCCCAGCGCAATCGCCGAGACCGCCACCATCGCGAAGATCAACAGCATGCCGACGACCAGGGGGCGCCAGGCGTCGGCCTTGCTGGCGGGTACCCGCGTCATCGTCCAGGCCGCACTGCCCGACACCAGCGGACAGGCGCTGATCAGCAGCACTTCGCGGCGACCGTCCCGACGGTAGTGCACGGCAGTGTTGTCCTTCACCGCCTGCTGCGCCGTGCCCACGATGGTGGTCCATTCGGCCGCGGGGATATCGGTCTTATGATCGCTCCCGTCGTAGGTGGGGTACGCATAGGCAATGAAGCCCCGGTGTAGATCCCAGACGCCACCTTCGACACCGGGTGCGTCGGCCAGCACCAGCTGCACCACCACCGCTGCCAGGCCGATTCCATCGTCGCCGGTGCGCGCCGCCTCGCTGGCCCCGGCATACCGTTGCACGATGCGTGTGCATTGCGCGCTCAATTGCTGGCGCGCCTCCTCCAGCCGCACGCCCTCGGTCTGCCGATACAAGCCGTACAACATCGTGGCCACGCCCACACAGGCGGCCACGATGACCACCCAGATCAACAGCAATTGCCGCAGCAGCGAACGAGGCATCGAACGATCCCAGGAAGATCAGGCGGTAGCGTGCAGCGTGGCCGCTGCCTCAGCGCAGATTGGTCTTGACCAGCTGCAACACCTCATCACCGCGCCCGCTCATCACCGCCTTGAGCATGTACAGGCCCATGCCCTTGGCCTGTTCGAGCTTGATTGCCGGCGGCACCGCCAGCTCCTGGGTGGCAATGCGCACATCCACCAGCGCCGGACCGGAATGCGCAAATGCCTGCCGCAACGCGCGCTCCAGCTGCGAGGACTCATCGACACGGATGCCCAGGATGCCCACCGCATTGCTCATCGCGGCGAAATCCGGGTTGCGCAGTTCGGTACCGGTGTCCAGGTAACCGGCTGCCTTCATCTCCATCGCCACAAAGCCCAGCGAGGCATTGTTGAACACCACGATCTTCACCGGCAGATTCAATTGCGCCAGCGAAATGAAATCGCCCATCAACATTGCAAAGCCGCCATCGCCAGACAGCGAGATCACCTGACGCCCAGGAAACGCCGCCTGTGCGCCCAGCGCCTGCGGCATGGCATTGGCCATCGAGCCATGATTGAACGACCCCAGCAAACGGCGCTTGCCGTTCATGCGCAGGTAGCGCGCCGCCCACACCGTGGGCGTGCCGACATCGCAGGTGAACACCGCATCCTGATCGGCAATCTGGCTGATCAGCCGGGTAACGAACTGCGGATGCAGCGGCTCGCCCGGATCGGCGGGCACCGCCAGATCATCCAGCCCCTCGCGCGCGGTGCGATAGTGCTCCAACGATTTTTCAAGAAAGCGGCGATCTTCCCGGCGCTGCAATTGCGGCAGTAGAGCCGCGATGGTTTCGCCCACATCCGCCGCAATGCCTAATTGCAGCGGCGTGCGCCGCCCCAGCGCGCCCGGGTCGCGGTCCACCTGCACGATGGTCGCGTCCTTCGGGTAGAACTGCCGATACGGGAAGTCCGTGCCCAACATGATCAAGGTGTCGCAGTTGAGCATCGCGTGGTAGCCGGAACTGAAACCGATCAAGCCGGTCATGCCCACATCGAACGGGTTTTCCCACTCCACGTATTCCTTGCCGCGCAGCGCATGCACGATCGGCGCGCCCAGCGTATCGGCCAGGGCCACGACCGCATCGTGCGCACCGGCGCACCCGCTGCCGCATAGCAGGGTGACCGCCTTGCTCTGCTGCAGCAGCGCGGCCAGCTGCTGCACATCCTCGGCAGCCGGCAGCACGCGCGGTGCGCGCAGCGCTGGCCATGCGCTCGACAGATGCTTGTCCACTTCCAGCAACGCGATATCGCCGGGAATCACCACCACCGCCACGCCTTGCTGCAGGATGGCCGTGCGCATCGCCCGGTGCAGCACTTCCGGCAGCTGCGCCGGGTTGGTCACCAGCTCGACGAAGTGGCTGCACTCGCGGAACAATTCCTGCGGATGGGTTTCCTGGAAATAACTCAGGCCGATCTCGGACGAGGGAATATGCGCGGCGATCGCCAGCACCGGTTGCCGGCTGCGATGACAGTCGAAGAGCCCGTTGATCAGATGCAGATTGCCCGGCCCGCAACTGCCCGCACACACCGCCAGTTTGCTCGTCACCGCCGCTTCGGCGCCTGCGGCGAAGGCGGCCACTTCTTCGTGGCGCACATGCATCCACTCGATCGTCTGCATCTGACGCAAGGCATCGGTCAACCCATTGAGGCTGTCGCCGGTCACGCCCCAGATCCGCTCCACACCCGCGCTCTCCAGCGTCTCGGCCAGGAACCGCGCCAACGTCTTCTTCTTGCCCACGATGCAGCTCCGCCAGTCTTTGAGCGGACAGCTTGGCAGCCTAGATGTATGCCCTGCGTCTAGCCGGCGGCCCAACCCGTGCACTGATCCCATCCGTGGTTGAGCTATGGAGCCGTCTTCCATCAGATGGCGATCAGAAGGGATCCGGACTGGGACGCAGCCCTACCGAGACGCTTCAGACGATTACGGAAACCGACCTTGACGGCAAGAGATCAAAAGAAATCGCCTTTCTGAAAATAACCCTGCCCCAGGTGCCGTCGCAGGCATTCCAGACCCTCCGAGTGCAGCTGCGAAATTCTGCCCTTGGTCACCCCCAATTCACCCGCGATTTGCACGAACGGCTTATGCAGGTAGTAGTAAGACATGAAGATGCTCCGAGTCCGCGGCGCAAGCTGCAGCATGGCCTGCGCTAAAATATGTCGAGACTGTTCCGCGGCGATGCCCTGCCCCGGCCACGCGTCGGCCGCCTGCTCGACCAGATGTTGAGTCGCAATCTGCAAAACGGTGTTGATGAAGCCATCGAGACTGCCGCCATCATCCACGACGATCTCAATGGGATCTTCAAGACGGCTGGAACGCTTTTGCTGCCGAACCCCATTGAACACAGCGCCGCGTACCCGACGCTTTGCGTAAAGAGTGAAAGGGATTGCACGCGCTGGATCGTATCGATTCAGCGCCTCCAGCAGGCCTACGTGCGCATTCTGCAGATGATCTGCCCAGTCCAGGTCGCGACGACCGATCCGCCGGTAGACATCGGCAGCCACCATTCGCGTCCATGGCGAATACTCCGTCACCAGAAAGTCTCTCGCCTGCAGATCGTCGTCGGCCTTGAAGCGTCTCCAGAGCTCAGTAACCAGCGCATCCCTGTCCATCTGCGATCAGGACCAAATACTGCCTAGCAGCGTCCTGGAAACCAGCACCCATCCATCGATCAGGATAAACAACAACAGCTTCAGCGGAAGACTGACTGTGGCCGGAGGCAGCATGATGATGCCGAGCGCCATCAGCACCGCCGAAACCACCAGATCAATCATTAAGAATGGAAGAAAAATGACAAATCCCATCTGGAAGGCCGTCTTGAGCTCGCTCAAGATAAAAGCAGCCGCAAGGTGCGTGAAGCGGATCTCTTCAACCGTTCTTGGTGGCGTCACACGTGCCATTTCGCTCACCGCGAGCAAGTCGGACTCACGCGTTTGCCGGACCATGAAGTCGCGCAGTGATGGCGTCGCACGTGAGACTGCCTCGGTGGCGCTGATCTGATCTGCCAAATAGGGCGAAAGTGCATCGCGCTGAACCTTTTCCAGCACCGGCCCCATTGAAAACAATGTCAACAGCATCGCCAAGGTGATCAGCACACTGTTCGGCGGTGTCTGCGGCATTCCCAAAGCATGTCGCAACAAAGCGAGGACGACGATAATGCGTGTGAAACACGTCATTCCAATCAACATGACAGGAATAAATGAGAGCATCGTCATCAGGACGAAGACACGGAGCGTAGAAGAGAACTCCTGCTTCCCAGCGACACTCAATGCCTCACCCAATGGATCCGCGCATGCTGATGTGGCTAGCAACCCGAAACTCACTGCGGCCAACCCAGCAAGCACGCTACGCTTTGTATGGGCACGCATTACTCAGAGACTCCGGTCGTTTGACCCAGGCGTTGCACACTGAGCTGCCCCTTGGATTCGGCAATAACGACATTCTCGCCTTCGACCTCCAATAGATACACAACCGTGGAGCGGCTGAGGCGATACTCGGCGCGCTTGATGATGACGCCGGTCGCTATCGGTAGGGGTACGCCGCCTTGCCAGCGGGCGATCAACCCCTTCTTCTTGAGCAAGAGCAATATAACGACAAACGCCACCAGGACAACGCATGTCCAGGCCAGGACGGGATTGAGCGTGGTGGCGCTCAACACCGCATCGCTACGGTATGGGATGGAGGACGGCATGTTTGTGCTCAGAGCAGCTCTTGAATTCGAACGCCCAGCTTGTCGCCAACCGCCATCAATTCACCTCTCGCAACTGCTTTGCCATTGAGCATCAGTGTCACCAAGGCCTCACACGATTCATCCAGCGCGACGGTATCACCCTGCTTCAGCGCCATGATCTCGTCGACACTCATCTCTACTTGTCCGACATGCGCTACCAACTTGGCCTTGACATGTCCAAAGATCGACACATCGCGTGTTACGGTGGCCGTTTCCATTTTCATCATCGTGACCCTGAATTAAGTGTATGAATCAACGCAGCTCAAGCGCGCGGCGGCCGTCAAAAACAACCAAGCCTGCGGCTGCAAGAGCATGTGTTCCGTTCATCAACTGAAGCGCCGTTTGCGTGTCGCTATCGACGACCAGAACCTCACCAACACGTAGCGTGGAAATCTCGGCCAACTCCATCTCGCCGAGTGTCAGTTGAGCACGCAAGCAGACAGGTTGGCAGCGCAACGCAGCCGTGCGCGGGGTCAACGCAGGCAGCTGCGCTTCGTGAAGGACGCTGCCCTGCGACGCGCACCAGACTGCATCGGCTACCAGCTCAATTTCGAACTCCTCCCATTGCGCAGTGGCATGAAGTGCCCCGTGCCGCAGCAGGAATCTGTCATTATGGGGAGATTGGTCTCTTTGGCAGGCTTCGTGACGCAACTTGCCTGACAGGGACGTCAATAGCGCCTTCAGTGCGTCTTCGCCCACCTTTCCACAGATCTGCACGTCCGCAGCACCAGACAATTTCAACAGTCCCGCACCAATTTCAGAATGCGATGCGTTACTCAAGCGAAGGCCGAAGGCGCCGCCCGTACCCGCATCATCGATGTACCAATCGGAGAAATCGCACGACTGTTCGGGTAGCTGTGCAATCGACACACGCGGGTACTGACCGTCCTGGCCATGCGATACCGACCACTGGTCAAGCCATGCGTCATAGCGCGACTGCAAGGTGTCGCAAAGCGTTCGTGCATTTGCAGGAGGAAGCCAACCAAGACGTTTCATTCCTTAGCCGCCCCGTGTGCTGTTGTAGAGCTGCTCGATCATTTCGTTGCTGACAGTCATCACACGCGAACTGGCTTGATAGCCTCGCTGGATGATCAACATGTCCGCAAACTCCTGAGTCAGATCGATATTGGACATCTCCAGGCTACCGCCCTGAATGTTCCCAAAGACAGTGGAACCAGCACGCCCGAGTTCACTGCGCTGACTTTCGACATCCGACAGCATTCGACCACTGGAAAGTTCCAGGGTACTTTCACTCTGAAAAGCTGCCAATGCGAGCTGCGCACCCTGGCGCTTCTCGGTAGAGCTGTAGGTGACCTGCAACACACCCTTACTATCGAATGCCAAAGCATTGATTCCCAGCACCGGGCTGCCGTTCTCCACGGTGGCGGTCAAGCTATCGGTCAAACCGGACAGACTCGTCGTTCCGGTGAATGTGCCCGGTGTACCAAATCCAAGCGTGACCTTCTGGCTGTTTGCTGCTGCCGAGAGCGTGACTTCGATGCTACCCGAACCTGTTTCAAGCATGCCACTGGTACTGAAACGCAGATCACCACTGCCTACCTGCGCGCCCGTTTCGTCGGTGACGGTGACGCGATAGCTGCGACCCGATCCGACCGCTGCTACTGGTGCACTGGTATTGATCCTGAGTGTATGGACCGTACCGGCTGCATCGTAAACCTTGATATCACTGACCGAACTGCCGGTAGAGGTTGGAGACAGATTGCCGCTCAACCTGACGCTTGTCGTAGGCCTTGCATCAAGGGTACGCAGACCATCCAGATTGAGCTGCGACAGCTGACCGGTGCTATTGATGGACATGACCTCATAGCGGCTGACGCTGTCCACCAGGACGCCGCGGTCATCGAAGATAAATTGACCCGCGCGCGTGTAATGCAGAGCTCCGCTGGAATCGCGCAGAACAAAGTAACCTGCACCGTCCACCGCGACATCCGTTGCATTGCCGGTTTGTCGCAGATCGCCAGCCGTGGTGCGCAGTCCGGCACCAACAATCCGCGTCCCGTGTTCCCCGCCCAGATTTTCGAAGAATGAGTCACTCCCGCGGAAGCCAGGTGTGTTCATATTCGCGACGTTATTACTCACCGTATCCAGGCTTTTGGAAAAGCTGAAGAGGCCGGAAAGCGAGTTGTAGAGTGCTTGAAACATAGGATGTCCCTTACTGCTGAACCAGCGTGATCTGCGGCAGACGAATACCGGTCAGCACACCGGCACTGGTCTCGACAGTCAACAGCGGACCGGAGGCACTGAACTCGATAGCCTTGACCAAGCCGGTAGCAGTGCTGCCAGAGGCCTGCGTGACTTCGATACGACGATTCAACAAGCTCAAACTCTGGCTCGTGGCGTTCATGCTCAACATTCCTTCGGAATTGAGACTGAGCTGACGCGACTGCTCCAGATTGCTGAACTGTGCAAGCTGGGCAAGAAACTCGCGATTGTCCACTGGTTCCAGGGGATCTTGAAACTGCAATTGCGACAGGAACAGCTTGATGAAGCCGTCCTGGTCGATCGTGTTGTTCGACTGCGCGCTTGCGCTACCGTTGTTTACGATCGCACCGATCGAATCAATCGCCATTGTTGACACCTTGACTAAGAGAGGAGCGTTGCCAGACGAGCGCGCCGTTAAGCATGATGCGGTCCGGCAAGGCCTGGCCGGACTGCAGCAATGCATCGAGAAGCGCCGGCACGTGCGCGCCGGAAAGTTGATAGTCGCGCACCCACCAGGTGGAGCGCCCGTCCGCACCAGTAATGTGCTTCATCGACCGCGACATCCATTCGGCCAATGCGCCAAGACTGGCCGAGGACGACTCGCGCAGTGGCTGTTCGGCGTCAGGGTCGGCATGCGCGATGGATGTCGCCGACAATCCCGTAACGCCGGCATGCGGTCCAAGCACACCGGATCTACGACCGATCGCAGCTTGCAGATCGGACATGCTGACAGCAGCTTTAGGCAACGCATGGTCAATCGTGTTGCTGTCCGCCCGCGCGAGATTGAGCGCCATGACGTCGTGACCATGTCCCGGGCGATCCACATACGACATCAGGTACGTAGCCGTTGCCGTCCACTCAAAGACCATGGAATCCAGCGCCATCATCGGATCGGCATCATGTCCTGCATGCGTGGCAGAGAGGGTGCCGGCTTGTACAGCCTGCTCGGGCGCTGCGGTCATTGAGTTGGCGGGAGAACGCTCTGATGTCAGCCAGCGCTCGAAAGCCGCGGCATCCTTCGATGGACGATCTTCGCGCGGCTCTGCCCTGGGCTTGACCGGAACTGAGGCCGGGGAGGCCATTCCTGTTTCAATGGCCATCGAATGTTCTCCGGGCTAGCCACAACTCTGCGGCGGCATCGGACTCGCTCCGTTCGTGGTCTCGCAAGGCTTGCTCTGCCAGACGCTGGTGACGTTCATCGACAGCGCGCTGCTCCGCGCAGGCATCGCGGTACGTCACTCGCGCGGCATTCAGTCGTTGCTCGCACGCACTGGCGTCGAGCGATGCTTGCATCTGCTCTACGTGAGCAACAGATTCGATGTCCAAGGCCAGTTGATAACTGCCCAGCTGCAAAAGACCATTGTCCGCACGATGCTTCCAGGCGACGACAGCATCAACGCGTTGATCGCAAAGCTCCACGTGGGCCTGCGCTGCGCGCACATCAAGCAGCCTGCCTCGTAGCGCCAGCGACGCCTTGCGTGCCTGCAGATCGCGTATGCGCACCAGCACGGCAAGTCGCGGGAGTTTCTGACCGGCGTTCTCGTCAGACATGTGCAGCTCCCGATGACAGCGCGCGCTGTAACGCGCGCAAGCAATCAAGCCGCGCCATCGGCGCAAGATGTGCCTGCTTTAGAACTGCTTCCAGCTGCGGCCATGCCTCCAGCGCTTGATCAAGTACTGGGTTGGCACCCCGCTGATACGCGCCGAGCTCGACCAGATCACGGGAATCTTCCAGGACGGCAAGCACACGACGCACGTGCGCTGCCAACTCGACATCCTCACGTGCGGCCAGCTGATTGAGCAGGCGACTGACGCTGGCTAAGACATTGATTGCCGGATAGTGGCCCTTTGCGGCCAAGTGGCGGTCCAGCACGATGTGTCCATCCAGGATGGCGCGCATATGGTCGGTGATCGGCTCATTGAGGTCGTCGCCTTCCACCAGCACGCTATAAATGGCGGTAATCGCCCCCCCTGATAAGTTTCCGCAACGTTCGGCGATCCGTGGCAACCACGAGAAAACCGATGGGGTATAGCCGCGAAAGGTGGGCGGCTCGCCACTGGCCAGGCCGATTTCGCGGTGTGCCATGGCGAACCGAGTCATCGAGTCCACCACCAGCAGTACCGATTTACCCTGGTCTCTGAAGAATTCCGCGACCGCATGAGCGGCGTGTACCGCATGGGTACGCACCAGTGCCGGCTGATCGGCAGTGGCGGCCATGACCACGCAGCGGGTCATTGCGTCCGGACCAAGCGTATGGCGTACAAAATCGCCAACTTCGCGGCCACGCTCGCCAATCAATGCAAGCACGATCACATCTGCTTTGACATGGCGGACGAACATGCCCAGCAACGTGCTTTTACCCACCCCGCTGCCGGCAAAGATGCCAACGCGCTGGCCCTTCCCCAACGTCAACAGGCTATCCACCGCATGCACTCCGGTTTCCAGAATCTGAGTAATATCCCGTCGTTCCAATGGATTGGGCGGAGCCGCATGCAACGGATAGCGTTGCTCAAGGATGCAGGGGCCTGCCGCATCCAGAGGACGGCTGAAGGCGTCCACCACGCGTCCCAGCAATGCGTTCCCCACCGGCACATCCAACGACCTTGCCGTCGTTTCCACCCGCGCGCCGGGTGCCAGGCCTGTGATGTCTCCGTAGGGCATCAGGAGCAGCCGACCGTCCTTGAGCCCCACCACCTGCGCATCCACGCGGCGCCCCTCCGGCGTCAGGACCACTTCGCAGAGGTCTCCCACGCGCGCCTCGGGTCCATCGGCCTCGATCACCAGACCATTGAATGCACAGACACGGCCATAGCGGCGAACATAGCAGGCTGACTGGATCGCAGTGGTCAGATGCAGGCTGAGACTCATCACCGTGGCACATGCTGGTAGGTGGAGAGGCCATCCAGCAACGCCGTCCGCAGCGCCGCGAGTCGTACGTCCAGGCCGAACTCGGTGCGACCGGCACGCGTTTCCAGAATGCACTGACCGGGCTGTAGCGTCATATCGCACAGGACAGGCAGGGCAGTGATGTTGGAACAGAGCGCCAGGTCCTGTTCGGACAGATGCAGTGCGACAGCTTGATGTCCAGCCTCACGCACCGCACGCAGACATAGATCAGGCAGCAAGTGAGATTGCGCATAGGCACTGCCGACAATCTGTGTGACTGCCTGGAACGCAACCTCCACAGCAACCTCATGGCTGCGCTGCGCCTGTTCCTCGACGGCTTCTGTCAGCCCCGCAATCAACGTCTGCATCTGTGCATGCAGGCGCTCGATCGTTTCCCGTGCGGCACGCGCCTCCGCCTGCAAGGCGTCTGTCCGTTGCGCTAGCTCACGCTGCGCCAACGTTGCGGCCTCTTCATGTGCGCGTGCCAACCCTTCCTGATAGCCCTTCGCGTGCGCCTCCTCCAACACGCGTTGCTCCTGCGTGATGGCAGGCATTGCGTTGTCGGTGCCGTGCTGTACCGGTGCGTACCATGGACGACAGTCATCCGACCCGGCCAGACGTTTCATGGCAGCGCCCTCAGGGCTGGATCAGCGATCGTGGAATGCACGTGCGCAGCGTTCCTTACAGACGCGGCCAACGCGGGCGGAAGCGGCCTGCTCGATACGAGTTCGGCACTGACCGCTTTGGCGGTTGCTGGCTCAAGCGCGGCAAGGATGAAGGATGCATCTCCTGGCGAGGTCGCCATGATCACCCGGCTCAAGGTAGCAGCCCCCAAGGTGCGCGACAGTTGCACGATCTCTTCCAGGCCCAACTGGCCATCGGGCTGATCTCGGCGCACATCTGATGCCCGCAACATTGGCTCGACCAGGGCGGGGTCATCCCACCTGTGGCGACGGACGACCGCGATCTGCGCGCGCAATTGCAGGGCGATGTCTGCCGGCAACGATGCGAGCAGACGTCGACGCTCACCAGCGTGCATCACGCTTGCCAGAAGTGCCGACCTGCGCAAGACCTCAGAGACGCTCATGTGCAGGCCCTACCAGCCACGCCTTGATTTGTTGTGCTGCCTGCTCGCTTTGTTCGCGGCTCAGACGTTTATGGCGTGATTGCGTGACAACCTTGCCGATCAGTAACCCGCTGATCAGGCTGATCACAACGGCCGCCAGGAGCCAGAACACAGTGCCTGTACCCCGTGCAAAACCCACGCTGCCACTGCCTACGGCCGGCTGATCGGCATGACGCGCGATCGATGGCGATGAATCTGGTCGCTGGCTGGCAAGCGCAGCTGAAGCGACGCCGATCTCGACGACATCGCCGCGCCCGGCATTTCCACCGATGGCTGCCATGACTAGCCGCTGCAAACGTTGCTGCTCGACGTCGGTCAACGGCTGATGCACGGCAATGGCCACACTGATCCGCTCCACCCGCCCAGTGGCGCGCGTGACTTCCTGCTTCTCGGTGCCGTGCGCATATTCCACCTGCTCGTTTAGAACCGCCCCACTTCCGCCATCCGCGGCGCGATCGGAGCTGGAACTACGCCGCACCAACGTACCGTGGTCCTGACCAGGCGCCACCAGCATGCGCTCGCTAGTGGTGCGGACCTTATCGAAATTGAGCGCGACGTTGACAGAGATGGAGGCACCAGCCGTCGACGGCTGGGCCTCCAGGATCTTGCGGATATCACGCTCGTAATCCGCACCCAGTTGACGCGCCAGATCGCCTTGCGCACCGCCTGCGGCATCATTGGCGCTTCCGCCGAGCTGCAGGCCGGTTGGCCCGACCACAACGACCGCCTCGGGCGTCAGCCCATCCACTGCCGAAGCGACCAGGTCACGAATACCGCTGACTTGCTTGGCTGTTAGCGCCGCCCCCGGGACAAGCGACACCGCCACCGATGCCTTTGACTGACTGTCTTCGGCCAGGAACACCCCCGGCCTGCGGATCGATAGGTGCACGCGTACCGCGTCGACACCGGGAATGGTGGCAATGGTCCGTTCGATCTCACCCTGCAGTGCGCGCTGGTAGTTAATGCGCTGGGCGAACTCGGTGACACCGAACTCATTGGTGTCGAATAGTTCGAATCCGACGTGGCCACCTTTCGGAACGCCGGCAGAGACCAGACGCATCCGCAGCGGGTGCACCTGGTTTTGTTCGACCAGAATGCCGCTGCCATCCGCGGTGTAGCTATGCGGAACTTTCCACTCGTCCAAGGCCGCCGAGATCTCGGCGGCGTCAGTCTGCTTGAGCTCGCCAAGCAGCAGCGCCTCGCGTGGAACCAACGCCCACCAGATCGCCGCAGCAGTCAGTAGCAGCAAACTACCCACAGCAATGAACAGACCCACCTTTCGAGCAGGCGTCAGTGCTGTATATGTCGTCTTAAAAGAGGAAATCACGCCGTTGTCCTTAGAGTTGCATGCGCGAAAGTTCCTGGTACCCCTCGACCAGCTTGTTACGTACCTCGGCCAGCAAGGTGAGATGCATGCGCGCCTCCTCCAGCGAGATCATCAGATCGTGTGGAGCCACTTCCTGGCCTGCAGCCATCGCGCGTATCTGCTGATCGGCGGTCTGGATGGCGCCATCTGCACCTGATATGCCACGTGCCACCACATCTGCGAAGTTCACTCCCTCGATGGCAGCGGCTGGAGCGCCAAGTGCTTCCACCTGCGCCGGGCCAATCGCACCAATCGCTTCGATCGCCATCACTTGGCTCCAATTTCGAAAGCACGCAACACCATGCTGCGCAACACATTGAATGAACGCACGTTGGCCTCGTAACCACGGCTGGCCGTCATCAGGCTGGTCATCTCGCTCACCATATCCACTGCCGGGTAGTGCACCTGTCCCTGCGCGTCGGCCATGGGGTTTTTCGGATCAAGCACCATGCGTGTTCCGAGGCTACGCACGGCATCCATGCCATCGTTGACGCCGACCGCTTCGGCAAACGAACCAGCCGCCGATGCGGCGAGTTGGCGGGGATCAATCGGCTGATTGGCAACGGCAATATGCCGACCGGCCAAATCCATACGTAAACGCTCGTTCTGCATGCCTGCGCGGCTCGCGTCGAGAATTGCATCAATGCTCATGCGCCACTCCTGCCGGTAACCGCAAGACGCATCAGACCGAAGTGTCGGCTCAGCGACTCGGTCAATGCCTGGTAGTTCAGGCCTGCCGAGACCGACTCGGCAACCAGGTCGTCGAGACTGGCGCGCTGGGTGTCGTAACGCTGATCTACAATCGCCAGCGTGGGCGAATCGGGACTGTGCAACAGTGCGGCGACATCGTTGGGGCTGCCACCAGCGGCGGCGTTCAACACGCGATCGGTACGGCTTTGATCGATGACGAACACCGGCGCATCGGGACTCGACGCATTGGCGATGTTCCAACTGGTCACTTCGGCCTTGAGCTTGTTGAGGCTCAGAGCCATGCGCACGGCGTCAACGGTGAGATCTTGAGACATGAGTGACCTACTGGATGATCAGGTCGCCATCGAGGGCGCCTGCGGATTTGACGGATTGCAGTACGGCGATGACGTCGCGCGTGGTCAGCTTGGCGGTACGCAATGCGGAGATGAGGTCCGCCACGGTGGCACCTTCCGCAACCGAGACCAGGGGAGCGATCGGCTCCTCCGTCGTGATGGTGCTCTCCGGCACCAATACGCTGCGCACACCGGCACCGGGACGCACTAGCAACCCATCAGGCTGCGAGACGCTGTACCGCGTTGAAATCTCCACGCGCAGATCGCCATGCGAAATGCTGACCTGGCCCAGCCGGATATTGGCCCCTGCCACCACCGTGCCAGTGCGCTCGTTGATGATCACGCGGGCAGGGCGTTCACGCGTCACCCGCACGTTCTCGATCTGCGAAATGCGTGCCACGCGGCTAGGATTGTCCCGATAGTGAACAACCACCTTACCGGCATGTTCCGCTTCAGCGGTCACGCCCGGCAGGCTGGCGCTTACCGCTTGCGCAATCCTGTTGGCGGTAGTGAAGTCCGCCTCATCCAGCAGGATGCTCAAGGTCCCAGGCTCACCGGCAACATCCAGGGCAGCAGCGCGCTCGACGGTGGCGCCGGAAGGAATCCAACCCACCGTTGGATGATTCTTCTGCACCGAGGCAGTGATTGCCTCGAATTGATATCCACCGACCGAGATCGCGCCCTGTGCAATGGCGTAGATCTTGCCATCAGGTCCGCTCAGCGGCGCCAGCATCAGCGTGCCGCCGGTCAGGCTCCGCGCATCGCCCGCCGAGGCCACTTGGACATCGAGCGGCTGACCAGGCTCAGCGAACGCTGGAAGTTTCGCAGTCACCAGCACGGCTGCGACGTTGCGACTAGACAGGTCGCCCAGCTCGACGCTGACGCCGAAGTTGCGCAGCGTGTTGCCGACCGATTGCACGGTCGCGCGGTTACGCGCCGAATCGCCGGTGCCGGAGAGACCGAACACCAGTCCGTACCCGGTCAGCGGGTTCTCGCGCACACCGGCAATACGGGCGATGTCCTTGATCCTGACCTCGGAGACGGCAGCGGCATGCGCCGGAGCAACAGCCGTGGCAAGTAGCAGTACCAGCAAACGCAGGTTCATAGCACCCTCAGCCACTTGAGCAGCCGGTAGGCCACGCTTTGACGCTGCGACTCGGCAACGACCCCCTTGCCATTGAATTCGACGCGCGCATTGGCGAGCCGGTGCGACCAGACGGTGTTATCGGCCAGGATATCGTCAGGCCGCACGATGCCACTCAGCGTGATGCGCTGGTCTTCCTTGTTGATCAATAGCGATTGCTCGCCTTCGACCACCAGCGATCCATCGCTCAGAACGTCCTTGACCTGCACCGACAACTGCGTGCGCAGTTCGCCCACCCGAGAGGTCTCTGCGCTGCCTTTGGTAGCGCCAGACAACCCCGCATCAAAACTGCCACGATAGGCGTTATTGCCGGCGGTGCCACTCAGGCGAACATCCGACCCTGCATCGGTCGCCGCACCGGAGCGCGCCCTGGCGGCCTCCAATACATTCACCGTCAGCACATCACCCACGCGATACGCGCGTCGGTCTGCCGCAATGCCCCGATAGGTACCCGGATTAATGAGGCTCTCTTGTGCACTCACGCCGTGGCTCGCAATCGCCATCAGCACTGCCCCGGCCACAGCCAGATCCTTACTGTTCAATGGACACCTCTCCACTGGCAATGACACGCGCCCGCACCGGTGTGCGTGTGCCCTGCGGCAGAACCGCAATTGCGTCCCCTGGTTGACCATCCGCAGTGGCTACCGCTGGCATGCGCAGCTCCACAGCACCACGACGAACGCGCAAGGTCACCGGATCGTGGCGCGCAATGGTCGGCGCAGCAGCGAAGTCACGCGCCTGCACCAGATCACCTGCGCGTACTGCGTGAATCAGCCGGCCTGCTACGGGCACATTCCTTTCTAACGACGCTTCGCCGACAGTGAGCACACCAGCCACATCCATGCGCTTGGTCACCAACGCAAGCTGTCCACTCGGGGTGCCGTCTGCGAATGCGCGTCCGTAGGTGGGTCGCTCCATCCACCATTGCACCGTGAACCAGACCATCCTGGTCTGGCTGGGTACACCGTCAACCAAAACATGGACGGGCACTCCGACCCGCTTACGCGGCCAGCTGCCGTCGATCGGCGCGGCCTGCAGCGTTACCTGTGCGGCATCGGACTCCACCTTCAATTGAGACGCAGGCAGTGCGGCGGGAGTAAACACCAGTTCGCCGGGAAGGGTGCTGGACAATCCATCCAACGACGCGCGCGCCGTCGCGATCAATCGATCGGGCGAAATGCTGCTGGCCTGCGCACTGGCGCAAGAGACCATCAACAGCAGGGTGAACGTCCTGATCATCAGCGGCGCAAATTGTTGATGGTTTCGAGGATCTGGTCGGAAGCCTGCAGTACGCGTGCGTTGAGCTGATACGCACGCTGCGCCAACACCAGGCCGGTCATTTCGTCGATCATGTCGACGTTGGCCGCTTCCAGATAGCCTTGCTGCAACTTCCCGGCGCCATTGCTGCCTGCCGCCAGCGGAATCGACTCACCGGAGCGGCCGGCGGCCTGAAACACGTTTTCCCCGCGTGACTCCAGGCCTTCTGTGGAGACAAAGCTGACCAGACCAATGCTGCCAAGCACCGAGCGCTCCTCGCTGCCATCGAGCTTGGCGCTCACCTCGCCCGAAGAGGAGATCAGCACGTCCGCAGCGCCCTGCGGGACCTGGATTCCCGCAGACAAGCGCATGCCATTGGAAATTGCGAGATAGCCCTCGGTATCAACATGGAAACGCCCCGACCGCGTATAGAACTGCTCGCCATTGGCGTTTTCAATTTCGAAGAAACCGTCACCGTCGATCGCAAGATCCAACGGATTACGCGTGGGCTGCAAGGCGCCCGCGCCGAATTCCACCGATGTGGAACTCACACGGATGCCGCCGCCGTGCACATTGGTGGCTTGACCAATCTCCTGACCGGGCAGCGGAGCGTTGGCGATCTCGGCAAAGTTGACACGGCCACGCTTGAAGCCGGGCGTCTGCATATTGGCCACGTTGTTGGAGATCACATCGATCTGCTGCTGCTGACCGCGCAGGCCGGTGGATGAGATATAAAGCGCATCGATCATTGCGGCTATCCTGTCAGTTGTCGCCGATACGGTTGATGCCCGTATCCATCGCTCGGTCGTAAAGGGAGATGACACGCTGTACCGATTCGGCATGGCGCGACAGTTCGATGAGCTGCATGGTTTCGGCAGCTGCATCGACATTGGATTGTTCGACGCTGCCTTGCTGCACGGTTCCTTTCCATTGCGTCAGCGCACCGTCATAGCGGTATCCCCCTTCGCTGGGAATCAACCGAGCCGGGTCAGCCACCTCAACGATACTCAGGTGCGCCAGCAGCGATTCGCCGTCCCAGATGCCGCCTTGGTTGTCAATGCGGATATCGGAAAGGGGCAAGGTCAGCACGCCAGCATCGGTCAAGACTGCGGCCCCCTCGCGGGTGCGCAGGCTGCCGTCGGCACCGCGGACGAAACTGCCCATGCGTAGCAACCGCTGCTGACCATCCTGCTGGCTCACGAAGAAGCCGTTCCCGCGCAGAGCGAGATCCAGACCACGTCCAGTTTCCCGCAGCGCACCGTCTCCACGCTGCACGGCCATTGAAGAGGCGCCACTGGCCACAGCGAAGTCACTCCGTGCACGCACGCTCTGGTACCCGGGCGTATTGAGATTCGCCACGTTCTGGCTGACCGCGGTCAACGCCTGAATATCGGCGTTCAAACTGCGGCTGATGGCCTGGATGGTCTCGCTCATGCTGCAACCTGCATCGGCATGCCCACCACAGCGAACGAGCGGACAAGGGCGGTGGAAGGCACCTCATTGAGCGCCAGCACGGCGACATGAGGCAGGGATCGCTGAATCAGTCCACGAAGGGCCCGACGTAACGGCGAGGGGCACAACAACACCGGCAGGCGGTTCTGCCCCATCATAGCCTCGGCCTGGTTGGCGAGTTGCCGAATGAAGCCGTCCAACTGCGCCATATCGGTGAACAACGCGCCACGGCCTTCGCCACTGCGCTGCTGGCCCATCAGGGTCCGCTCGATTCCTGGCTCCAGGGTCAGCACATGCAACTCGCCTCGCGCGTCCTGAAAGCGCTGGCAGATCGTTGCCCCCAGTCGTTCACGCACGCGCTCGGCAAGTTCATCGGGCTGCTTCTGGGTGCGCCCCGCGTCCAGCAGCACTTCAACAATGGCTTCGAGATTGCGAATGCTGACCTGCTCGCGCAGGAGGATCTGCAGTGTTTTCTGGACGTCTGAGTACGTGAGTACATTGGGAACCAGCTCGGCGACAAGCGGGGCTCGGAGTTCGTCCAGGCGCGATAGCAGCCGCTCTGTCTCGCTACGGCTCAACAAGTCCGGCCCATGCCGCTTGACCAGCTCGTTCAGATGCGTGACAAGCACCGTGTCGGGCTCCACCAGTGTGTAGCCGCCTGCACGTGCCGCCTGCCGTGATTCGGGCACGATCCATTGCGCCGGCAACCCATAGGCAGGATCTCGGGTCTCCAGTCCTTCCAGTTTCATGCGCGTTCCACCTGGATTGATCGCAAGCAGGCGGTCCGGATGAATCTCTCCCTGGCCGACGCGGTTACCTTCAACCAACAATTCGTAATGATGACGGTCCAGGTCCGTCCGCAGGCTGCTTTGCACTTTGGGAATGACAAAACCCAGTTCGCCTGCGACCTGTTTGCGCAGGTTGACGATGCGCAGGGCGAAGTCCCCGGATGGCCCGAGCAGGAGCTCGTGCAGTGCCGCTCCCATGCGTATCTCGATCGGCTCGACCCGCATGGCCTGCTGCAACTCTTCCTGCACCGTAGGGCCATGGGATGCGTCTTCGTCGCTCGTGGGCTCTGTCGGCTCGCGTTTGATCAAGCTGTAGCGCACCATTACCGCAACACCGACCAGCGCGGCAATGACCGGCAGCTTGGGGAATCCAGGCAACGTCAGCATCAGCAACAACGCGACTGCCACAACCGCAAGAGCGCGTGGGTTGGATAGAATCTGACGCGGAATCTCGGCTCCCAGGCGGGCATCCGCTGCGGCGCGCGTGATGATGATGCCGGTTGCCACGGCGATCACCAGCGAGGGGATCTGGGTCACGATGCCATCGCCGACGGTCAGCAACGTAAACCGCTGCACCGCCTCGGTCCACGGCATGCCCATCTGTGCGATACCGATGGCGAGCCCACCGATGATATTGATCAGCACGATCACGATGCCGGCAATTGCGTCGCCCTTGACGAACTTGGTCGCACCATCCATTGCGCCGTAGAAGTTGGCTTCCTTCTCGATCTGCTTGCGGCGACGGCGCGCTTCATGCTCGTCGATCAACCCCATGTTCATGTCGGCATCGATACTCATCTGCTTGCCGGGCATGCTATCCAGCGTGAAACGCGCAGCCACTTCTGCCACGCGCTGGGCGCCGGTGGTGACCACCACATACTGCACCACGACCAGGATCAGGAAGACCACGATCCCGACCACGTAGTTTCCACGAATCACAAAGGTCCCGATCGCACCGATAACGCGCCCGGCATCGGCCCCATCGAGAATCAGTCGGGTCGCCGAAACGTTCAATGCCAGCCGGAACATGGTGGCGATCAGCAGAAGAGTCGGAAAGGTCGAAAAATTCAGTGGTGACTCGGTGAAGAAGGTCACCAGCAGGATCAGCAGCGCAAGGCTGATATTGATGATCAACAGCAGGTCAAGCAGGGCCGACGGCACCGGCACGAACAAGACCATCAAGATGCCAACGACCAGCCCGACCAAAGCCAGGTCGCGCTTGTCCTGCAGAAATGCCGCCAGCATTCCTTTCATGCGGCAACTCCATGGCTGCGATTTGCATAGAGGCGGCGGTACACCGGCGCCAATGCATCGAACAGATCTTCCGGAACCGGAGTATCGATCGCACAGTCGCGGTACAGCGCACGCGCCAAGGCCGGCATCCGCACCACCGGTACCCCTGCTCGTTGCGCTGCGCGGCGGACACGCGCCGCCAATAGGCCACGCCCCTTGCTCAGCACAATCGGCGCACGCATGGTGCGCGGCCGGTACTGCACAGCAACCGCGTAATGGGTGGGGTTGGTCAGAATGACATCGGCATCGGCCACGCGCGGCAACGAGCGCACTGTCTTGAGCAGGTCACGGATCTGCTTGCGCTGCCTGGATTTGACCTCTGGATCGCCATCGCGGCGTTTGGCGTCGTCGCGCACCTCGCGCCGGCTCATGCGCATTTTCTTGCCATGATCCTTACGCATGAAAGCGAAATCCGCCACCGCAACGACCAGCAATACCAGCAACACATAGACCGAGGCGGTCCAGAACCCGGAGCGTAATTTCTCGACAAGTTGCGCTGGCGACGACAACGCAATTTCTCCAACAAACGAGGGCGCATGGCCGGCAGCGATATAGGCAAGCAGACCAAGCGTGGCCAGCTTGAGGAACAGCTTGCCCAGCTCCCACAGGCCGCGCATGGAGAACAGGCGCTTGATTGCGTTCATGGGATGCATGCGCTGCAGGCTGGGTGCAAGCGCATGGGTGCTGAAGATGGGCCCGGTCTGCCCGAGATTGGCAACCACCGCAGCAACCACAAGTGCAAGGATCAAGGGCATCATCGCCTGCAGCAGGCCACCATAGGTATTGATGAGCCAGGCGACCAGATCGGCTCCGATGCGTGGCTTGACCCCCGCCAATTGCACGGTATTACGAGTCGCATTGGTCAGCGCCACAGCGACATCGCGCCCGGTTAGCATCGTGACCACTACGAAAATCCCCAACATCAGCACGGATGTCAGGTCGGGACTTTTTGCGACTTCACCTTTACGACGCGCGTCTTCCAGACGCGACTGCGTCGGCTGCTCGGTCTTGTCCTGGTCGGCATCGGCCATCAGGGCGCTCCCAACAGTTGCGGCACCTGGTTCACCGCATTGACAAACAACCGACCGATCAACGCGGGTGCATAGGCTAACGACAATGCGAGCAATCCAAGTGCGACTGCAACCTTGAGCGGCAGTGCCAGAAAATACACGTTGGCCTGTGGCATCGAGCGCGAGGCGTAACCCACCGCCACATCGACCATGAACAAGCCGAGCACCACCGGCATGACCACCATCAAGGCAACGACGAAGCTACTGCCAAGCAATGCAAAGAACGCTTCCGCATCAATAGGGTGGCTCATGCGGCCCAGCGGCACGATCGCAGTGCTGGCCACAAGCCCTTTGAACAACAGCACATGCAGATCCAGCGAAAAGAACAGCACCGTGGCGGCCAGCATCAGCGCGTGCCCGAGTAGCGATTCCTGTGTATCCGCGCTGGCCGGATTGAGCAGTGCCGCGGCACCCAGGCCAGCTTGCATGTCCATCAGCCAGCCACTGCTATGTAGCGCCGCGTTTGGAATCAGGAAGGCCAGCCCAAAGATTCCGCCAATCATCAACTCGCCTGCTGCTGCCAACAGGAGTGCGACAGGCTGACCAGTCCTCGGCATGGCGTAGCCGTCTGGCAAGGCCGACAGCGTCAACCAGGCAAAAGCGAGCATCGTGATCACACGCACCAGCAACGGCGCCCATGCCAGTGGGGACATCCCGGGCAACACCATGACCGGTAGATAGCGTAAGGACGCGTAGCCAAATAACAGAGCGAAGCCTGTGAGCGCTTCCATCGTCACAGCCCTGCCGCGAAGTCGAACATACGCTTGGCCAGTTCCACTGCCGTCAGCAGCATCCAGCTTCCGAGCACCACGGTCACCGCACCCACCGCGATCAACTTCGGAATGAAGGTCAACGTCATTTCCTGGATCTGGGTAACGACTTGCAGCACCGAAATCACCAGGCCGACCACCAGCGTGATCAGCAGGATTGGCGCAGAAATCTTGGCTGAGGCCAGCAGCGTCTCAGCCAGCAGATGCATGGCGGTATCGGCGTCCACTGCAGGGCCGTCAATGCGCTGTAGCGGTGTTGGATGACAGCCGTGCCCGTAGGCGAAACGCCATCTCGGAGGGTGTTCGCGCGCCAAGCGCCTGCGCGCCGGCCAACGCGCCATCACGCATCAGAGCAGCAAAGACCGCATCCGATTGCGCCTTGTCGCCGCGATCTGCCAGCAGCAGAGATTGCGCGTAGCGGCCGCTGATACTGTTGGGATCGAGCTTGATCGCCCTGCGTAGATGCGCTTCGCCTTCTTCCTGCTTCCCATCCAGCAGTGCAACCACCGCAAGACCACCGTGCGATTCAGCGAAGGTGCGGTCCAGCGCATAGGCACGGTGGTAGCAGGCCTCTGCTGCAGAGCGCTCGCCATCCAGCAGGTGCAGCCAACCCAATGCGTGCCAGGTTCCGATATGCGCCGGCATGGCCTGGGTCGCTTGTGTCAGCAGCGTCTTGGCCGGCCCCAATGCGCCCTGCAGCATGCGGGCCTGGCCTAGCCCGGACAGTGCGCGCCCAGACATCGGAGAGCGTCCAAGCGCCCGCTCGAAATGCTCGGCAGCACCAGTGCCGTCTTGGGCATAGAGCGCCAGCGCGCCAACGGTGAGCAGCGCTTCGTGCTGGTCCGGAAGCAGATCCAGCGAGCGCTGTGCCTGATGTGCGGCGCGTGTTCCATCACCGGCATCCAGTGCACACAGCGCACTCAGACCCAGCGCCGTTGGATGTTGCGGGGCCAACGTCAAGGCGGCGGAAAGTGCGGCATCGGCGGCCGCGTAGTCCGTTCGCATCAATGCAACCCGCGCGGCAAGCACGGCAAATTCGGGGCTATCGCCGTAACGTGCTCGCGCCACCTCCAGCGTCCGTGTCGCGCCGTCCAGATCTTGCTGGCACAGCTGTGCAAAGGCGATATCGTGATCCAGGGCAGGGGCTGGATGGCGTGCGGCAAGCGGCTGCAATCGCGTCTCGGCATCTGCGTAACGGCCCGTCAGCAGATCCAGTCGCGCGGCGCGGAACTGCACTCCTGCAAGCTGCGCGATATCGCCTGGCAGAGCGGCGATCACCGCTTCGGCACGCACCACCTGACCTGTTTCGATCAGAGCGTCGCACAGCTGGCAGGCAAGCTCCGGATTGGCCGGATCTTTTGCCAAGTAGGCAGTAAGTTTATCGACAGACGGCATCGCCACATCCATGAGACGCAGACCATCATGCCAGGCCGTAAGACCTAGAGAAGATGGGTGAACCCTAAATACGTTTGGACACGTCGTTCAGCGCTGTTGTTCGTGCTACCGGTCCTGGTAAGCACAGATGCCCAAAGCGAGCCCGCCGCATCCCCCTGTGATGACGGTGTGAACTTTAAAGCGCCTCCCCCATAGGCTGTCAAGCGCCGATCAAAGGTCTATTGAAATATTTTTCCAGTGCACAGCTCACAATTCGAGAGATCCAGGCTATTGATGAGCTCGCCAACCTTTTCTCAGTAGTTGTGTAGCTGGTCTTGAAATCGCCCGGGTGCGTGCTGGTGCCGGTCACATGCTGGGTGAGGTAGGTCTCCGCGCCCTGGTAGGTGTAGCGGTAGGTGTGGGTGTAACCTTCGGGCGTGGTCATGCCACTGCCTTGCTCGTTACGCACCAGCGAGTAGCGGTAGCCACGCAGGCGGCCGGCCGCGTCGTAACCGGTGGCCGGCGTGCCGTCCTGGTAGTTGACCACGCTGAGCAGCTGCAGCCCTTCCAGCCCGTCGTCGGGCAGCGGCAGCGGGTTGCCGTCCTCGTCCACCGGCTGATACACCCCGCCCATCGGGATGCCGTAGGCGCTCTGGCTGATCAGCCGGCCATCGGCGTCGTAGCTGCTGACATCGATGCGCTTGGCCGAGCCGTCATCGGCGTACTGGCGGCGCTCCAGCAGGCGCCCGGAGACGTCGTAGCGGCTGGTCTCCAGCAAACGGGTGACGTTGTCCGGCAGCGTCTGCACGATGCGCACCACCCGGCCCTGGTCGTCGTAGAACAACTGCTGGCGCTTGAGCACCCCGTTGTCGTAGGACTGGCGCAGGGTGACCTTGCCGTCCTTGTCGTAGCTCTGCAGCGAGCTGGTGTCGTCGTTGGCGATGACGATCTTGCCGGCCTGCAGCACACCATTGCTGACGGTGACGCGGTTTTCCTTGTCGTAGTCGAACCAGTACGCCTTGTCGACCGGCAACTCCTTGATGCCCGATTCGACCGGCGTATAGGTCCACTGGAAGTCGTCCACCCACAACGGATCGCCGCCGGCGCGCTTGTTGGCGCTGGCACCGATGGTCATGAAGGCCGCACCCGGCGGCACCGTGGCGGTGACCGAGGACTTGTGCCAGGCGCCACCGGAGCCGCTGTCCACCACGTTGCCCGAGGACCACGAAGAGCCCAGCCCACCCGGCAGCATGTTGCCAGCGGCGTCGTACCAGACGATCAGCACCTGCGCGGAGGCGTCGCCGGCATCCGAGGCGCCTTGCTGCACCATCACACTGGCGGTGACGCTCTTGCCCGGCACGACCGGTACGCGCTCCTGGTTGGTGATGCTCTTGGGCCCGCTGTTCGAGCCGTTGAACTGGGCGCTGTAGCTGCCGGTGTAGGCATCGCCGCCAGCGCCCTCGCGGCCAGTGGTTTGCTTCGCTTTCCGGCCTCGTTGATCAGACCATCCCTAAGCCGGCCGGCTTGGTCACAGACATACGCCACTTCTCTATGGGCACCGTCCCATCTCAGCAAATCGCCTATGTACAGCGAATCATCCGAGTAGCCAACACTTGGTCGCGGTCGCCCGGTATCGCCTCGGCCTGCAGGTCACGTCTAACACATAGATCATCAACGATAGCCACGGAACACTCCGCCGATAAGCCGAAAGCCATCATAAGGAACAACGCCCACGCAAGGCAGGCGTTTAGCTATCCAACGCAAACGAGCATCCAATTGCCAGACTTCGCGTCTTCTGATGTCAATGAGACATCGGCAACTGTGGCTACCGCGCGCAGATCATTTTCCGAGTGCTTTTTGACGATTTGCTCGCCCTCACATTCGAATCTTTGGTGCACTCCGCCGTCCAACTGAAGCTCACATGTGCATGACCTAATCAATTCCGGGTGCCCATCAATCAGCCCAGCCAGAACCGTTCGACCGTTTGATAGGCGAAAAACATTCATGACCTTCATTTCAAATTTCATCGCTTTCACCATTACAAACCAGCGTCTCGAAGCTGCCGAAGAATCTGAACATCCTCACTGCTCAAGCCAAGCATCGATTGATGGCGGATCATGAAGTCTTTCACGTGAGTTTCCGCACTGCCAAATCCCTGCGGCCCAAGTCGATCGACGATACCCAATCTCGATTGGGTGCCGTGCAGGAACTCTTCTAACACGGCTGCCTTGCTCGGATCGTTGCGGAGCAGAATATGCGTGTAGTCCGGCCCACCCACATTTGCCTCTGCCTGCATCCAATCCAAATAAGCCATATCTTCGCTACCTTCCTGGGCAAAAACGACAGTGCGCCGACTTGCAATACTATCAATTAGCTCGGGAGATGCCTTTTCTACACCCAAACCGAGGTTGGAGCTATTCATTGAATTTGCGGCTCTCTCAGTAAAGCCTGCGCTGTTCGGAACCCCCAAATCCTCCCACGAATTAATCCGCGAAGACAAGCCGCCCACGGTTCCTCTCGCCTCAGCCAACGCACCCAACCGCGAGACCGGCGCCATTCCGACCAGCATGCTTCCGCCGGTCAACAGCCGCTGCTCGTCGGACATGTTCATCCAGCCGTTTGCCGCAGCTCGTGCCGTCTCGCCGGGGTGAGTCACCGCATGCGCTGCGCCAAGAATCGCCTGCTTGCGCATCTGCGTGTTGGTGGCAAGGCGTATCCCACTCGTGACACCTTCGGTCAGCGTTCCTGCAAGACTCACTACCGCATACGTGCCGGCACCAACTGCGGCCATTGCCGCATTGGGTGCATTGAGGGTGTAGTCCTTGATGTCGGCACGTGTGCTCTGCATGCCTTCATTGATCGACCACGGCACTGCATCGATTGCATTGGCAGGATCAGTGATGGAGAGCACTGACGATTCTTGGCCGTAGATCCATTCCTGCAATTCGTGATTTGCAGACACCCAATCTGCGTACGGTGCATTGACCGATGGCAACAGCACAGGCATGGAGATCCCTTGTGCTGCCAATCCACGATTGTACTCCAACGTATCAAGGATCAGCTGGTTGCCAGTGATGTCATCGATATCGGCGTTACGCGGAACGTAGTAGCCAACCGGCTGGCCCTGCGCATCGACGGGGTTCGTTGGTAACAGGCCGCTACGCTCCCGGACCACGCGTTGCATCGCCTCGATTTCCACCAGACCGGCACCAGCGCCTGCTGGGCTGCTTGCAGCTCTATTGCCGTAAAGCCAATCGGCCCGATAGTTCGGGTTGGTCAACGCGCCAGCACCACCAATCGATGCCAATAGCGAGGGGCCATCGCTTTGCAACCTAGCAGCCAAGGCTGCCTGCCCACGCTGCATCAACGCACCATTGACCGCATTCCCGAACGCGTCTACGAACACGTCCTGATAGTCGATCGCCCCTCCCACGATGCCTTGCCGTACATGCGCACTGACGATGCCGCCGGTAATGCCTGAGGTGATGGCTTGCCCGTACTGCGTTGCATCCACACCGATGGAGCGGGCGATCGTCGGCGCCAATTGCTGTGTGATGCCTGCGGCTACCGCGCTGGCGGCGACGCTCTTCCAACTGAAACTCGCCTCGTTGCCGACAAGCTTGTTGGCCACATAGCTACTGACATTGCCCACCGCCGCAGTGGCGACTGCGGCGACCACTGCCGGTGCGCCGCTGACCAATGTGCCAAACCCTGCCGTCGCTGCGCCGGCCACCGTACTGGCCGCCACGTTGCGCCAGCTGAAGCTGGTCTGCCCCATTGCGCTGCCCACGGTTTGACTGGCGAGACTGCCGGCAAATGCGCCGGCTGCACCGCCCACCACTGCTGCGGTGGCACCAAATGTTCCACCAAGCGCCGCGGCACCGGTCGCCATCGTTGCGCCGATCGTGCCGCCTGCGGCGGTCGTCGCACCGGCAGCCGCCGCACTTACCAGTCCGGATGCCGCACCGGCCGTATAGATCGTCACCACAATCGCAACGACGACCATGATGATCATCCCCAACGTGCCACACCCACTTTCCGGCGGCTTGGGAATGTACGGCAGCGATGGCGTCGTCGAGCCGATCGCGTCACTGGCATTGAACGGCTTGAACGTCGTGGCGTCGTTGGTATTGGCCTTGACATCCGGCACGTTCAACGTCGCACCGGCCACCAGGCCGCTGTCGTCGTCGATGGCGTTGGCTTCGGCCAGCACGTACCACAGGTTGCTGTTGCCGTAGAGCCGTTGCGCCAGGCCGCGTAGCGTGTCGCCGGCCTGTACCGTCACCTTGTAGGTGCCCACGTCGGTGCTGGCATAGGCGTTCATCTGCCCCAGCACGTCGGTCTTGCCGTCGAAGCGGCCCGCCGCCACGTATTGCCCATTGGCGAACGCGTACTGCTCGGTGCGCAGGCGCTCGGCATCGTCCTGCTCGAACACGCCGTTCTTGAACGTGCCCTCGGTGCGGCGCAGGATGTTGCCCTCCGCATCCATCGTGAAATACCGCAGCCGGTCATCGACCTTGCCACCGGGCGTGTTCTCGCGCACCGACAGCAGCTTGCCCCAGGCGTCAAAGGTGCTGGTGCTGTTGCTGGTCTTGAAATCGCGGTGCGTACTGGTGCCGGTCACCTGTTGGGTGAGGTAGGTCTCTGCGCCCTGGTAGGTGTAGCGGTAGGTGTGGGTGTAACCTTCGGGCGTGGTCATGCCACTGCCTTGCTCGTTACGCACCAGCGAGTAGCGGTAGCCACGCAGGCGGCCGGCCGCGTCGTAACCGGTGGCCGGCGTGCCGTCCTGGTAGTTGACCACGCTGAGCAGCTGCAGCCCTTCCAACCCGTCGTCGGGCAGCGGCAGCGGGTTGCCGTCCTCGTCCACCGGCTGATACACCCCGCCCATCGGGATGCCGTAGGCGCTCTGGCTGATCAGCCGGCCATCGGCGTCGTAGCTGCTGACATCGATGCGCTTGGCCGAGCCGTCATCGGCGTACTGGCGGCGCTCCAGCAGGCGCCCGGAGACGTCGTAGCGGCTGGTCTCCAGCAAACGGGTGACGTTGTCCGGCAGCGTCTGCACGATGCGCACCACCCGGCCCTGGTCGTCGTAGAACAACTGCTGGCGCTTGAGCACCCCGTTGTCGTAGGACTGGCGCAGGGTGACCTTGCCGTCCTTGTCGTAGCTCTGCAGCGAGCTGGTGTCGTCGTTGGCGATGACGATCTTGCCGGCCTGCAGCACACCATTGCTGACGGTGACGCGGTTTTCCTTGTCGTAGTCGAACCAGTACGCCTTGTCGACCGGCAACTCCTTGATGCCCGATTCGACCGGCGTATAGGTCCACTGGAAGTCGTCCACCCACAACGGATCGCCGCCGGCGCGCTTGTTGGCGCTGGCACCGATGGTCATGAAGGCCGCACCCGGCGGCACCGTGGCGGTGACCGAGGACTTGTGCCAGGCGCCACCGGAGCCGCTGTCCACCACGTTGCCCGAGGACCACGAAGAGCCCAGCCCACCCGGCAGCATGTTGCCAGCGGCGTCGTACCAGACGATCAGCACCTGCGCGGAGGCGTCGCCGGCATCCGAGGCGCCTTGCTGCACCATCACACTGGCGGTGACACTCTTGCCCGGCACGACCGGTACGCGCTCCTGGTTGGTGATGCTCTTGGGCCCGCTGTTCGAGCCGTTGAACTGCGCGCTGAAGGTGCCGGTGAACGCATCGCCATTCGCGCCTTCCCGACCGATGGTCCAGCCTTCGCCCAGGTCCCAGTTGGTGCTGCCCTGCTCCATCCCGGCGTTGATCGGGGCCGGGTTAGGAATCGGTCCAATGGTCCATTGGAAATCGTCCATCCAGAGCGAATTGGCGTTGACGCCCTTGATGGCACTGCCTCCGATCGCCATGAACGCAGCGCCCGGTGGTACGGTGGTGGTGACTTGCGACTTGCCCCACTCACCATTGGAGCCGCCGGTGATGAGATTGCCCCCAGTCCAGGACTTGCCATCACCACCTGGCAACATGTTTCCAGCCGCGTCGTACCAGATCACCAGCACGCGCGCGTTAGCAGCACCTGCCGCCGAAGCACCCTGCTGGATCATGGCGCTGGCAGTGATGGTCTGACCAGCCGATACAGCCACCCGCTTGTTGTTGGTGATGCTTTGCGGCCCCTTGTTGGAGCCCTTGAACTCAGCGCCCCAGGTGCCGGTGTTCGCCGCACCGCCAGCGCCGCGCTGGCTGATCACCCAGCCTTCGCCAGACGTCCAGCCGCGATTGCCGTCCTCGAAGCTCGCATTGGACGGCTGCTCGCCCGCCGGGTTGAAGGCGCTGCCCATTTCAACTAGACGGCGGTTGCCAACAGCATCGTACGAATAGCGCACATCCAGCAGGCGGCGCTGCGCCACCAGATCGTCCTGGATCACCCGCTCGATGCGGTTGTGGGCGTCGTAACTGGTCCGGGTGGCAACCTGGAGCAACTGGTTGTTGGCGTCGTAGCTGGTGGTTTCTTCCAGCGTACGGTTGCCGTTGGCGTCGTACTCGTAACGGGTGGTGTTGGTCCTTCGCATGCCGGTGGCGGGATCGCGAGAGGTGCTCGGCTCTTCGACACGCGCGATCAGGCCATCGGCGTTGTAGAAGTAGTTGCGTTGGCTCGCTACCAGCGGTGGCGTCGGCGGGGCTGGCTCGCCCGGCTCTTCGGGGAACTCGGGGTCTTGTTCCATCTGCGCCGATGCACGGAATTCCGCAAGTTTCCATTCCTGATTGCTGATCGATACCGACAGCAGCTGGCCCGAGTTCCCGCTATAGATGTAGTCGTAATCCAGACCACTCAGATCGTTGTGGTCGATGACATGATTGAAGGCATCGTACTTCCAGGTCTTCTCATCGAAGTAGACTTGCTCGCCATCACGATCGACCCTCCAGTTCCAGCCCTCTGCAGCATTCTCGCGGTTGGATCGCGCCAGTGCATTGCGCTCACGTACTTTGTTGCCGCGGAGATCGTAGGCGTACTCCACCACCACGCCGGTGGCGCTCTCCGAACGGATCATCCGGCCCTGACTATCGTAGGAGGCCTTGGTCACCTTGCCATTGCTGTCGATGCTGACCAGGCGATTGCCATCCTGGTCCAGCACATAACGTTCCATCTCCTGCCAGCTGCGGCTGCCATCGGCTTTATTGCCGTTGTCGGCCCACACGGAGACCACGCGCCCAGCAGCATCCACCTGCTTGAGGGTCATGGTGCCATCTGCATCGGACGTGAGTGTCTGGCGACCCAGTGCGTCGTAGCGATACCGCTTGATGCCGCCGGCGGCATCTTCTTCGCTCAGCAGCCGGCCGCGGGGGTCGTACTGGTAACGACGGCCGTTGCCGTTGGCATCTCGCGTCCCCACCAGCTGGCCCATTGCGTCATAGAACCAGCGCATCACCGGGCGCTCGTAGGTCGTCACGCCGGCCGCCGATACGACTTTGACCTCCGGCGCCGTCTGCGAGATCAGCTGATTGGCGTCGTTGTATGCAAACGAGGTTTCATTGCCCTTGGCATCCCTTACCCAAGTCTGGTTACCCCAGCGGTCGTAAGTGTGCTGGGTAACCGTATCAGCCGCGTTGCCATCCTGGCCGTAAGCCATACGCGTGCGCCTGAGCACTCGGCCAAGGCGATCAAGCTCAAGCGAATTTTGTACATACCAGCCATCCCAGGAGTCACCGTTGGAGCCATCCACCTGATGCGACTCGGAGATCTGGCGATTCCCAGCGTCGTAGGTAAAGCGTCGCGCTACGCCATCGGCATTGGCCCAAACGACATTCCCACGATCGTCGTACTGATATTGGATCGTCTGGTCCACTTCCGCACCGGCGGTATGCATGTCCTTTACAGCAATCTCGCCGAACGCGTTGTAGCCCACGCGCTCACTGGCCTCGACGACCTCGCCCAAGCTCTGGTTACCGACGAAGCTCTCGCGGAACGACTGCTTGCCGAGCTGGCGCCCGATGTTGTCGTAGCTATAGCGCGTGCTGAACCATGCCCACTCGCCCAGCTCCGCCGCCGCCTGCCAGGTGTAACTGAACTTGCCGCTCTCGGACTGCGAGAACGTTGCATAGTTGACCTTGCGTCGCTCTTCCAGAACACGGTCGGCGGCGTCGAAGGTACGCGTCAGTTCGTTACCCAGCACATCGCGTTGCCAGACATTGCGGCCTTGCCAGTCGTAGCGGAAGGTTTGGGTGACCCACTCTGCACCATCGGCGCCACTGGATTGCTCGACCAAGTTGCCAAACGCGTCATAGCGCATCGTGGTGGTCGGAAGCACGTCTTGGTACAGCTTTGGATCGTCGATGCCGGAGACCTGCCCGCTCGCCAGCAACCCAGGCGCGGTGGCGCTGACTACGCCGCGCACAGCCTCTCGTGTCAGCACCATACGGCCTAGCGCATCGTAGGCCATACTGACGATCTGGTCTTTGATGCGTGACTGAGTGAGGCGACCCTCGCTGTCGTAGGCGTAGGTATTGACCACAGAGCCGACACTTTCGGCGCCGAATCTGTCCTGCGCCCGACGGGTTACCGTTTCCGAGACTTTCCTTCCCAGTGCGTCATAAGCGTAAGTCGTGCTTCTATCATTACCGGATGGACTGATGTAATTGACGTCCTCAGGATTTGCCCACGTGATCGGTGAGGCATACTCGGTCTGCTTGGCGAGCTGACCTGTCGCCGTGTACTCGTAAGCGGTGACATACCCCTCCGCATCCGTCTTTCGGATTTCACGACCATTCGCATCGTAGACGTGGTACGTCATTGCGAACGTTCCATATCCGAGATCGGTATAGGTTCCCCAATGATCCCGGTCGAGCAGAACTACTTCTTTCCTCACATTTCCAAACGCATCGTAGTAGAACGTTGTTCGCGAAGTGGCGTTCCAGTCCAGATCACGCTCGACTGGCTCTTGATCCCAGTAGGTTGCTTGCATCTCGCCGGACGCTCTTGTCAGTGCTGGCGGCACGGGAGGCGGCATCGTGCCGACACTGGACTTGCGGCCCGCGCGATCATAGAACGTATAGACCGTTCGATCCTCAGATGAGTCCATCCACTGCAGGTAGCGATCGATCGTTTCCGGATACTCAGCGGGACTATCGGTGGGGATATCCGCCTTGTAGACGTGTCGCGTCAGCCGCGACTGCTCGCCGAACGCGTTATACCCGTAACTGGTGACATAGCCTTCGGCATCCACGTCATAGGCCAGCCTTCCCTGAGTGTCGTAGGCCTTGTAGCTGTACCTGCCGCGCACGTCCTTCTGCATGATCGCGTTGCCGAACGCGTCATAGGTGACTTCGACGGTCGCGCGCTCGCCGGATGCAATCAGCTGACCAGTCGCATCCAGACGGCCAGCATCGGGAAAGATGGTACGGATCTGATTGCCGCGATTGTCGTACTCATAGCTCGTGACGCGAGGCCGCCCACCATCGGCATCCTCGATCATCGAGGTGACATTGCCCTGCCCGTCGTAGGTATACCGTGTGACGACGCTGCGCTGCGTACTGGTGACGACGCCGGAAGCATCGGCCGCTGCGATCGTAACGCTTGGGCTGACCTGCGCGGTTTTGTTGCCGGCAGCGTCGTAGGTGTAGGTCCACACCGCACCGTTGCGGTCCTGGTGGCGAATCATGCGGCCCGCGCCGTCATAACCGAAGGCGTCTACCTTCCCCAATCGATCTACCTGGGAAGTCACACGGCCAGCGCCATCGTAGCGGAACAAGCCGCCCTGGTAATTCGTGTCGGTGGCGACCCCGGACTCGACCTCGGCCAGGGTGGTCGGTACGTTGGTCAGCAGCGCGCCGTAGCTGCGCTTGTCGATAACCCGGCCCATCGCATCGTACTTCTGCTCTGTCACTGCCCCGCTCGCGTCGATCGCGAAGCGCTGCCGACCTGCCGCATCGTAGTAATAAGTGCGGGTACGGATCAGGCTTTGCCTGCTTTCGTTCTGGTCGAGCTCAGCCAACTCGCTTTCCAGCCGCTGCCCGACATCGATCCATGAATTCCCGAGAATCGGCTTGCCGCCGTCGCCCGGCACTCGGATGCCCACTCCATACACCGTTTCTGACGACAGATCGCCTGCAGCCGTGTATACATATTGCTTCACCGATAGCTTGCCGCTATCCCGATAACCGAAGCGATACTCGTTGATTGTTTGCAGCTCGTAGATGACCCGGCCTGCACTGTCGCGGATGTATCCAAATTCGCGATAAGCGTAATCCTGGTCGTTCGCCAGGCCGAGCGTCGACTCCGTATATTCTCCGCCTGTATCGTCCGCCTCATACTCGCCGAGATCGAGCCGTTCGCTTACGCTTTGATCGATATCTTGGTTCGTGTACTGATTGAGATCTATTCTCTGGGAATAGTCTCTACGCCCCGAGAGTAATCCGGATCGATCGTAGAAAAATTCCGTGACCGCACCGGAACCATCCACTGTCGCCGCGATGGCGCCACTGGCGTAGTAGGCTTTCCACTCGACAGCATCGCGCCCGTTCAGCTCTACCTCGACGCTGTCCATGCTCGATTCACCGCTCTCGAGGGCCAGTCGCTTCGTGCTATCTAGTGCGATTGGCCACACGTGCCGAGTCGTTTTGACCTGGCGCCCCTTGGCATCGTACCGGTACGAAGACGTCGCACCCGAACCGTCGATCGTGAGCGAAACCTGGCCGTCGGCATTGAAGACGAAATACTGTTGTTGGTCGCGCGCATCGTTACGCACAACCAATGCCTGCACCTGTGCGCTTGTTGCCTGAAGCGTAGTGCTGCTTAGCGTGACTGGCTCAACGTACGTCCTCGTCGCCACGACCCGACCCGCCGCATCGTAATGCCGTTCAGTGACAGCGCCGATTCCATCGATCTGGAACCTCAGACGATTGGCTTCGTCGTAGGTATAACGTGTCAGGCTGCCGCCGGCATCCTGACGCGCAACGAGATTGCTGTTGGCATCGTAGGTATAGGTCGTCGTCAATGCGAGCTTGGTCGGGTCAACTACTTCCCTGACACGCCTGCCGGCGGTGTCGTAGGTGTAGAGAGTGGTCCGCGCCGCGGTCGTGCCTGCCGCCTCGACGACAGAGATCTGCCGGCCGAGTTCGTCCCAAACGTATGTGGTCTTGATCGCAAGTCCACCTGGATCGACGATCGATTCCAGCAACTGACCCGAAAGGTCGTAGCGGAAGTCGGTGATCGTCCCCCTGGCATCCACCACGCGAAGCTGGCGTCCCAGCGCATCATATGTGTAGCGGGTCGGAGGGTCGATCGGCAGGAGCTCACTATAGCCGACGTCCGGATTATAGGCCCAGTCCGTCCCCACACTCTCGACCTGCCGTCCAGCATCGTCATATTTATAAGCGAAGTGCTTGTCTCCTTCTTCGGTAGAAATAAGCCTACCGGCATCGTCGTATTCCCGACTCTTGTAAATTGAGCCATCTCGCCAGGAAGCCAGCCTGCCATTCGCGTCGTAGTCGTAACTCGCCGGCTTGGCACCACCCACCTGCCGCAGCTCGCCAAACTTGGTGTAATGCGATCGGGTGACCACACCCAATGCGGATGTCATCTTTACTTCCAGCGCCGCATCGTCGTAGGTGAAGCGTGCTGTGTTGCCGGTTGCGTCGGTAATCTCCAACGCGCGCGCAAACGCGTCATAGCGAGTGGTCGTGGTTTCATCGCGCCCCCCTACCTGGCGGGATGTCTGGATGAGCCTGCCGTTCCTGTCGTATGCAAAGCTACTGATACCACCACGCTCGTCGGTTTGGCTGACGGCGCGTCCAAACGCGTCGTAGCGAACGCTCTGCGTCAAGTTGAGCCGTCGCGTTCCAGCGTCCTGCACAGTCTGCAACTGCAGACCGCGACGATCGTAGCTGTAGGTCGTGACCGTGCCACGCGGCGTGCCGGCTGCGCGCTCGATCCGCTCCAGTTGACCAAACACGTTGTAGGTCTGCAGCGTGCGTACACCGAGCGTGTCGGTCGCCGTGATGACCTGACCGTTTGCGTTATAGGTAAATTGTTGGCGCGCGTCGTTTGCGGCCGTGAAAGATAGTGTACCGAGTGCATCCAGGAGGCTCTGACGGCTGTCGGGCACGGCCAACTGCAGGCGGCCGACATAGCGGATCTGCTCCGTCTGATCACCAAAAGCGTTGTAACGCCACTCGGTGACTTCGGCCTGTGCGTTCTTGATGCCTTCCGCACTGGACATGCCCTGCGCGGTGTAGCGCAGGCGCCCCTCGGCATCATGGACAAACCATGTCGCGACCCCGTTGGGATTGGTGCTGCGGATCATGCGACCCAGCGCATCGTACTGATAATGCGTTGCGTAACGGGCAATCAGCTCCTGACGCTCCTGTTCTGACTGCGCATCGACCAGTCTCTCCGAGCCAGCACCATCGAGCTCAGTGACCAACTCACCAAACGCGTTATAGAAGCGGTTATTTTCCCGCGTCTTGACGATCTCCCATCCCCACTCGCTTGTACGGCGGTCTTCACTGATGGCCTGCGCCAGACGACCCGCCGCATCGTACGTGTAGCGCGTCACCAGACCACTAGTGGAGACCTCGGTCTCCAGCTGACCCATGCCATTGAACTGCCGACGCTGCTGCCGATAGGCAGCTTCATCCGCTACCGCGGCAACCTGCCCGCGAATGCTTGCCCAGTCGCCCGTGCGGGACGCCTCCGGTACCTGCTTGTAGTACGACAACGTCGCACGACTATTGCCATCCTCGTCAAAGACGTACTCGGTGACGTAGCCTTCCGGATCGAGCTGGCCGACCAGATTCCCGAGTCCGTCATAGAACAGGCGAGTGGTCTGATCCCCGTCTGCGGCTGCTGGACGTAGCTGCTGTAGCGTGCCGGCGGCGCGCAGGCTAGCCGTTGTGGCTGTTGCATAGGCGATGGTGCGAATCAGCCTTCCCGCCTTGTCGTAGCCGCGTTCGACCAGGAAGCCTTCGGCATCCAGCGTCGCTGTGAGCAGGCCCGAAGCATCGTAGAAGTTACGTGTCACCCGTGCCGTGGCCCCGGTGCCGATCGTGGCGGTGATCAGGCGCCCGACGCCATCGTACGCATAGCGAGTCACCGTACCGACCGCACTGGTCTCGGTCAGTACCCGACCTGCGTCGTCGTAGCTACGACGGGCGACGCGGTCGTTGACGCTGTCTGTCTGCAGCCCGATCTGCGACACCATGGCCGGGACCACGGCTCCGTCCACCAGCCAGTTTGAGGTCGTGACGCGATTTGCGTACGTCGTGGTGGCGACCACCCGGTCCGCGCCGTCGTAGCTATAGCCGATGACGGTGCCCGTGGCATCGACTTGCGCCGCCAGCCGGCCCTTTTCATCGTAGAACTGGTATACACGCCCACCCAACGCATCTTCGGATGCACGCAGCAGGCCTGCAGCATCATAGATGTAGCGTTGCGTGCGCGCGGCGTCCACGCTGGTGGGATCTTCCAACGTCGTCGTCGTGATCCGCCCTGCGCTGTCTCGCACCTGGATCTGCGTTGCGCCAGCAGTCTGCGCGATGGCAATGCGTCCCGCACTATCCAGATACTGGTACGTGGTTGTGCGGGTTAGCGGCGGGGCAATTGGCGGATCAACCGGATCTGCGGGATCTACGGGGTCTACTGGAGCAGTCGAGCCAGCGCCCGCTCCTGGGCTCTGCACCGTGCCCAGTAGACGGCCCATGCCATCATAGGAGTAGTCCACGATCTCGCTCAGCACCGGAGCGTCCGTGGTGCCGCGCACGGTGGCCTTGCGCAGCAACAATCCCTGGCCATCGTAAGTGGACAATGTGGTCAGCGTGGCTTGATCGCGCACACCTGCACCGCTGGCATCGACCTGGGCAAAGGCCACCGTGAGCGCCAGGCGTCCATTCGGATCGTAGCTGTATTCCACCAAGCCGCTCTCTGCGAGCAAGGGCGCCGACCAGGCCTGCAGCGCTGCCTCGGTATAGACCGTGCCGACGTAGCTTGCGTCAGCAAAGCTGCGCCTGCTCGCCAACTGACCGATTCCTGTGCCGCTGCTCGCATACTCCAACGCACTCACACGGCCTTCTGCATCGACGACGAAGCGAAGACGATCCTGGCTGTCGTAGACGTAGCGCGTGCGTAGCGCTCCCGCGACGGGGGGCTCGGCGGTGCTGAAATTGGTCGTGCCGGCGAGATAGCGGGTTTCGGAAAGCAGCTGGTTCTGCGCCGAATACGCACGAATCGTGACTTCGCCGGCCTTGTTGGTCTCGCGTAGCAGGTTACCGCTGGCATCGTAGATATAAATGACCTGCGTGAGCACGGCACTGCCACGCACCTGCCGGGTCGAAAGCAGATTTCCCGACGCGTCGTAGGTGTAGCTGGTGACGTCGCGCTGGCCGCCCAGCGGCGGGGCGAGGACTTCCAGCAACTGGCCGGAGGCGTCGAAGCGATAGCTCCAGCTGCGCCCTGCTGCATCGGTGATGTCGGTCTGACGCTGATCGCTGGCGTAGGTCAGCGTATAGGCCTGCGCCTGTGCGCCTTCACCATAGGCGACGCTTGCCAGACGTCCATCGCCTTGATAGGTGTAACGGGTAACAACGCCATCGCTCTGGCGTACGGATGCGATCTTCAGACTGGTCGCATCGACATAGCTGTACTCGGTACGGAACAGGTGGCCATCGTTGGCCGCGCGGTCCGTGGTGTTCCAGACGTTGTCGCTATCGTCCTGCGGCGTCAGATCCGTCACGACCGCGGTCAAGCGCCCCTGGAGATCATACTCATACCCGATCTGATGCTGGATGACGCCTGCCTGGCGCGTACCCACCGATGCAAGGCGGCCTTGCGCGTCGTACGAGAACACGAGCGCATCGCTGTTACTGGCTCCATCGGCCTGCACAACCGCGCCGATGCGGCCATCCACGTCGTACACCACATCGAAGGCGGCGGGTGCGCTTCCATCGGTCGTTCCGGCGATGATGCGCAGCAATCGTCCCTGCGCGAGCGCATCGGCATGGTCGGCGAAGATTTCCTGGCGGCGTGTACTCCCCTCGGTGAGGGTCCATGTTTTGGATTCGCCATCCCAGGAGAGGGTGTCGTGCGCACCCGTACCGGCTGTGGACAGGTAACGGCGCGTGGTGGTGTCGTACTGGAACTCGGTAGTGCTGCCGTCGCCTTGCTGCAGGCGCAGGCGCGAGCCAGCGGCGTTGAGGGTGCCGACCAGGCTGACCTTGCGCTCGAACCCTGTCAGCCAACCGTCGGCTCCGACATCCGATAGCTGCCCGAGACTGTTATAGGTTCGGTTCAATCCAACCGACAGACCGCGAAAATTCAAGTGCTCGTCAGCCGCCTGGAGTACCAGATTGCCCTGGGCCACGTTGACGTATTGCCGGTCACGTCCTTGACCCAGCGAGGCGGCACCACCGGTTGTCGCCCCAAGGGCAGCCAGAGAGCTATCGAACAGCCCCAGTCCATTGCCCGTAAACACTGCCACCATGCCCTTAGCTCCTAATGGATTGTCGGTCGGCGTTCTTGCGCCGTTACTCCCATACAATCCCGGGCCACGAAAATTAGTTTAGGGCCGGCGGCAATTTATTCCTGCAATGGCTGAGGCGGCGTCGAGGCAGGTTCCAGACCCGCTGACCAGCGCTCGAAGGCGGCAATTACCGCATCAAGCGTGACTGCGTCCATTCCGCCAGCTTCAACGCACAAGCTGTTGTCCCAGTAAGGCCCGGCCTCGCTCAACCGCGTCAGCCCATGCAATCCGACGACAGGGATGCGCATTGCATCGCAGAAATACAGCGGGCCGCTGTCCACCGATACCACCAGGTCAGCGCGTCGGAGCAGTGCCGGCCAGTTGTCCGGGGTATCCATGCCCACCAGATTGACGTGCAAATCGCCCGCGATGTAGTCAGCCAGCGCCTGTGCCTGTGGCGGACCAGACACCGCAACTGAAAATCCCCGTTTGGCAACGTGGTCGGCAAGCGCGCGCCAGCGTTCTGGATCCCATCGTTTGGGCGCAAAATCTGCCCATGGGCTCAACATGACCCACGTTCCTTCCGGCATCAGATGCGAAACCCATGGGCCATCATCGGTAGGAATATCCATCCTCACCGGCAGCGCATCGCCAGGCAGGCTCTGAAGCCAGACATCGGTGGGGTGCACATTCGCTCGCCATTGCGGCCTGAGCACCCGACCACCGTCGGCGTGAAACCGGAAGTGAACTGGCAACCGTCGCAGTGCGCGGTAATAGGCAGGCCGCAGCCCGACGACGGCAACCGGCCCTAGCTGCAGCGCTGCACCGATGGCGGGCAGCGCCATCACCAGGTCGCCCGCGTGCGCCCCCTCCATCGGAAAGACAATGCCGTGCGCCGTCCATGGGGCGATGCGCGCCGCTGTCAAATCGTGAGCAGGCACGCGGCGTCAGCTCTTGCGTTGCATCGACCGCACAAGCCCGGCGAATCCCTGTCCGTCCGGGTCGGCCGCCTCAAGTGCGGCTTCGATGCGCTGCATGATCGGTGCCCACTCCGGATGCTCGCGAAATGCCTGTCCAAATTCCCAGAGCAATACCTGCCGTATCAGCAACGGGCGCACGCGACGTAGCTCCGCCTTGTCGTCATGGCGGACATCTCGCACGATCTCCAGCAACTGACGCTCGAGTTGATCGGTCGATCTGATCTGGCCGGCGCTGGTGACATCCTTTTTACGGTCCGCGGTGTCCGCCTGGACGATGGCGCGCCCCCCTCGCGTTGACTGACCGCGTATCGCGGCGATCAATGCGGCAGTCGGCGAAAGACGTCCCAGTTCCATATGGATCAGTTGTAGCGGTTGTAGTTGGACAACAGCATGGATGCGCCCGGCAAGGTATCGGCGACCTCGCCCGGCTTGCCCCCCTGCGCCGTTCCGCTGCTCCCCAGCATGTGTACCAGAGCCTGCATATCCATCTGCAGCGCTTCAAGTGGCTGAGCCTGCGCCAGGCCCATCTGCAATTGCGATATCGCAAGGTCAATTTGCTGATTGGCAATGGAGATTAGGCCAGTGGCATAACTACCTATCGCGTCAGCAGATTCGGTCAACGGCGCCAGTAGCTGCGTGGCTTCGGCGTTACGTCCAGTGACCAGCAACAGCTGGCCCAGCTGGAAACGAGCCATCGTCAGCCCTGGCGATAACTGCAAGGCGCGCATGAACGCCTGCTCTGCAAGATCCATCTCGCCCAGCTGCGCATGCTGCGCGCCAAGCAGGTAATGGGCTTCGGCGCACCCCGGGTCTTGCTCAAGTAAGCCCCGGAGCATTGCAAACGACTCTTCATCGTTGCCGGCCAGCATCTCCTGCGCGACGTGTCCAAGTAGTTTTGCTGTGTCTTGCGTTGTCATCGTGCACCCTTCACTGGAAGTCATCAGCCCACATTGCCTATCCCGCTTAGGCGTAAAGAGTTTAGCTGTACGGCTCCGGATCCAGTGTTGGGAAGTTCGTCACAATTGGTCTTTGCCCCATCACTACTGGGGTGCAACACAAGAAAGCGCAGCTGAATCTGGCGCGATGATTCATCAACTGCTCAGTCCAGAATTCATGTCGCGTTCCATCGAATAACGGAGAATTTACATCTCGGCAGCGAACGGCATCCGCCTCAGCGCCGGCCCAAACCAATAAGTACAGGTACCTCGATCATGAAGACTTCTCTGCTGGCCCTCGGCCTTCTCGCTGCCCTGCCGTTTGCGGCCTCCGCTGCCGAAAACCTCTCCTACAACTTCGTCGAAGGCGACTATGTACGCACCCCGACCGAAGGTCGCGATGCAGACGGTTGGGGCCTGAAGGCTTCGTACGCCGTTGCTCCGAACTTCCACGTGTTCGGTGACTACAGCAAGCAGAACGCCGACGACAACGACAACGTGTTCGAAAGCTCCAACTCCGACTTCCAGCAGTGGGGCGTGGGTGTGGGCTACAACCACGAGATCGCCACCAGCACCGACTTCGTTGCGCGCGTTGCGTACCGCAAGCTGGACCTGGACACCCCGAACATCAGCTTCGACGGCTACAGCGTGGAAGCCGGTCTGCGTAACGCCTTCGGCGAACACTTCGAAGTCTATGCCCTGGCTGGCTACGAAGACTTCTCCAAGAAGCGTGGCATCGACATCGGCGACAACTTCTACGGCCGCCTTGGCGCCCAGGTGAAGTTGAACCAGAACTGGGGCATCAACGGCGACATCCGTATGGATGGCGACGGCAACAAGGAATGGTCGGTTGGCCCGCGCTTCAGCTGGTAAGCCGTACGTTCGACTGCAACGCGACTCTCTCTCCCGCGTTGCATCGGAAGCCCGGTCCCCCGACCGGGCTTCTTTTTTGGGCGATCGGTGGCGATGCTGCCTTGCTGCGCGGCGGCTAAGCGTCTCCGGCATCGCCTATGTTCCCGGCAATTAGCCACTGGCCGGCATGTCCAATGCCAACCGGGCGGAAGCGCCATCGCGCCCCCGGGGCGAAACGGCAACCCGCAGCGCGTGGGCACGCAGCACGCTGGCATCACTGATGTGCGCTCGCCACCGAGGCAGCGAGGAAATGCGCCAGGGCGGGCTCCTGCTGTCCTTGCGGGCGCGCCGCAGCAATCGACACCATTACGCTACGCCAAACAAAACGCCCGGCAATGCCGGGCGTTCTGTGTACATCAATCACGTGCCGCCAGCGGCATGCAGCTGATCAGGTAAACAAGGTCTGCGGATACTCGGGCTTGCGCTCGCGTGCCAGCAGGCCCTGCAAACCGGCCTCCGGCGTGATCTCGCCATGCAGGACCGCGCGTACGGCATTGGAGATCGGCAGTTCGATGCCGTGCTGCTCGGCCTGGCGCATGACTTCGTCGGCGGTCTGCACCGACTCGACCACCTGGCCGATCTCGCGGATCGCATCGTTCAAACTCTGCCCGCGGCCCAACGCCAGGCCCAGCCGTCGGTTGCGCGACAGATCGCCGGTGCAGGTGAGTACCAGATCGCCCAACCCGGCCAGCCCCATCAGGGTTTCCGGGCGCGCACCGATCACCGCGGCCAGACGCAGCATCTCGTTCAAGCCCCGCGTGATCAAACCGGCGCGGGCGTTGAGGCCAAGCTGCATGCCGTCGGCCACACCGGTGGCCACGGCCAGCACGTTCTTCATCGCGCCGCCCAGTTCGGCACCCACCATGTCATCGCCGGTGTAGGCGCGGAAGGTGGGGCCATGCATCGCATCGGCCACGACCTGCGCAAACGCGGCATCGTCGCCGTGCACGGTGATGGCGGTCGGCAGGCCGAGCGTGACTTCCTTGGCGAAGGACGGCCCGGTCACCACGGCCAGCGGAACCGCCGGGCCGAGCAGATCGCGCGCCACTTCATGCAGGAAGCGTCCGGAACCCGGTTCAAAGCCCTTGGTCGCCCATGCCACGCCAGCGTTGGCCGGACGCAACGGAGCGATCAGCCGGATCGTTTCGGTGAAGGCATGCGAGGGCACCACCACCAGAATCCAGGTGGCGTCGGCGACGGCCGCCTGCAGGTCGGTGGTGGCACGCAGACTGTCGGGCAGCGCAATGCCGGGCAGGTAACGCACGTTCTCGTGGGTGAGGTCGATGGTATCCACCATCGCCGCATCGCGGCCCCAGAGTACGGTCGGATGACCGTGCCTGGCGAGCAGCGCGGCCAGGGCCGTGCCCCAGGAACCGGCGCCGAGAACGGCGATCTTGTGGGTCCAATCGCTCATCGGCGCAACCGCAGCTCAGGCGTTGCCAGCCGGCTCGGAATCGGCCAGCGAGGTGCCTTCGTTCTGACGCTGACGCAGGGTTTCTGCGTACAGGGCTTCGAAGTTGATCGGCTGCAGGTAGAACGGCGGGAAGCCACCAGCCTGGATCAGGTCGCTGACCAGGGTGCGCACGTACGGGAACAGGATGTTCGGGCACTGGGTGCCGAGCAGCACGTCGATCGCCTGCGGCTCCAGGCCGACCAGGCCGAACACGCCGGCCTGCTGCACTTCGGCCACGTAGGCGGTCTTGCCACCAGCGGTGCAGGTCAGGGTCACGGCCAGCACGACTTCGAACGCGTTGTCGTTGAGGCGCTGTACCTTCTGGTTGAGGTTCAGCTGCAGCTCGGGCTGATTGGCGTCATTGAACACTGCCGGTGCGTTCGGCGATTCGAAGGACACGTCCTTGACGTAAATCTTTTCGATGGTGAAGGCGGGACCAGCAGCGGCGTCGGCCGGCGCAGCGGCGCCGTTGAGGATTTCGTCGGACATTCCTAACTCCAGAAACGGTTCGGTGGATGCAGCGTTGAGTGATGCAGACGTGAAAGCGCGAGTCTCTCACGCCAGCAATGGGGGCGTGCCGGTTGCCGCACAAGGCGGATCAGCGGCCCTTGATCAGTGGTAGCTCGGCCATCTGCCAGGCGGCCACGCCGCCTTCGAGCCAGTACACCTTCTCGAAGCCGGCCTTCTTCAGCGTCTTGGCCGCGCCCGCAGAGGCGTTGCCGCTACGGCAGACCACCACCACTGGCGATGCCTTGGCGTTGGTCAGCAGCTTGCTGGCCGGGTCGAACTTGGCCAGCGCCACGTTGCGGCTGCCGGCAATATGGCCCTTCTCGAAATCGGCGCTGGGCGACAGGTCGATCACCAGCGCGTCTTCGCTGTTGATCAGGCGGGTCAGCTCGGCCGGCTTGAGTGCGCGGTAGCCGCGGAACAGGCGCGCAACCTCGGTGACGATCAGGGCGATGGTCAGGCCCACCAGGGCCAGCGACAGCATGGGGTTGCGGCCGACAAAGGCCTGCAGCTCTTCGAAATTCACGGGGTCAGGGTCAGTCGAGCGGGCGGGAATTGTCGCACAGCTGGCACGCACGACGCCCAGCGCACACTGGCCGGGCTATTGGCCCTGCCACAGATCGGGCAGGCCGCTGGCCAGCCACCAGCGTTTGTGCTCGGCATCCCAGCGCCAGATCTCGATGCTGCGCACCAGCCGTTCGGCCTGGGTATTGCGGTTGATCACCCGCAACTCCACCTCGCGGCGCAGGTCGCCGTTGGCGTCATCGCCGGTCCGCAGCTCGCGGTAGCCGGAAATCTGCACCTGCTCGTAGCGCGAGCGTTCCAGGTCGCTGACCGGGTGGGCCTGGGCATAGGCCGGTTCGACAAACCCCTGCGCGGCGTCGAAATCGCTCCAGCGCACCGCGGCCGTGTAGGCCGCCTGGGTGGTTTCCAGCGCACGCGCCTGCGCCCGGCTGCCGGCCGAGGCCACCCCGCTCAGCAGCGCCAACCCCAGCACGAGCACCGCTCCAATGACTGCACGCATCCGCATTTCCCCCGATCCAGCCCGCATCCTACCGTTTCGGGAACGCCACGAAACGCCCGCTCAAGGTGGCCGCGGCCGTTCCCGAGCCCAGCGCGATCTGCGCGCGCATGCCGATCCGCGCCTTGCCGCGCTGCCGGAAGGTGGCCAGAAACGCCTCCCAGCCGCCCAGTTCGGAGGGCGCCGCGTCGGCCACCAGTTCTTCGTACACCGGTGCCACGTAACGCAACTGGCTATCGGCCACATAGACGTCGGCGTCGTGCCCGGCCAGTTGCAGCTGCAGCGTCAGCCAGCCCCAGCCGGCCAGCGTCATCAGCGACGCCAGGCTGCCACCGAACGCATTGGCCTTGTCGTTGACGTTGGCCTGCAGCGGCGCACGCAGGCGCAAGGCGCCGTCGTGCAGTCCATCGACGGCGATGCCCATCGACAGCACCGGCGGCATGGCGATGAATTGCTGCTGCAGCGACTGCAGGGCGGATGCGAGCGTGCACGTAGGAATCATCGACGAAGGCGGGAAGACGGCGAAGGGCGGCATCATGCCGCAATGTCCGGCGAGCGTCTTGTGCAGGGAGATGACATGCGGTACCGCATGGTGAACGCGTGCAGCATCGCGTTCTGACCGGTGGTGCCCAGACCGTGTCGAACCCGCGCGCTGGTCGCTGGCGAATCGCAGGTCGGGCACCGCTGACCGCGCGCGTGGCCTGCATGCGCAGGCGCGATGACTCCAGCGTTTGCAGCGCGCACGCGCTGCATCGGTGTTTTCAGGGGGCAAATACCACCTTGCGGTAGCCCTGCGCCACCCGCAGCAGTGCGGTGGCCTTGGCCTTCCACTGTGCGCTGCGCTGCTTCTGTGCCTGGGTCAACGGCGCATCGATGGTGCTGGTGAACACGATCTGCTCCGGCGCTGCATGGAAGAACTTGTCCTGGATGCAGGCCGCCGGGGAGAGCTGGTAGGTGGCCAGCTGATGCGCCACCGGCGACTCGTTCCAGCCGAACAGAAAGATGTCGGCCATGGTGTGCCAGCGCGCATCGGCGGCAAGCAGCAAGCGCGCCGCATCGCGGCTGATGATCAGTGCGCCGGCGCACACCGGCCAGCAATGCTGGTGGCGCGATGGCCGCACCAGGCGCAATTGGCGGCCGGCGATCTCGGTCACCTTGGCATCGCGCTTGATCCGGTTGTAGGACGGCTCCAGCCGCACGATGCTGTTGCCGGGCGGGAGCCAGTCGGTGTTGCGCAACAGCGCCGGCAATGCATCGGACAGGTGCATATCGTCTTCGAAGATGGCGGTGTAGGCATCGTCGGAATCTGCGGCGATGCGCCAGGCCGCCTGGTGACTCAGGAAGCAGCCGATGTTGGAGGCGGTCCAGCGACGCGGGCCGCTGCTGTAGCCATCGCCGGATCCTTCCAGCGGACGCTCACGCACGAACGCGGCGATCTGCTCGGGCGTCAAGGTGGCGCCGTCGACTGCGGGTAGACGCTCGAACGGCAGGCCCAGCGCCTGGAACCGCGCCGACATCGCCTGCAGCCGGTCGCCGCTGCGCTGCATGTTGATGAGATAGGACTTGATCACGGCGCCACTCCAGCTCGGTTGTCGTGGCCGATCGTGGCGCGATCGGGCGGATTTGCAAGAGGGAACGAAATGAGATTCAGGTCTCACAAACGCCCTGTAGGCGCCGCACCGCGGTGCATACCCCATCCGCCTGTGCGCGCCCGGCTGGTCCATCACGCGGATGCCTCGCCCGGACGCGCACGAGGGCGATGCTCTCGCATAATCACCGCATGACCCGCACGGCCACCGCCAGCTGGACCCTGATTTCGCTGCGCCCCAGCGGCGAGCATGCGCCGTTGCGGCGGGCCGCCGCGCGCCACGGCGGGCGCGTGCTCGCACTGTCGCCATGGCGCCTGCAGACCAACGACACCGCGCCGGCGCGCAGCGCGTTGCAGCAGGCGGTGCAGGCACCCATCGTGGTATTCACCAGCCCCGCCGCAGTGCAGGCCGCGCAGCGGCTCGCTCCCTTGCGCCGGCCGCCGCAGGCGCACTGGGTCAGCGTGGGCGAAGGCACCGCACGCGCGCTGCATGCCTGTGGCGTCGACGCGGTGACCCGCCCGGCCCGCATGGACAGCGAAGGCCTGCTCGCCCTGCCGCTGTTCCAGCCGCCGCTGCAGACGGTGGGGCTGATCACCGCACCCGGGGGCCGCGGCATGCTCGCTCCGGCGCTGGAGCAGCGCGGCGCCCGCATCCTGCGCGCCGAGGTGTATCAGCGCGTTGCGCTGCCTCTGCGCCGCGCGGCGGTGCAGGCGCTGGTGACGGCATTGCCGCGCAGCGTGCTGGCGCTGAGCAGTGGCGAGGCGCTGACGCTGGTCCTGCAGCAACTGCCAAGCACGCTGACCGACGCGTGGCGGCAACGTCCGGTCGTCGCCTCCAGCGAGCGCATGTGCGCATCCGCGCGCGCAGCCGGATTCGATCATGTGGTGCGCGCCGATGGTCCATTGCCGGCGCAACTGGCTCAGGCCGCCGCCGCCGTCATGACACCACCGCGACCTTGCTGAACTGCGAACTCGAGCGCGGCTTGCAGGCGTCCGCCGACGCACGCCATGCTGTGGCCGATGACTGCGGCGCCCGCGCCAGTGGCGACCATCCGAGGATGTGCGAATGACCGAAATGCCCGCTCCCGCGCGACGCGTTCCCTGGGCCTGGCTGCTGCTGGCGATCGCCGTGCTGGCCGTGGGCGTGGCGCTGTTTCTCGGCTGGCGCGCGTGGCAGGGCCATCACGCAGCGCAGTTGCAGGCGGCACAGGCGCAGCAACAGCGCTGGGACGGCACGCAGCAACTGCTGGAAACGCTGCGACGCGATCAACGGCTGGCCAACGAGCGCCTGCAGGACGCGGCCGCCACCAATCGCGTGTTGCGCGACGAGATGCTGGGCCTGAGCCAGCGCAGCGCGCTGCTCGAAGAAACCGTGCAGAAACTGGCCGATCCCAACCGCCACGGCGCCCAGGCACTGCGGCTGGATGAAGTGGAACTGCTGCTGCGGTTGGGCCAGCAGCGGCTCAGCATCGCCGGCGACGCCGATGGCGCACGCCGCGCGTACGCGCTGGCCAATGGCGCGCTCAACGGCATCGATGATCCGGGCTATCTCAACCTGCGCCAGGCACTGGTGCAAGAACGCGACGCGCTGGATCGCCTCGGTGCCGGCCCGCAGGCCCAGCTGGGGCAGACCCTGGACCGCATTGCCGCCGATCTGCAGCGCCTGCCGGAGCAGACCGCGCAGGCCAGCGACGCGGGGCGGCCGTGGTGGCAGAAAGTGCTGGCGCCGCTGGTGGAGATCCGCCCCAGCCGCGGCGATGCGCTGCTGACCGGGGGCGAGCGCCACGCTGCCGGCGACGCGTTGCAGATCGAACTCAGCCTGGCCCGCGCCGCCGCCGAGCGTGGCGATGCACAGGGCCTTGCCCAGGCGCTACGCCGCGTGGACACCTGGACCACCCGGCTATGGCCGGATTCACCGCAACGGGCGCAGGTGCGATCGCGCCTGCGCGCCTTGCAACAAGCGCCGCTGCGTCCGCAACTGCCGGAACTGGGCACCACCCTGCTGCAACTGCAGGCCATGCGTGAAGGGAGATCCACCCAATGAAAGTGTTGCGTACCGTGCTGATCCTGCTGGTTGCCGTGGCGCTGGGCGTGCTGGGTGCGCAGTGGCTCTCGCACCAGACCAGTTACGACCTGGGCACCGTGGTGGTCAGCGTCGGTGGCAACGACTACCGCGCCGCGATGCCGCAGGCGGTGTTGATCCTGATCATCGCGCTGCTGGTGCTGTGGTTGCTGTGGACCTTGATCAGCCTGCCGTTTCGCGTGTGGGGCAAGTACCGGCGCAAGAAGGGCCGCGCGCGCCTGATCGAAGGCCTGCGCGCCGCCGATCACGGCCAGTGGCAGCGCGCCGAGCGGCTATTGGTCAATGCCAGCGAAGACGAGGAAGTCAGCGGCATTGCGCTGGCCAGTGCGGTGCGGGTGGCCGATGCGCGCGGCGACGAGACGGCAGCCAATGCGCTGGCCCAACAGCTGGCCGAGCGCGATCCCACCGCCCATGCCCTGTTGCAGGGGGAGCGCCATCTGGCACGCCAGCACCCGATCGAGGCGATCAATGCGCTGGATGCCGCCGGCGCGCAGCCGCTGCCGGCGCGCGGGCTGCTGCTGCGCACGCATGCGCTGACCCAGATCGGGCGTGCCGACGAGGCCTACGGCCAGCTGGGCGCACTGCGCCAGCAGGCGGTGCTGCCGCCGGAAGCCTACAGCGCGCTGGAGGCCACATTGGCCGAACAGGCCCTGCTGCAGGCCGGCGACGCCAATGCGCTGGCCGAACGTTGGGAAGCGCTGCCCAAGTCGCTGCGCACCCACCCGGCGGTGGTCGGCGCCTATGCGCACCGCGCCGCCGTGCTGCATTGGGACGATGCCGCCGTGCACAGCCTGGAACAGGCGCTGGAGACGCAATGGGACGAATCGCTGGTGCGCCTGTACGGGGTGCTGCCGCTGGAAAAATACGATTCGCGCCGTGCCAGCGCGCAGCGTTGGCTGACCCAGTATCCGGACAGCCCGGGCTTGCTGTTGACGCTGGCACGCCTTGCGCGCCACCAACAGCAGTGGTCGCAGGCCGAAGAATTCCTGCATCGCGCGCTTGCCAATGGTGCCGGCGGCGATGCCTGGGAAGAGTTGGGACACGGGTTTGCCGCCGCCGGCGATCTGCTGTCGGCCCAGCATTGCTACGCCAATGCGCTGCGCGCGGCGCGCGGCGAGCCGGTGATCGAAGGCATGCCACAGCAGTCGCCGCGCGGGCCGCTCGTCGCGGTCGGCACCACGCCTGCGTCCGATCCGCTCGCACCGGACGATCGCCTGCCTTGACCGGCGCGCGCCGCTCCCGGCCGGGAGCGGCGTAGGACAGCATTGGCGGGTTGGCGATGACTGATACGTCGACGCATGCGCTCGCCTGGCCGCTACGAGAACATCCTGCACAAGCACTCACGCAGCCGCATGCCGGAGAACGGCTTGGCGTGTGCAACCGGCCACCGGTGTGGAGTGCCTGACGCCAGATCCGATCAGTTGCCGCGCCAGCCAGCGGGCGGTGGTGGCGGCAGGTCCTGCAGAAACGCATCGCAGGCCCCAAGATAACGGACCTGCCAATCACCGATCGATCGCGGCGACAACACCCGCGACCCCAGCCTGCCCACCAGCAGCATCGCCGCCATCACCGCACTGCCGATCACCCAGCGGAACTCGCTGTGCAGCGACAGGCCGCACACCAGCAGCGCCAGCACCGAGGCCAGCGCCACAGCGACATAGCGCACCCGACGGCGCTCATGCAGGCGGCACAAGGTCAGCACATGCCCGCTGCGCTTGCGCAGCGCGATCGCCAGGATCAGGTACGGCAGTACGCCCAGCAGCAGCGCGGCATAGATCACCGGGTGGTGCCAATGAAAGATGTAGCGGCGCGGAGGCATATCCGCTGGCGCATTGCACTTCACGCAGCGCGGCGGCAGGTTGGCGCCCGGCGTGCACACCAGCTCATCGCCCTCGCGCCACACATCGCCGTTTGCCGGCGGCAGATACAGACTGGGTGGCTCGTGCTGCACATCGTTCGACATCCATGCGTCCTTGCAGATTGGGGATTCGGGATTCGGCAGTGGGGATTGGCAAGAGCGGGTTTCGCCTTTGCGAATCCCGAATCCCGAATGCCCAATCCCAGGCTGCGCAGCAGCCTAGCGCTCGACGATCGCCACCACGCCCATGCCGCCGGCAGTGCAGATCGAAATCAGCGCGCGGCCGCCGCCGCGTTCTTCCAGTTGCTTGGCGGCGGTGGCCACCACGCGCGCGCCGGTGGCGGCGAACGGGTGACCGGTGGCCAGCGACGAGCCCAAGGGGTTGATCTTGTCCGGATCGATGCGACCCAGCGGCGCGTCCAGGCCCAGCCGGGTGCGGCAGTAATCCTCGCTTTCCCAGGCGCGCAGCGTGCACAGCACCTGTGCGGCAAAAGCTTCGTGGATTTCGTAGATGTCGAAGTCCTGCAGGGTCAGGCCCTGGCGCGCCAGCATCTGCGGCACCGCGATGGTCGGCGCCATCAGCAGGCCCTCGCCATGCACGAAATCCACCGCCGACACCTGCGCATCGCGCAGGTAGGCCATCGGCGTGTGGCCATGCGCCAGCGCCCAGGCCTCGCTGGACAGCAGCACCGCGGCGGCGCCATCGGTCAGCGGGGTGGAATTGGCGGCGGTGAGCGTGCCGCGGCCGGAGGTCTTGTCGAAGGCCGGGCGCAGCGTGGCGAGTTTTTCCAGCGAGGTGTCCGCGCGCAGGATGTTGTCGCGCGACACGCCGCGGAACGGGGCGATCAGCGAATCGAAGAAGCCGCGCTCATAGGCAGCGGCCAGCTTGTGGTGCGAGGCCACCGCCCATTCGTCCTGCGAGTCGCGCGAGATGTTCCATTCCTTGGCCATGTCTTCGCAGTGGTCGCCCATGCTCTTGCCGGTGCGCGGCTCGGCCACACCGGGGAACTCGGGCTTGAGTTCGCTCAGCTTGAAGCCGCGCAGCAGTGTCTTGAGCTTGTCGCCGGTGGCCTTGGCGCGGTTGGCGGCCAGCAGCCGTGCGCGCAGTTTCTTGCCGTACACGATCGGCACTTCGGAGGTGGTATCCGAGCCGCCGCCGATGCCTGAGTCGATCTGTCCCAGCGCGATCTTGTTGGCGATGGTGATCACCGAATCCAGGCTGGTGCCGCAGGCGCGCTGCAGGGTGATGCCCGGGGTCAGCGGCGACAGGCCCGACGACAGCGCCGCCTCGCGGGCCAGGTTCCAGTCCGAAGAGTGCTTGATCACTGCCCCCATCGCCACTTCGCCCAATTGCTGACCATGCAGGCCGAAGCGCTCGACCAGCGCGCCCAGCGTGCGCACCGACATGCCCAGGTTGCCCACGTCCGCGTATGCGGTGTTCTGACGGCAGAACGGGATACGAACGCCGCCCAGAATGGCGACGGGACGGGCTGCAGGCATCGGTTGAGCTGGCATGGAGGACTCGGGGACATGGCCTGCACAGGGCCGGCAGGCATAATGGCCGCAGTGTAGCTTCGACCCCGTGATGGGCCAACCGCGAATCATGAGCAAGACCGAACACGGCGTGACCGCCATGGGTGTAATGGCGCTGGAACTGAGCGGCGGCACCGCCCCCGAGCGCGGCGCCCTGGCGCCCGAGCAAGCCGGCATGCTGGCCGAACGGATTGGCCGCGACCTGGCGCAGTGGATCCCCGAGGTGCGCGAACTAGAGCTCAGCGTGGCCATGGCGCACTTCGACCCGGCGGAAGTGCTGCGGCCGGGCTGGCCGCTGCACCGCCGCTTGGAAGAACTGCATGCCCGCGCCCCGGGCCGCGACCAGGGCCCGCGGGTGCTGGCCTTCGGCGCCGATGCGCAGGGCGGGATTCCGCTGCCGTTCCAGGCCGATGCGCAGCTCACCGGTGGCGGGCTGCGCGTATTGCCGTTCCTGCTCACCGGCGCCCCACAGATCGTGGCCGCCGTGGCCGAGGCGATGGAAGAGGTGCTGCTGGCCCAGGGCATGGCCCAGGCCGATACCGCGCTACTGGCGCAGGAGAGCTTCGGCGCGCGCATCGAACATGCCCGGTATCTCACCGCGCACGATCTGGCGGCGATGATGTCGATGCAGTACGACAACCAGGGCCTGGCGCCGCTGTGGCCGCTGATCGAAGCCGCCCTGCTCGCGCCCACCAGCGAAGAGTGGCTGGAGCAGGCGCCGGAACCGGTCCTGCGCTATGTCGATGGCGAAGTGCGCATTGCCCTGTTCGATCCAGCCGGCTGGTGCGATTACTACGCCCACGACCGCGAACACTGCGAGCGCCTGCGTGGGGTCTACGAACAATTCCTCTCGCGCCAGCGGCAGATGGCCGCGGTGCTGGAGGCGCACGGGCTACCGGTGCTCTACGTGCATGTGGAGCCGGATCAGGATCCGCGGCAGGCGTTGGCCGCATGACGCAGGCGCCGGACTCCACGCCCCCTGCCATGCAGGGCATGCTGGAAACCGGCGTGTATGTGGCGGATCTGGAGCGTGCCTGCGCGTTCTACTCGCGGGTGCTTGGCCTGCAGCCCATGCACCGCGATACACGCATGGCTGCCTATGCAATCGCCCCGGGACAGGTCCTGCTGCTGTTCCTGCAGGGCAGCACCGCAACCACCGTCACCCTGCCCGGCGGCACCATTCCACCGCATGACGGCCAGGGGCGCCTGCATTTCGCCCTGGCGATCGCTACCGATGCATTGCCGGCCTGGGAGGCGCATCTGCAGGCCTGCGCGGTGACCATCGAAGGCCGCACCCACTGGCCGGGCGGCGGTGAAAGCCTCTATTTCCGCGACCCCGACCAGCATCTGGTCGAACTGGCGACGCCGGGTTTGTGGCCGAATTACTGAGTGCACGCGTTGCGGGGATGCGTGGGGTCCGACGTTCCTGCTCGCGCCTGACGCGAGCGGCGCGGGCACGATGCAACCGGTGGTCGCCATCGCGCCGCGGCACTGGCCGCGGCGCGATGGCCGGTCTTACTTGGTGGGGGCCTGCGCGTTGTCGGTGGTGATCACCCCGCAAGCCAGGCGGCCACCTGCATTGCCAGTGGGCTGGGTTTTGTAGTCGTCGGCATCGGCATGCACGATCACGGCATGGCCGGCGATGTCGAACTGGTCGGCCTTGCCGAGATTGACGTTGCTCGATACCGGCCCGTCGATGCTGGCATTGCCTTGCGCGTCGGCGGTGATGTTGGGCATGTCGCCGCCGTGATGCGGGTCGGAACTGACGTTGCCGTGGTCGGACTGGGCCGGATTGAAGTGGCCGCCGGCACTGCTGCCGTCCGGCGCGCTGCAGTCGCCCTTTTCATGGATATGGAAGCCGTGTTCGCTGTTGGGCTTGAGCCCGCTGAGCTGGCCGGTGACGCGCAGCGCGCCGTCCACGGTCTTGAAGGTCACCGTGCCCTTGACCTCGCTGCCCTTGGTCGGCTTCAGCTCGGCGGTGGCCGTGGTGGTGGCCGCCGCTTCGGTGACCATGGCCGCGGCATGCTCGCCACCATGCGCCGCTTCCGCCGGCGTGCCTGCCTGCGGCGCGGGGGCGGGATCGGCCGGTGCGGGCTCCTCGCGCTTGCATGCGCTCAATGCCAGGGCGGTGGCCAGAAACAACGTGGTGGGAAGAATGCGCATGGAAAGCTCCTGTAGAGACCGCGGATACGGCCGTGGATGCCCCGACTCAGGGCTGCGAAGGGGGTGAACGCCACTGGGTGACGCGAATGACGCCGCAGGCCAGGCGTGCGCCGGCATTGCCGCTGGGCTGGCTGCGGTAATCGTCGGCATCGGCATGCACGACCAGGGCCTTGCCGACCACGTCGCTGGGCGCGCCGTCGCCCAAGCTGATGCCGGAGAGAATCATGTCCAGATGCGCGACGCCGTCGGCATCGGCGCGCAGGTTGTCCATATCGCCCAGGTGATGCGCGCCGTTGCCGGCCCGCCCGTGCGGCGCCCCGGCGGGATTGAAATGCGCCCCGGCGCTGCTGGCATCGGCGGCGCTGCAATCGCCGCGCTCATGGACATGGAAGCCGGCCACCGCACCGGCACGCAGCCCGCCGACCGTGCCGGTGATACGGATGCCCTGCAACGCAGGCACCAGCACCACCCGGCCGCTGACCAGACTGCCCGAGGCCGAGGCCAGCGCGGCTTCGGCCTGTTGCACCGGGCGCACCGGCACGACACGCGCAGCCGGTGGCGGCGCGGGAGGCGCCGGTGGCGTGCTGCTGCAGGCGGCAAGCGCCAGAGCGGTGAGGGCAACGATCGTGGACGACCGATAACGCATCGAGCTGTTCTCCTGATCAGGTTGGGAACCTATGCGGGTGCATGTTCACATGTCATGAAATGCGCTTGGGCAGCCAAGTAGTTTACGGGGCTGGTGTTGCGAGCCGGGATATGTGCAAAAAGCGCCCCTCACCCCAACCCCTCTCCCGCAGGCGGGAGAGGGGCTCGACTGCGACTGTTGATGTCTGCCTTGCCCGCCTGCCTTGCCTTCTCCCGCGTGCGGGGGAAGGTGCCCGAAGGGCGGATGGGGGCGTCGTGCGCCGCCAGATGATCGAGACGGCGGCGCGTGCGCGCAGAGCGGCGGGCGCAAACGCGCTTGCCGTCGTCAGGCTTGTCATGCTCGCCGACGCGCTGCCCGGTTCCAACACCTGCGCGCGCAGGACGGATCTTCGCAGGCGCCCCTCACCCCAACCCCTCTCCCGCGGGCGGGAGAGGGGCTCGACTGCGACTGTTGATGCCTGCCTTGCCCGCCTGCCTTGCCTTCTCCCGCGTGCGGGGGAAGGTGCCCGAAGGGCGGATGGGGGCGTCGTGCGCCAGCAGATGATCGAGACGGCGGCGCGTGCGCGCAGAGCGGCGGGCGCAAACACGCTTACCGTCGTCAGGCTTGTCATGCTCGCCGACGCGCTGCCCGGTTCCAACACCTGCGCGCGCAGGATGGATCTTCGCAGGCGCCCCTCACCCCAACCCCTCTCCCGCGGGCGGGAGAGGGGCTCGACTGCGACTGTTGATGTCTGCCTTGCCCGCCTGCCTTGCCTTCTCCCGCGTGCGGGGGAAGGTGCCCGAAGGGCGGATGGGGGCGTCGTGCACCGCCAGATAATCGACACAGTGGCGCGTGCGAGCAAAAACGGCAGGCTCATGCACGCTTGCCGCAGGAATGCCCGTCAAGCTCGCCGTTTCGCTGCCTGGCTCCAACACCTGGCAGTACGGATCTTCGCAGACTCCCCCTCACCCCAACCCCTCTCCCGCAGGCGGGAGAGGGGCTCGACCGCGCATGCGGGTAGTCAACGCCGTTTGCGCCCCGGCCCCAACTTGCGGGTGACGGTATTGCGGCCCAGCCCCAGGCGCGCGGCGGCTTCGGCGCGGCGGCCCTGGGTCAGTTGCAGGGCGGCTTCGAGCAGGGTCTTGTCCAGGCGTTCGCGCGCTTCGGCGTGCAGACCCTGGGCACCTTCGCTCAGGCGTTGCGCGGCCCAGCTGGACAGCATGTCGTCCCATTGCCCGACGCTGCTACGGCCGGCGCGCTGGCGGCCGCGGGCCAGGGCGGCGTCCACGTCGACCACATCGATGACGTCGGCCGTGGCCAGCGCAGCCAGGCGCCAGCAGACGTTTTCCAGTTCGCGCACATTGCCCGGCCAGTCGTACTGACGCAGGTCTTCCAGCGCGGCTGAAGACAGCCGCTTGGGCAGCATGTCGAGCTTGCGCCCGGCCATGGCCAGGAAGTTCTCCGCCAGTTGCGCGATGTCGCCGCGACGCTCGCGCAGCGGCGGCAGTTGCAGGCGCACCACGTCCAGCCGGTGCAACAGGTCGGCGCGGAAGCGGCCCTGCTCGACCAGCGCTTCCAGGTCCTGATGGGTGGCAGCAATCACGCGCACATCGACGCGGATCAGCTCGCGGCCGCCGACGCGAAAGAATTCGTTCTCTGCCAGCACGCGCAGCAGGCGCGTCTGCAACGGCAGCGGCATGTCGCCGATTTCGTCCAGGAACAAGGTGCCGCCGTCGGCCTGTTCGAAGCGGCCGATATGGCGTTTGGTGGCGCCGGTGAAGGCACCGGTTTCGTGCCCGAACAACTCGCTTTCCAGCAATTCGGCCGGGATTGCGGCGGTGTTGAGCGCCACGAAGGGTTTGCGCGCGCGCGGCGATTCGTTGTGCAGCGCGCGCGCGACCAGCTCCTTGCCGGTGCCGGTTTCGCCGTTGATCAGAACCGACAGCGGCGCCTGCGCCAGCCGGCCGATGGCGCGGAACAGCGCGCGCATCGCCGGGGTGTCGCCGATCAATGCGGCCGAGCCTTCGGCCAGTGGAATGATGCCGTCGTCGGCGGCCGCATCGGCATCGGGCAAGGCACGGGCGGCCAGCGCCACCGCATCGTCCAGGTCGAAGGGCTTGGACAGGAATTCATGCGCGCCGCCGCGGAAGGCGCCGGCAGTGCTGGCGACATCGGTGTACGCCGACATCACGATCACCGGCAGCTGCGGGTGCCTGGACTTGAGCTTGTCCAGCAGGGTCAGGCCGTCTTCGCCGGGCATGCGTACATCGGTGAACAGCAGGTCCGGCGTGGGCCGCATCGACAGCGCCTGCAGCGCGGCGGCGGCGCTGTCGAAACCATCGACGGCGTAACCGGCATCGCGCAGCGCAGTGGACAGCACGAAGCGCACCGAACGGTCGTCGTCGACCACCCAGATATGGTGGGATGCGGCGGCGGCCTCAGCCATGCAGATGCTCCTTGTCGTGATCGCCGGCCAGCTCGGGCAGCAGCAGGGTGAAAACGGTATGGCCCGGACGCGAGCGGTAGGTCAGCGTGCCGTGGTGTTCGCGCGAGACCTGCTGGGCCAGCGCCAGGCCCAGCCCGCTGCCTTCGGCGCGGCCGCTGACCAGCGGCAGGAACAGGTGTTCGGCCAGCTCTTCGGGCACGCCGCCGCCGTCGTCGATGATCTCCAGCCGCAGCGACATCGCATGCACGCGGTCGCGGATGCGCTGGCCGTGTTCGACGCGGGTGCGCAGGGTCACCCGGGTGGCGCCGGCCTGGAAGGCGTTGCGCACCAGGTTCCACACCGCCTGGGTGAGCCGGTCCACATCGCCGAGGATGTCCGGAATGCTGGGGTCGTAGTCGCGCTGCACCTGCACCGACCAGCCGCCTTCGGCCTCGGCCAGGCGCAGCACCCGTTCGAGCACCACATGGATGTTGAGGCGATCGTGCGGGCGCAGGGGCGAGGGCGACAGCAGGCGTTCGAGCAAGGTATTGAGGCGCTCGATCTCGGTGCCGATCAGCTCGATCAGTTCGCGCTCGTCCTCGTCGCGCCCGGCCGCGCGGCGCGCCAGCAGCTGCGCGGCACCCTTCAGGCCGGCCAGTGGGTTACGCAGTTCGTGTGCCAGGCCCTTGAGCGCAGCGCTCAGGGCATTGGGCAGGGCATGGGTGGGGTCGAGCGCAGGAAATTCGTCGACCGGGTGGGTCTCCAGCAACCAGCCACCGTCGTCCAGCCGCGACAGCCAGCCTTCGGCAAACCGCGGGGCGTCGTTGGGCAGGCCCAGCGCCAGCCGATGCAGGCGCAGCACGTCGCGCTCGTCGTTGAGCAGGAACCGCGCCAGCGCATCGCCCTGCACTTCCAGCGCAGCCAACGGCTGGTCGACCAGTCGCCGGGCACTGACGCCGAGCCAGCGCGCGAAGGCCGGATTGACGCCCAGCACGCGGCCTTCGCGGTCGGCCCAGGCCACCGGGGTGCCCAGGCTGTCGAGCGACGGGATGGAGGTCGTCATCCGCATTGCACCAATTTAGTGCAAGCAGCATCGGCGTGCGCGGTTGGCGCGCCAGACGAAGCTTGCGTCGAAGACGGTTGCCAGGCCGGTCGGCGGTGCACTGCGCCGACCGGGCGCGCATCCGCGCCGATAGTGACGGGCGAGGGGCTGGTCATGCAGGCACCTTGGCAGTGGACCCGCGGCAGCACCGACCGCGGAAGAAAACCGACCCGGCACAGGCCGTGCCGGCCGGTCGTTACGCCACCCGCGGCGATGTCGCCGCGGGTGTGCATGCTCAGGACTCGTACGCGGCTTCGCCGTGCGAGGTGATGTCCAACCCCTCGCGCTCGGCTTCTTCGGTGACGCGCAGGCCGAACACCAGCTTGGCCACCACAAAGCCCACCACCGACACCACGCCGATCCAGCCCACGGTGATGCCCACGCCCAGGGCCTGGATAGCGACCTGGTGCACGATGTCGTAATCGCCGCCCTTCTGGCCGCCCAGCGAGGCCGCCGAGAACACGCCGGTGAGGATCGCGCCGATGATGCCGCCCAGGCCATGCACGCCGAACACGTCCAGGCTGTCGTCGGCACCGAGCAGGCGCTTCAGACCGGTGACGCCCCACACGCACAGCACGCCGGCCGCCAAACCAATGAAGATCGCACCGAACGGACCCACGGTGCCGCAGGCCGGGGTGATGCCGACCAGGCCGGCGACCATGCCCGAGGCCACGCCCAGGGCGGACGACTTGCCCTTGATGATCTTCTCGGTGAGCGACCAGCCCAGGATGGCGGCCGCGGTGGCCAGCAAGGTGTTGAGGAAGGCGAGCGCCGCACCGGCATTGGCTTCCAGGTTGGAACCGGCGTTGAAGCCGAACCAGCCCACCCACAGCAACGAGGCACCCACGAAGGTCAGGGTCACGTTGTGCGGCTTGATCGCCTCACGCCCCAGCCCGGCGCGCTTGCCGACGAAGTAGGCGCCCACCAGGCCGGCGATACCGGCGTTGATATGCACCACCGTGCCGCCGGCGAAATCCAGCGCGCCCAGCCCGAACAGATAGCCACCGGTGGCCCAAACCATGTGCGCCAGCGGCAGGTAGCCGAAGGTGAACCAGATCACCGAGAACAGCAGCACCGCGGCGAACTTGGCGCGTTCGGCAAAGGCGCCGACGATCAGCGCGCCGGTGATGCCGGCAAAGGTGGCCTGGAAGGCGACGAACACGTATTCCGGCAGGCTCACGCCCTTGGTGAAGGTGGCCGACAGGGTCTCGATGGTTACGCCCTTGAGCAGCGCCTTGTCCAGATTGCCGATCCACGCGCCTTCGCCGGAGAACGCCAGGCTGTAGCCGTACAGCACCCACAGGATGGTCAGCAGCGAAAAGACCGTGGCGACCTGGATCAGCACCGACAACACATTCTTGGCGCGCACCATGCCGCCGTAGAACAGCGCCAGGCCCGGCACCACCATCATCAGCACCAGCAGGGTGGAGGTCAGCATCCAGGCGACGTCGCCCTTGTCGACCACCGGTGCGGCCTCGGCGGCAGCCACCGGCGCGGGGGCAGGTTGCGCTGACGGCAGCGGCTCGGTGGTGACCGGCTCGGTCGGGAGCGCAGTGACCTGCGGGGTGGACTGCGCGTGCGCGCTGCCCAGGCCGCCCACCATCAGCGCGCTGAACAGCATCAGCATGCACACGCTATAGAACCGGGCTTTCCACCCGGCAAACAGAGGTGTCTTCATACGAACTCCGGAGGGGGTGGACTCAGAGCGCATCGGCGCCGATCTCGCCGGTGCGGATGCGCACCACTTGCTCGATCGCAGTGACAAAGATCTTGCCGTCGCCGATCTTGCCGGTGCCGGCGGCGTTCTGGATCGCTTCGACCACGGCATCGAGCCGGTCGTCGGTCACCACCGTCTCGATCTTGATCTTGGGCAGGAAGTCCACGACGTATTCGGCGCCGCGATACAGCTCGGTGTGGCCCTTCTGACGCCCGAAGCCCTTGACCTCGGTGACGGTGATGCCCGACACGCCAGCGGCGGACAGGGCCTCGCGGACCTCGTCGAGCTTGAACGGCCGGATGATGGCGGTGATCAATTTCATGCGCATACCCCGAAAGGTGGAAGGAACCGGCCGGCATTGCGCCGCCCGGCGGTGTCAGTCACCTGGATGCCAACCCCGGCATCCAATCGTTCGCAGATCGCGCAGACCTCGGCCGATGCGATGCATCTGCCGCGTGGGAGAGGTCAGGCCCGCGCGCCGCGAACTGTGTGCTCTCTCGTTCCCCTCACTCCACGGCCGGTGCCGTGGAGCGTCAAACATGTGCGGCGATGGCGGAGGTGGGAGGGGGGGCCTCCGCCATCACCGCGGTGGAACTCAGTTGCCGTAGTACAGCTGGTATTCCAACGGATGCGTTGCCGCACGGAACTTGGTCACTTCCTGCATCTTCAGCGCGATGTAGCCGTCGATGAAGTCGTCGCTCATCACGCCGCCGGCCTTGAGGAACTCGCGGTCCTTGTCCAGCGCTTCCAGGGCCTGATCCAGGCTGGAGCACACCTGCGGGATCAGCTTCTCTTCTTCCGGCGGCAGGTCGTACAGGTCCTTGTCGCTCGGTGCACCCGGGTCGATCTGGTTCTTGATGCCGTCCAGGCCGGCCATCATCAGCGCAGTGAAGGTCAGGTAGCCGGACTGCAACGGATCGGGGAAGCGCATTTCGATACGGCGCGCCTTCGGGTTGGACACCCACGGAATGCGGCACGAGGCCGAGCGGTTACGTGCCGAATAGGCCAGCATCACCGGTGCTTCGAAGCCCGGCACCAGGCGCTTGTAGCTGTTGGTGCCGGAGTTGGCGAACGCGTTGATGGCACGGGCGTGCTTGAAGATGCCGCCGATGTACCACAGCGCCAGCTGCGACAGGCCGCCGTAGCCGTCGCCGGAGAACAGGTTGGCGCCCCCCTTGGCCAGCGACTGGTGCACGTGCATGCCGCTGCCGTTGTCGCCGACGATCGGCTTGGGCATGAAGGTGGCGGTCTTGCCGTTGCGGTAGGCGACGTTCTTGATGATGTACTTCATCGTCAGCAGCTCGTCGGCCTTCTGCACCAGCGAGGAGAACTTGGTGCCGATCTCGCACTGGCCGGCGGTGGCCACCTCGTGGTGGTGCACCTCGGTCTCGATGCCGACCTGCTCCAGGGTCTTGATCATTTCCGCACGCAGGTCGTGCAGGGTGTCGGTCGGCGGGACCGGGAAGTAGCCGCCCTTCACGCCCGGACGGTAGCCGCTGTTGCCGCCGTCGTACTTGGCGCCGGTGTTCCAGGCCGCTTCTTCAGAACCCACTTGGAAGAAGGTGTGGCCCATGTCGTTGGCAAAGCGCACCGAATCGAAGATGAAGAATTCCGGCTCGGGACCGAAGAAGGCCTGGTCGGCGATGCCGGAGGACTTCAGATAGGCCTCGGCGCGTTTTGCAATCCCGCGCGGGTCGCGCGCATAGCTCTGCATGGTGGCCGGGTCGAGGATGTCGCAGGTCAGCACCACGGTCGGATCGGCGAAGAACGGATCCAGGTAGGCGGTACCGGCGTCCGGAAGCAGCACCATGTCCGACTCGTTGATGCCCTTCCAACCCGCGATCGAGCTGCCATCGAACATCTTGCCTTCTTCGAACAGCGCCGGCTCGATGATGTTGGCCGGAAAGGTCACGTGCTGCTGCACGCCACGCATATCGACGAAGCGCAGGTCGACGAACTCGACCTTGTTGTCCTTGATCAGCTTTTCAACATTTTCCACGGACATCGGAAGAAACCTCGGATTGGAGTGAAGTGGCTCGTGGGCGGTAGTACAGCAGGGACCATGCCAAGCTGCGGCGCTTCACAAGTCGTTGATTTTGCTGACCTCGGTCGAGATCGCTGGCACTGCGAAAACACCACCGTGGTGCAAACCAACTGCATCGTGCACCGATATGGTGCATGCCGCAATGCACTATCCTTTCGCCTCCCCTGCACTCCTTTCCCGCCCGATGTCCGACCTCATTTCCGCCCTGTTGCTGGGCATTCTCGAAGGCCTCACCGAATTCCTGCCGATCTCCAGCACCGGCCACCTGCTGATCGCCGAACAATGGCTCGGACGCCGCTCGGATTTCTTCAATATCGTGATCCAGGCCGGTGCCATCCTGGCGATCTGCCTGGCGCTGCGGCAGAAGCTGTGGACCCTGGCCACCGGCCTGGGCGAGCGCGCCAACCGCGACTACGTGCTCAAGATCGGCCTGGCTTTCATGGTCACCGCAGTGGTCGGGCTGATCGTGCGCAAGGCCGGCTGGCAGCTGCCGGAAACCCTCCAGCCGGTGGCCTGGGCACTGCTGATCGGCGGTGTATGGATGCTGGTGGCCGAGCATTTCGCCGGCAAGCTGCCCGAGCGCGACGTGGTGACCTGGAAGGTGGCCATTGCCGTGGGCCTGGCACAGGTGGTGGCCGGTGTGTTTCCGGGCACCTCGCGTTCGGCGTCGGCGATCTTCCTGGCGATGCTGCTGGGCCTGAGCAAGCGCTCGGCGGCGGCGGATTTCGTGTTCATGGTGGGCATCCCGACCATGTTCGCGGCCAGCGGCTACGCGCTGCTGGAGATGTACAAGGACGGCGGCTTCGGCAGCGAGAACTGGACCGATGTGGCAGTGGCCTTCGTGGCGGCCACCATCACCGGCTTTGTCGTGGTGAAGTGGCTGCTGGGCTACATCAAGAAGCACCGCTTCACGGTATTTGCGGTGTACCGCATCCTGCTCGGCGCGGCCTTGCTGCTGTGGCTGCCGGCCGTGGCCTGAGGCAATACCGCTGGCATGCCCCTGCCCGTCGCCGCGTGCGCCGGACAGGGCGCATGCGCGAGCAGTGACGCCGGTCATTGCCCTGGCCGCGAGCTGGCGGTATCACTGAGGCGTCGACCACCAGGAGCCACCCATGCGTGCGGTGTTCTTCGCCCCGGCCCTGCTGGCGGCGGGCGTGACGGCCTGCGGCCCGGGCACGCCGCCTGACGTTGCCGACGCCGCGCATGCCGGACCGGATGCCACCGCCGCGGCCGTGGACGCAGCGGCTGCCGAGGCCGCCCCGTTGCGCGCAGCCCTGCAGGCCCGCCACTGGCAACTGCTGCAGGCCAGCGATGCCCACGGCACCGCCCTGGCCAGCCTGTTCGTGACCGGCAGCGCGCCGCTGCAACTGGATTTTGGCGATCAACGCATCCAGGTCAGCCAGACCTGCAACGCGCTGGGTGCCAACTACAGCGTGGCAGCCGCGCAGCTGCAGATCGGCCGGGTGGTCTCCAGCAAGCGGCTGTGTGCGCAACCGCGGAAAATGGCGCAGGAGCACGCCGCCAGCGCGCTCTTGTCGGGCCGCTTCGCCGTGGCGCTGGACACCACCACCCAGGCCACGCCGCAGCTGCGCCTGACCCGCAGCGATGGCACCCACCTGCTGTTCGGCGGCGCGCCCACGGCCGACACCCTCCACGGCGGCCCCGGGCAGACGCTATTGCTCGAGGTGGCGGCCGACACCGTGCCCTGCCCTGCCGACCCGGCGCGCGCGTGCCTGCAGGTGCGCGAGCAGACCCCGCAGGGACAGCCGGCGACCGCACCGTGGACACCGCTCGACGGCAGCATCGAAGGCTTCGAGCACGAGGCCGGCATCCGCACCGTGCTGCGCGTCACCCGCTATCCCGCGGCCTCGGGCTCTGCGGGCGCGCCGACGTATGTGCTGGATCAGATGATCGAGGCGAGTGGGTAGGTTGGGAATCGGGAATCGGGAATCGGGAATCGGGAATCGGGAATCGGGAATCGGGAATCGGGAATCGCAAGAGCAGATCGCGGGGCGCGTCCGGCGGCAAGCGCTTGTGTCGTTCACTCACAGGCGCATCGGACGCGACTACGCAGCAGACCACGAGGACGCGTCCAGCGATGAGTCCGGGGCTCGCAATCGACGATCACATAGCGAAAGCGGCCGCGTAGTCGTTGCGCGGCCGCACTACCGCTCAGAGCGGCGAACAGAATCACGTAGCTGCCGGTCGTCAGGTGGGTGCACACGGCGCGGCGGAACCGGGTGTACGTGCGGTACACCTCGCACCGAGCACCGGCTGCGCCCGCCTGGCGGACGCGCAGGCGTGTTGTCAGCTGCCTTGGCGCAGCGACGGATTCAGCGTGTAGGTGCCGTGCAATGCGGCCTCGGCCAATACGTGGCCCTGCATCGCCGACAGCAGGTCGGCGGCGGTGAACGGGGTCGGCAGCGGCAGCTGCGCCACATCCAGCGCGAATACGCGGAAGAAATAGCGGTGCATGCGCAGGTCGTTGAACGGCGGGTACGGGCCGTCGTAGCCCAGATAGTCGCCGGCCATGTCGGGGTTGCCGGCAAACCATTGGGTGTAGGAGTTCAGGCCCTGGCGGGCGCCCGCCGGACCGGCCGGCTGCGGCTTGCCCTTGGGCACGAATCCGTCGCTGCAGCTGCCTGCGGCAATCGCATGCACGTTGGCGGGGATATCGGCCATCGCCCAATGCACAAAATCGGTGCGTGGCTGCTCGACCGGAATCTGCACGTCCTCGCGCCCCACCGTCTCCGGTACCGTGGGCACATCCGGGTCCAGGCACAGCAGCGCGAACGACTGCGTGCCGGCCGGCACCTCGCTCCAGGCAAGCTGCGGGTTACGGTTGGGGGCAAAGCCTTGCGGCATGCCGGCGGCAAATTCCGTTGCAATCGGCTTGCCGTTTTCGATGCTGGTACTGGTCAGACGCATGCTCAGGTCTCCGTGGATCGAGGGTGCCCAGCGTGCCTGGATCGGCGCGACAGCGGAAGCCGCCGCCGTGGAACCGTGTGTGGCGCGGCCGGCGCAGTGACGCGCAAGCGTTGCCAGAAGCGTCAGCCAGGCATGGATCGCCGGCATCGTTATCACCCACCGGCGTCCACGCGTGCCGCGCCACCGGGATGGCTGGACTTCCGTAGGAGCGGACCTGGCCGCGACGGGCTTCACCGGTATGGGCAACGCCTCGTCGCGGCCGGGTCCGCTCCTACGACAGGCGTCCGCAGCTTGGGCCAGGGGCCAGCTGACGTAATCGGCGCCCAACCCTTGTACCGACGCCACAGCAAGCAATGCAGCCCTAGTGGGATGTGCCAGCCAACCGCCCGCACTAACTCCGGGGGCAGATCCCCGGCACCCGGCGTCCACGCGTGCCGCGCCAGCGGGATGGTTGGACCTCCGTAAGAGCGGACCTGGCCGCGACGGGCTTCACCAGAATGGGTAACGCCTCGTCGTGGCCAAGCCGGGGCCGCTCCTACAGCAGCACCGCGCTTGCGGAACGGCAAGCGGCGGGCCGTGCGTCAGCCCTGCGGGTAACCGAAGCGCACTGCGATCAGGGTGAGCAGGTCGAACTGGGCGCCAAGCACACTGCGGTAATCGCGCCAGCGCCCTGCGGCCAGGCGGGCCGGGCCGCGGGGCTCCACCAGCGGGAAGCGCAGCCCGAAGGCCTGCTCCAGCGCGTCGGAAATGCCCTGCGGGTCGCTTTCGATACCGTCCAGCCGGATGATCCGGTGCGGGTACAGATCGCGTTCGTGCAGCACCGCCAGTTGCTCCAGCGCGGCCAGCAGCCAGTCGGTGGCTTGCTGCGGCGATTGCAGCGCCAGCGGTGCCGGTGCACCGGCCGAGAGCCAGTCCAGCAGCATGTCGCGCGGGTCGCGCAGCGCGATCGCCAGGCGCCCCTCGGGCAGATGCGGGCGCAGCGCGGTGAGCAGGGTGTTGTCCCACCACAGCAGCCAGTCGATGACGTTGCCGTCGTCGATGCCGCGGCGCGGCAGCTGCGCCTTCCAGCCTTCCACCAGCGCCATCGGCGCAAGCTCGCCGGAGGCCAGCTGCTCGATGGTGCGGTAGCTCTGTAGCGCGTCCGACGGCGGGGTCGTGCCATAGCGGTCGCCGCGTACCAGCGGGGTGGCGGCGTCCATCACCGCGATCAGGCGTTCGACATGCGAGCCGGGCGCGCCCCAGACGAACAACGGGCGCGCGGTGACGGTGTCGGGAATGGTCCCCAGCGCCGGCCACTGCATCGGCTGCCTGGCGGCCTGTGGCGGCAACGGCAGCCGGTGCTGGGCCTGTTCGCGGTGGAATTGCATCCAGGTGCCCACGGCAGCATCGGGCTGGCCGGCGCGGTCCTGCACATTGCCCAGCCATGGCCGCAATACGGTCTGCTGCGGCGCCGGCAGGGAGTCGATCAGCGATTGCACGCAGGCGATCGCCGCCGGCGGGTCGCGCTCGAGCAGGGCTTCGACGATGCGCTGCTCGCCGCTGATGCGGCCCGGCTCCACCGCCACGATCTGGCGCGCCACCATTTCCGCTTCCTCGGCATGGCCCTGCATGTCGTGCACGCGCATCAGCGCTTCCAGCGCCGGCAGGTGCTCGGGCATGGCCAGCAGCCAGCGCTCGATCACCGCCTGCGCCTGCGGCCCGCCGACCGGCTCCACCGCCAGGCGGGCCAGCCACAGGTCATGCGCATTGGCCGAGGTGGCCAGCGCCGCGTCCAGGCTGTCGCGCGCATCGTCCACCGCGCCCAGCCGCTCCCAGGCGGTGAGTAGCGCATGCAGGGTGCGGCGGTCGGCCGGCCAGTGCGCCAGCGCCAGGCGCAGGTGCGCAACGGCCTGGTCCGGGCGCCCGGCCTGCAATTCCATCTCGCCGGCAAGCCGGCGCATGGCCGGGATGTCGCCGCCGGGCTGGGCCAGCACGCCCTGCATCGCGGTCAGCGCATCGTCCAGGCGCCCCTGGCGCTGGGCCAGCTGTGCGATGAAGGCGCGCAACGCGGTGCCGGGCGGATTGAGCTCCACCACGCGCTCGAACGCGCGCTCGGCAAAAGCGAAGTGTTCCTTCTGCAGGTAGGCAAAGCCCAGTGCGAACATCACCCGTGCATCGTCGGGCAACTGCTCGGCGGCGCGGGTGAGCAGCGACAGCGCGCGGTCGCTCTGGCCGCGACGCATTTCCACCACACCATCGACCGCCAGCAACTGCGGGTGCTCCGGCTCCAGCCGCGCAGCGGTGCGGCTCAGCCGCTCGGCTTCGTCCAGATCGCCGCGCGCCACCGCCAGATGCGCCTGCATCACGTAGGCGTTGAACTGGTTGGGGTCCAGCGCGGTGCTGCGCGACAGCGCGACATCGGCGGCGGCCAGGTCGCGCGCGGCCAGCAGCAGGCCGGCACGCAGCAGGTGTAGATCGGCGTCTTCCGGGGTCAGCGTCAGCGCGGTGTCGATACTGGCCAGCGCCAGCGCCGGCTGACCTTGCTGCTGCAGGGCCAGCCCGAGCCAGCGGTGCGGCTGCGCATCGTCCGGCGTGCTGGTGGCCCATTCGCGGGCCAGCGCCACCGCATCGTCGGCCGCATTGCGGCGCAGGGCTTGAAGAATGGCGTCTTGCATGGCGGCGGTGTGTCCCGGACAAACCGCTATTGTAACGATGCGCGCCGCGGCGCCGACTTACCGGGCGGCGGCCAGCCGCTCGGCCACCCAGCGTTCGGCAAAGCCGTCGCCACGGGCGTTTTCCAGGAAGCCGCAATGGCCGCCCCAGCGCGCGATCTCCAGCTGCGCATGCGCCGGCAGGCGCCAGGCGGCGAAGTCTTCGAACGGAATCACCGGGTCGTCTTCGGCCATCAGGATGTCCGAGGGCACCTGCAGCCCGGCCAGGCGCTCGCCGGCGATCGAGTAACTGTCGAAATAGGCCTCCAGCGAGCCATGCCCGGTGTGTTGCACCGCCAGCCAGGCCATCAGCTCGCGCATGTCCAGCGCCAGGGTGGCGTCGTCGTAGCCGTGCTGGTCCGGGAACAGCTGGCGCTTGCGCAACAGCGATTCGCGCCATTTACGACGGAAATACCAGTCGTAGAATTGCGGGCCTTTTTCCAGCTGGGTCATCGTCGCCGCCGGATCCAGCAACGGGCACACGGCCGCCACCCGTGCCAGCGGCAGACCGGCAGCCGGCGCACGCAAGGCCAGCCGCAGCGCGAAATTGCCACCCAGCGAATACCCGGCCGCCAGCAGCTGCGACGAGGGAAAGCGCTGCCACAGATCGCAGGCAGCATTGACCACTTCGTCGATGCGGTCGGAGTGGAACAGGTCCACGTTGAGATGGTGGGTGCCGCCGTGGTCGCGGAAATTCAGCCGGAACACCTGGTAGCCCAGGCCGAGCAGACGCGCGGCGGTCAAGCGCATGTAGTTGGAGTCGGCGCTGCCTTCCCAGCCGTGCAACAGCAACACGGTGCCGCGTACCGGCGCATCGCCGGGCGGCACGCTCATCCAGCCCTGCAGGCGCACGCCGTCGCCGCCGTCGAGAATATGTTCGCTGGTGACCGCGCCACTGGCGGCCAGCAGCTGCCGGCTGCGCAGCCGGCGCAAGGCGCTGCTGCCGAGCACCGATTGCACGTGCGGATTACGCAGCCAGCGCGGCGGCTGGTAGTCGGAGGCGTTCATGCGCGCGCCGGGCCGGACAGTGGCGTGGTGGCCATGGGAGCGATGCGCGCGTGCATTGCCGGCTCAGGACTCCATCGCGGCGATGATGCGTTGCCGCGAGGTCTCGGCCAGGCGGCGACGGCCCTCGATGTCGAACGCCCCGATCGGCTCCAGGAAATGCACTTCCGCCAACCGCGACGGCTCGCCCAGCAGGCGCACGATATTGGCGAAGAAACTCTCGCGCTCGCCGAAGGCCACCACCGCCTGCGCATTGCCGCGCACGCCATAGCGCAGCGCCACCGGCTGTACCGGCACGCCGGCTTCCACCGCGGCCTGGAAGATGCGCGCATGGAACGGGCCCACTTCGGTGCCGCCGCGGGTGCGCCCTTCCGGAAACACGCCCACCGGCTTGCCGCTGCGCAGGCGCTGCAGCATTTCCTGCAGCACGCCGCCCAGCGATTCGGTGCTGCCGCGCTGGTGGAAGATGGTCTGGCCCTTGGTCGCCAGCCAGCCCACCAGCGGCCAGCCGGCGATCTCGCGTTTGGCCACGAAGCCCATCACGCGCTGGCTGTGCAGCATGGAGATATCCACCCAGCTGACGTGATTGGCCACGAACAGCGTCGGCCCCGACAGCGGCGTGCCCATCCGGCGCAGGCGGAAGCCGAAGATGCGCATCAGGTTGCCCTGCCACCAGCGGATCATCAGCTCGTCCAGGGTGTCCTGGCGCCCGGTACGGATGCGCGCCAGCGGCGGCGTCACCACGCACAGCATGGTGATCGGCAGGCAGAGGCACAGATGCAGCAGCAGCAACGGCACCCGATACAGGTACCGGAACCAACGCAACGCGCCGCGAGCGTCGCGCGTGGCGTCCAGGGATGACTCGCTCATTCGACCAACGGGACCGGTAACAGGGGAAGAAGGCACAGCTATTGTGACAGCAGCCTGGCGGCGGCGCAGTGCCGGCAACGGGTGGCGCTGTTCCACCCATGCCGTTGCCGGGCCTGCTCAGCCACGGGTGCGTGCCACCACCGCCAGGGTCAGCCGCGAGACGCAGACGCGCTTGCCGGCCGGATTTTCGATGACGATATCCCAAACCTGGGTGCTGCGCCCCACGTGCACCGCGCGCGCGGTGCCGATGACCACGCCATCGGTGGCCGCGCGCAGGTGGTTGGCATTGATCTCCAGCCCCACGCACATCTGGCTGGTCATATCCACGCACAGATTGCCGGCGCTACTGCCCAGGGTTTCGGCCAGCACCACCGACGCGCCGCCATGCAGCAGGCCATACGGCTGCCTGGTGCGGGTGTCGACCGGCATGGTGGCGCGCAGCCAATCGTCGCCGGCCTCGGTGAACACGATGCCCAGATGCTCGATCAGGGTATTGCGGCTGGAAGTGTTGAGGGCGGTCAGGTCGACGGGGGCGCGGAAGGTCATGGATTGGGGATTGGGGATTGGGGATTGGGGATTGGGGATTGGGGATTGGGGATTGGGGATTGGGGATTGGGGATTGGGGATCGGGGATCGGGGATCGGGAATCGGGAATCGGGAATCGGGAATCGGGAATCGGGAATCGGGAATCGGGAATCGCAACAGCATCTGCGGCATCCGGGCCTGATGCAACGACAGCGGCGGGTTGGTTCACGCGGTGACGGTAACAGGCCGGGAAGGTCGTTGCTTGTCGGACGCTGGCGGAATCGGCCCGACACACGAGGGTCTCAGGGCCACCGCCCGGCGGCGGCGCTGCATGCGGCGCCGGCATCACATTGCGGTACCGTGCCGCGCAGGCTCAGAGAATCGGCACCAGACCGGCGCCGAAGGCGGTGAGCATGCGCACCAGCAGCCACTTCGGCCCCACGTTGACCTCGGGGAAATCGCCGACCGCCACATAGCACTGGCGAAATTGCGGGTCCTGCCGCTTGAGCGGGAACGGGCAGCCCGGGCCGGGTTGGAATTCGTAGTTGGTGGCATAGCGCCAGGGCCAGAAATCCAGCACCGGCAGGGCCTCGGAGACCTTGCCCACGCTGTAGTTCAGGCCGCTGAGCACCGGCGGTTTTTCGCGCGGGGCCACGGTCCAGGCGTTTTCCGGGCTGATATCGCGCTCGATGCTGGCGGCCAGCGCCTGCGCAAAGCGCGCATCGTCGATCACCACCGCCGCTTCGGTGTTGTAGTTCTCGCTGCGCGGGTCGAAGTTGTGCGTGCCGATCACCCCGATGCGGCGGTCCACCACCAGCGACTTGGCATGCAGGCCCATGCGTGCGCCGGCACGGGTCACCGGCAGCGGCTTGTTGACCGCGCGCGTGCCCAGGAACGAGGGCCGGGTTTCGGTACGCAGCACGCGACGATCGACCTCGCTGCCACCGCGCGCACGGCCGCCACCGCTGCTGCCGCGCAGCGTGCTCGCCGGTGCCCGCGCTGCGTCGCCTTCGCCACTGCCACTGCCACTGCTGCCACGCATCGCATTGCCGGCGGCGCTGCCACCGATCAGGCGATTGCCGCGGCTGTCTTCGTTGGTCTCGGAAGCAGGGTTGAGCGGGTCCGGCACCAGGTTGGCGTAGTCCACCGGCGCATCCAGCGGAAATGGCTTGAACTCGTAGACGTTGAAGCCCAGCTCGCGCATGTTGCGGCGTTTGAACTTGTACGACAGCGCATACACGATGGGGTTGTCGGTGGCGGCCAGGCTATTGGTGGACACCACGATGCGCGGCGGCTGCGGACGTTTGCGCAAGCTGCGGAAGATCGCCTGGGCCTGGTCGGACAACACCAGATACGGTGTCTGCAACAGCACTTCCTGCTGCGCACCGGCGATCAGGCCATCGAGCTCCGGCGCGGTGGAGACGGCCCTGGAGGCGTGCTCCCGGCGATGCTTCTGCGGCAGGTCGGCCACGTACAGCACACGCTGCACCGGCATGGCCGGAGTGACGAAGGCATCGCGCACGAATTGCGGATCGCGCGCCTCCTGGTCCACCCGCGCCACCCGGTCCGGGCGCCGGAACTGCACCGGCGGCATCTGCGGCGCGCCCTGCTCCAGCAGCAGCCGGCCCACATCGTTCAGGCGTTCGGCCGGCACGCTGCGCCGCGCGCGCCAGAACGCATCGAAGTTGGCGGCCATGGCGCGCACCTCCGGCCCGGCCAGGATGACGTCGCGGTCGCGGAAGTTGTACTCGCTGTCCCAGTCGTAATAGTCGTCCTGGTAATTGCGCCCGCCCACCACGCCCAGCACGTCGTCCACCACCAGCAGCTTGTTGTGCATGCGCTGGTTGAAGCGCCGGAAACAGCACAGCACGCTGCCGGCGTAGTCGAAGTAATTGAGTTTGACCTTGCCGAAGGTGGGGTTGTAGATGCGCAGCTGCAGGTTTTCATGGCTGCTGGCGAGCGCGCCGAGGATCTGCAGGTCGGCGATCGCCGAGAGCTGGTCGATCAGGATGCGCACCTTGACCCCGCGCCTGGCAGCGTCGGTCAAGGCATCCAGCACCATGCGGGCGCTGTCGTCCTTGTCGAAGATGTAGGTCTGCAGGTCGATGCTGCGGGTGGCACTGCGGATCAGGTTGAGCCGCGCCACCAGCGATTCTTCGCCATGGTCGACGATGGTGGCGTAGTGCCGCGGCACCGCCGGCGTGGAGGCAGTGATGGCCTGCCCGCCCAGCGCGCGCAACGGCGAAGGCTGGGCGCAGTGATTGGCCTGGGTGCACTCCACCACGGTGCTGCGTGCGGCGGCGGCGACACCGGCCGCGCGGTTGCGCTCGGTTTGCGACAGGCCGGCGCATCCCGTGCCGAGCAACAGCGTTGCCAGCACCAGCGCCCTGGACAGGGACTTCACGGGCGCCGCGCCTCCTGCAGCCGCCCACGCAGAATGAACGTCACCCTGTCGCCCAGGGCCATCTGCCACGCATTCATTCCGTAACGTCCACGCAGGACCGTCCCTCGGCTGATCACGTCGCAATCATAGCCCGGGCGTGCGCATTCAGCTGGCGCCACATGCAGGGTCTCGATGTGGGTGATTCCGCGAATGGTCAGGTTGCCGGTGATTTCGCCGCCCTGTTTGACCACCTCTTCGGTGTAAGGCAGCGACTCGAATTCCACCACCGGGTAGCGCGCCACGTCGAAGAAGTCCTGGCCGCGCATCCAGCTGGTGTAGCGGTCCTTGCCGGGAATCTCCACCTGGGTGGCGTCCAGGCGGAAGCGCACCTGCAGGCGCTTGTCCGGCAGCTCGACCAGCTCACCGCGAAAGCGTGGGAAGAACCCCTCGATCTTCATGCCGAAGCGGGTTCTGATCTCGAATCCGAAGCGCGATTGCGCCGGGTCGATGGAATACACCTTCTGCTGCGCCAGGCAGGGGAGCGTGACCCAGAGCGCGAGCCAGGCCAACCAGCGCAGCGACGATGACACGGATCAAGGCCACCAGAAGGCGGTCAGGCGGGCGATGCCCGGCTCGATGGTGGCCTCCAGCGGCAGCGCCAGCAGTGCGATGGAGGCCGTCGGCATACCGCGGTAATCGCCGGTCTGGCCGCTGTGCATCAACGCCGCCAGCCGCTCCAGGCCGGGGTTGTGGCCGACCAGCAACAGACGCTCGGCCTCGCGGTGCTCGTCCACCAGGCTGGCCAGCGTGCCGGGGGTGGCTTCGTAGATGCGTTCGTCCAGGCGTTGTTCGATATAGCCGGTGAGTTCGAGCACCGCCTCCAGGGTTTCGCGCGCGCGCCGGGCCGGCGAGCACAGCACCCGGTCCGGCACCAGCCGCTGTTCGCGCAGCCAGCGCCCGGCCGCCTCGGCCTCGGCGATGCCGTGCGGCGACAGCGGACGATCGAAATCGGCCTGGCCGGTATCGGCCGGCTCGGCATGGGCGTGTCGCAACAAGATCAATTCGCGCATGGGAACTTTCCGGTTCTAGGACTTCTTGAGCCACTTCAACAGCGGCTCCCAGTCCTGTTGATGGTCGCGCACCTGCGCCGAGCGGTAGTCGAACAAGCTGCGCCCCAACCCGGCCATGACCACGTAGGCCTGGGTGTCGCGCAATTGGGCCACCAGCGGATACGGCCAGCTGCCGATCATGTCGGCGGCCTGTTGCGAGGTCTGGGTCCATGGGCGGGCGCGGTTGAGCACCAGGCCCACCGGCAACTTGCGCTGGTGCACGCGCGGCACCTTGGCCAGCGTGTTGAGAAAGCCCACCACCGCTTCGATATCCAGCGCCGAGGACAGCACCGGCACCACGATGGCATCGACATGGTCCAGGAAACCGCCCAGGTCGTCCGCCATGGCACCGGCCGGCGCATCGATGATCAGCGTATCGGTGCCCTCGGGCAGCGCGGCCTGCCAGTTGCGGCGTTTGCTGGCATCGATCGGCAATACCGCGCTGTCCAGACTGGCCCGGCGCTGCGCCCAACGCGTGGACGAGCCCTGTGGATCGGCATCGGCCAGTACGGTGCGCTGGCCCTGCAACGCCGCATGTGCGGCCAGATTGGTGGCGATCGTGGTCTTGCCGACGCCGCCTTTGGAGGCGGCCACCAGGACTGTCTTCATGCACGCCTCGCTTCCGGGAGCTGGCCGGCAGCGTACACCGCGACAAGGTGAGGAAGTAGTCGAAACGCGTTAAACGCCACGATCGAGCGTGCGCGCGCGAAGCCGCAGCACATGCGCCGGGCAGACCGATGCCGCTGTGGCGAGCGTCGCGCACACAGGCCCTGCGTTGGACCAACCGCCGTGCGTGGTGTGGCCGCGCATGGCCGGCGCGGTGCAGTCATTGCAATGCAGCATCCGACGAGGCGTGGCGACAGCGCGACGTCCGCGCGTCAGGCGGGCAGCCGCAGCACTGCGCGCGGTCCGTGGCCGTGAGCGCACGCTCCGCTCACGCCACCAGCCGCGCCAGCAGCCAGGACCAGGCAGGCAAGGTCAGCAGCGACAGCAGGATGCTGTAGCCGACCATCGCGGCGGCCAGACGCGGCGCCAGCCGGTGCGAGATGGCCAGCGCGGCGGCGGTGATCATGGTGGGCATGGCCGATTCGAGCACATTGGTCTGCAGCATCAGCCCGTGCAGGCCCAGCGCCCAGGACAGCGGCAGCGCCAGGATCGGCATCACCGCCAGCTTGAAGACCAGGCCCAGCGCCAGCGGCTTGAGCTCGTCGGCCGGCAGGCGCAGTTGCAGCGAAAAGCCCACCGCCAGCATCACCAGCGGCAGCATGGCGTCGGCCAGGCTCTTCAGGCCCGAGCCGATCCAGGCCGGCGGCTGCTCGGGCATCAGGGTCAGCGCGAACAGCAGTGCCCACAGCGGCGGGAATTTCAGCACCCGGGCAAGAATGGTCCTGGCAGTGGGCGGGGCGTCGCCGCTGTACCGGGCCAGCACGTACAGGCCAACGGTGGACAGCAGCACGAAGGTACCGAACTGGTCGTAGACCACCGCATAGGGCAATGCCCGGTCGCCGAGCATGGCGCGCACCATCGGAAACCCGATGAAGCTGGAGTTGGTGAACACCACGCACATCAGCAAGGCGGCGTACTCGGCGCGGCCGATGCGCAGCAGGCGGCTGCAGCCCCACAGCAGCGGCACGATCAGTGCGGTCAACAGCCAGGGCGTGGCGATCACCCCGCCCAGCGAGGCATCCAGATGCAGCCGCGGCACATAGGTCAGTACCGACGCCGGCAGGCAGATGTACAACACGATGCGGTTGAGCACATCGGCGCTGTTGTCCGGCAACACCTTGAGCCGCGCGAACACCAGGCCAAGCCCCAGCATCGCCAGGATCAACGCAAATGCATCCACCGCCATGGGGTCATCGTGTCCGTTGGAACGCCAGGCATAGGATCGCACGGCGTGCGCGGCCTACCGAACCGGCGCGGGGTGTGGGCGGCTCATCTGCGCGCGGCCCAGGACGAGAACGCCTCGCACGATCGCCCTGCATGGTCCGGGTACCGGGGGTGCCGACCATGTCGCCAGCTCGATGGGTCCGCACCCCTGTCGGGACATCCCACCCGGCGCGGTCGAAGCCCGCCAGGCGCATCGTGCAATGCGCGGGCCCCGATCCGGATCACCACTGCTGCGCCGCAAGATGCAGCGATGAGGCGTGGGTGATACCGTCAATGACCATCGGTGTCATATCGCAAAACCGTCGACCTGGCAGGTTCCCCGGAGAATTCAAGGGATTTGCTGGACAGTGCGCACTTTATATATTGACACCGGTATCAACCTTTCATTCCATCGCGTGACTGTCTCCATGCTCTCGATTGTCCTTCGCTGCGGGTTGCTGTTTGGCCTGGCCTGGCCGGCCACCGATGCCATGACGACACCTGCGCCTGCAGCGCGCCGGAGCGAACCGGTGCCCGACGCGCGCGCGCACAAGCCGCGCATCTTCGTATTGACCGATATCGGTAACGATCCCGACGACAGGATGTCGCTGGTCCGGTTGATGACCTACTCCAATCAGATCGACATCGAAGGGATGGTCGCGACAGGCAACAGCCGCGGCGTCTATCCGGAATATCTCCACCAGATCGTGCAGGCCTACGGCAAGGTCCGCGACAACCTGGAGCTGCACGAGCCCGGATACCCCAGCCAGGCGCATCTCGAGCAGCGCATCTGGTCCGGCCCGGCCCGCGATGCGATCGAACAATTGGGCAAGGCGCACGCCTCCGCGGGCTCGCAGGCGCTGATCCGCGAGGTCGACCGGCTCGATCCACGACCTCTGTGGGTCTCGGTCTGGGGGGGGCCTGGGGTGCTGGCGCAGGCGTTGTGGACGGTGCGACAGACACGCTCCAAGCGCGAGCTCGCTGCCTTCGTCGCCAAGCTGCGTGTCTACGCCATTTCCGACCAGGACGACACCGGCCCCTGGATCCGCAACCAGTTCCCGGAGCTGCATTACATCGTCAGCCCCGGGGTGAGCTTCCATGATTCCACCTGGATCGGTATCAGCGGCGATACCTTCCACGGGCGCTTCAGCGGGCCGGACCCCGCGTGGGTGTCCAACGAATGGCTGCGCCGCCACATCCGCTCCAAGGGCCCGCTGGGGGCGGCGTATCCGGCCTGGGAGTTCCAGATGGAGGGCGATACTCCCGCCTTCCTCAACCTGGTCGACAACGGCCTGAGCGATCCGGACCATCCGGAATGGGGAGGTTGGGGCGGACGTTACGAGCTGTACCAGCCACGCACCGAGAAGTGGTTCTATGCGCCGGAAACCCGGCCGATCTGGACCAATGTCCAGGATGAGGTACTGGGCCATGACGGCGCATGGCACACCAGCAACCACGCAACGGTGTGGCGCTGGCGCGAGGCCATGCAGAACGATTTCGCCGCACGCATGGACTGGACCATCAAGCCTTATGCCCAGGCCAATCATCCGCCGGTGCCGAAGCTGGACCATCCGGCCCACATCACCGCCAGGGCCGGCGAGCGGGTGGACCTGGGCGCCACCGCGTCCAGCGATCCGGACGGGGACGCGCTGTCCTACGCGTGGTTCGTCTACCAGGAAGCCGGCACCCGCGGGATGATGAGCTCCGACAGCGGCGAGCGTCACCAGATCCACGACGCAGACCAGGCCAGGGCCTGGCTGACGGTGAAAGGCAACCGCCTGATGCCGGCCCGCTACGGCAGCATGCACGTGATCCTGGCCGTCACCGACCACGGCACGCCGCGGCTGACCCGCTACCGGCGCGTGATCATCGACGTCGTGCCGTGAGCCGCAGGAGCGCGTTGCCGCTTGGAGCCATCGGGCAGACACCATCAGGCATGAGGACCCCACAATGACCGAGCATTCGCACAGGCGTCGCCAGGTGTGCATTGGCGCGCTGGCTCTGGCGCTGGGACCGCTGTACGCAAGCGCTGCACGGCGGCTGCCGTCCGGCACCGCATCGCAGGCCGGCCTGCACCGCGTCGTGGTCTCCACCGACATCGGGGGCACCGATCCGGACGATTTCCAGTCGATGGTGCACTTGCTCCTGGCCTCCGATGCGCTGGATCTGGAAGGCCTGATCTCCTCACCGTTCGGCGACGGACGCAAACAGGACATCCTTGGCGTCATCGATGAATATGCCAAGGACTTTCCGAACTTGCGCACCCATTCCCGGCGCTATCCAACGCCCGAGCGATTGCGGGCGATCACCAAGCAGGGAGCCTACGATGGGCTGGGCTACCAGGCGGTGGGCGAATCGACCGAAGGCTCGCGCTGGCTGGTCGAGCGGGCCCGTGCGCCTGACGCGCGGCCGTTGCATGTCCTGGTCTGGGGCGGCATCGACGATCTGGCACAGGCGCTGCACGACGCGCCGGACATCCTGCCCAAACTCCGCGTCTACTTTATCGGTGGCCCCAACAAGAAGTGGTCGGTCGATGCCTACCAGTACATCGTCCAACACCATCCCGACCTGTGGATCATCGAGGCCAATGCCACGTACCGCGGATGGTTCGTTGGAGGGGAGCAAGCCGGTGAATGGGGCAACACAGGCTTCGTGCAGCAGCATGTGGCCGGGCATGGCGCGCTCGGCCAGTACTTTGCGACCCATCTGCAGGGCACCATCAAGATGGGGGATTCGCCGTCGGTCGGCTGGCTCCTTCACGGCGAGCCATCGGATCCGGCCGGTCCGGGCTGGGGCGGCGCCTTCGTCCGGGCCTGGGACCGCCCGTATGTGCGGCACAGGCGCCTGACCACACCGGAGGACCGTATCGAGTTATTCGGGGTGATGGAGTGGGTCCTGCCGGTGAGTACGCGTCAGCCGCGGCCGCAGGCCATCATGACGATCGACAACCAGCAGATCCCGGGCTACTGGGACGGGCAGGCCATGCGCTTCCGATGCTCGCCGCGCGAGGCGAAGGTCTACCAGTGCGATCTACGCAGCGATCTGTCCGAACTCGACGGCCGGACCGCACGCTTCACTTCGGTGGCACCGCTGGCGGACGTCGCCGCGACGCCATCGGCCCGGTGGCCGAACTGGTGGACCGATGATCCGGCACCGCACCTGGCCGAGGGCCAGCATCATGGCGCGCGCACGGTCAGCATCTGGCGCCGCCAGATCCTCGAGGATTTCGCCAGGCGCTTGCAGCGTTGCGCGGCACCGGCAAGCGCCGCCGGCCGCGCATGAACGGCGGCCGTTCCCCTCTCGATCAAGTTTACGGAGGTCTGATGATCCACCTGTTGCGGCGGCCGGTTCGCCTGCTCATCGCGCCGGCGCTCGCTGCCGCGCTTGTCGTCTCGGTTCCGGTGCTGGCTGCCGCGCCCGCGACCGGCTTGGCCGTCATGCCCGCGCACGCGGTCAAGGGTTGGGCCGCAGAGACCGTTGGAGGACGGGGTGGACGGCTCATCCGTGTCACCACTCTCGCAGCCGACGGCCCTGGCTCCTTCGCCGAAGCCGTGTCGGCGACCGGGCCGAGAATCGTGGTGTTCGAAGTGGGCGGGGTGATCGACCTGCAGGGCGAATCGCTGCGGATCGGCAACCCGAACCTCACCATCGCCGGGCAGACCGCGCCGGCGCCCGGCATCACCTTCGTGCGTGGCGCGATCACGATCGCGACCCACGACGCGATCGTGCAGCACATTGCGGTGCGCCCAGGCGGAAACGACAAGCCGCCACGCAGCGGCGGCGTGGATGGGCTCACCGTGCGCGGCCACGACGTCATCATCGATCACTGCTCGCTCACCTGGGCCACCGACGAGAATCTGTCCGCATCGGGCCGCCGCTTCACCGGTGACCGGCCGGAGCAATGGCGGCAGGGCACCTCCAACCGCGTCACCTTCAGCTACAACATCCTCGCCGAAGGACTGCGCAATTCCGTGCACGAAAAGGGCGAGCATTCCAAGGGCGTGCTGATCCACGACAACGCCGATGGCATCCTGCTCTACGGCAACCTGTTGGATTCAAACCAGGAACGCAACCCGCTGATCAAGGGCGGGGCGCGCGTGGCCATGGTCAACAACCTGATCCACAACCCTGGCAGCCGCGCGATCCATTACAACCTGATCGCCCACGAGTGGAGCGGCCGTGCCTACCAACGTGGCACTGTCAGCGTGATCGGCAACGTCTACCGCGCCGGTTTCGACACCGCGCCGGGCCTGCCGCTGTTCACCCTGGGCGGGGTCGGCGATGTCCAACTGCATCTACGCGACAACATCGCCCAGGATCAGCACGGCACTGCATTGCCGTTGATTGGCCGCTACACCGCGTCGGCAAGGCTGATCACCATGCGGCAGCCCTATCTACCGCCGGACGTCACACCGCTTCCGGCCACCCAGGTGGAGGGGCTGGTCTATGCCACGGTGGGCGCACGGCCGTGGGACCGCGATCCGATCGACTACAAGATCCTGTCCGATGTCGCCGAGAACCGGGGTCTGATCGTGGATTCGGAAGCCGATTCCAGCGGCTACCCGATTCGCGCGGAAACCAGACGGGTGTTCGATGAGGCGGACTGGAACATGGACGACATGTCGCCGCGCGGCGGTTGGGGTGCGCTGACCAAGCAGTGACCGGTCCCTGACTGCCCGCCACACGCAGCGGCGGGCACCAGGCAGGACGTCGCAGCCAACGCACACAGCCGGTGACCACACTGCATCGACCGCATGCAGGCGCATGCGGCCGGACGTCGCGCGGATGTGCCTTGGCTTACGGAAACGCTGGCGGGTTGGCCTGCCAGGCCGCCTGGACTTCGGCCAGGCTGGCACGCTCGGCCTCGCGCCAGTCCGGCAGCAGGCTGGCGTAGTTGGCGGTGCTGCTCCAGCGCTCCGGCCAGGTGCGCACGGCGGCGGCATACCACTCGGTCGCCTCCTGCTTGCGTCCGGCCCGCCACAGCGCCAGGGCGGCCGCGGTCGGCAGCCATTCCGGCGTGGCCGGGCGGCCGTTGGCCAGGTTGGCCCACTGCTGCAACGCCTGGTCCGGCTTGTCGGCACGCAACAGGTCCCAGCCATAGTTCCAGGTGATGGCGCGAAATTGCTGGCTGCCGTTGGAGACCAGGGCCAGCGCGCCCTGGTACAACTCGTCGCCCAGCTGCGTGCGTCCGCCGGCGTAGGCCAGCGCGGCCAACTGCGCGCGGGGCTCGGCGGCGCGTGCGTCACGCTGCACCATCGCGGCCAGCCGGTCGACGACGGCATCGCCCTGCCCTTGCACGGCCACCACCGGTTTGGTCGTGGCACGGTCTTCGTCGAAATAGAACTCCTTGGGCTTGGGCAGGTGTTGCGCCTGCGCCAACGACCACACGCCTCCAAGCAGGGCCAGTGCGGCCCATGCGTATTTCCTTTTCACTATGGTTTCCCCTGACAGCAAACGACCCGTCCCGTTCCCATCCTACCCGCAGCACGGCGGCTGCGCATCCGGATGCGAACGGGCGCGTGAAGGCTGACTGTTACACTTCGCGCTGCCGTTTTGGAATCCAGCGCGCGGGTCAGATGGTTTCAAATGACACGCACCGGGTCCCAGCCACCCTTTCCGGGCACGCCATGACCAGTACTGCTGCACTCTCCTCTCCAGACTCTGCCAACACGCCGGAGCTCGGCCGGGTGGATGCGGACTACACGCTGGAGCACAAATACACGCGCGCCGACGGCCGCATCTACCTGTCGGGCGTGCAGGCGCTGGTGCGGCTGCCGCTGATGCAGCGGCTACGCGACCAGGCCGCCGGCCTGGACACGGCCGGTTTCGTCAGCGGTTATCGCGGCAGCCCGCTGGGTGGGCTGGACCTGGAACTATGGCGCGCGCGCAAGCATCTGGACGCGGCCAGGGTGACCTTCACCCCAGGCCTCAACGAGGACCTGGCCGCCACCATGGTCTGGGGGACCCAGCAGACCAACCTGTTCCCCGGCGCCAAGGTGCAGGGCGTGTACGGCATGTGGTACGGCAAGGGCCCGGGCGTGGACCGCAGCGGCGACGTGTTCAAGCACGGCAATGCCGCCGGCACCTCCCCCTACGGCGGCGTGCTCGCGCTGGCCGCCGACGACCACGCCTGCCGCAGTTCGACCCTGCCGCACGGCTCGGAAGACGAATTCGTCAGCGCGATGATGCCCATCCTCAACCCGGCCGGGGTGCAGGACATCCTGGACATGGGCCTGCTCGGCTGGGCGATGAGCCGGTACACCGGCCGCTGGATCGGCTTCAAGACCATTGCCGAGACGGTGGAATCGTCCGCCTCGGTCGAGGTGGACCCGTTCGCGCGCAGCATCGTGCTGCCGGAGGACTTCGCGCTGCCGCCGGGGGGCCTGAGCATCCGCTGGCCCGACCCGCCGGTGGACCAGGAGATGCGCCTGCATCGCTATGCAGTGGCCGCCGCGCAGGCGTTCGCCCGCGCCAACGGCATCGACAAGGTGGTGCTGGATTGCCCACAGGCGCGGCTGGGCATCGTCACCACCGGCAAGAGCTACCTGGACGTGCTGCAGGCGCTGGAATACCTGGGCCTGGATGCGCGCGCCTGCGCGCAGATCGGCATCCGCGTCTACAAGGTCGGCATGACCTGGCCGCTGGAACCGGTGGGCATCAGCGCATTTGCACGCGGGCTGGAAGACATCGTGGTGGTGGAGGAAAAGAAGGCCTTCATCGAGCGGCAGATGAAGGAGCTGTTCTACAACTGGCCGGCCAGCGCCGGCGCGCGGCCGAGCATCGTCGGCAAGTACGACGAGCACGGCGCGTGGATCCTGCCCTCCACCGGCGAGCTGACCCCGGCCACCATCGCGGCGGTGATCGGCAAACGCATCCAGCGGTTCGATCTGCCATCAAGCACATTCGCCGATTCGATCGAACAGCGGTTGCGCTGGATGGAGGCCAAGGAAGCGGAAATGGCCTTGCCGCGCGCGCAGTTCCCGCGCGTGCCGCATTACTGCTCCGGCTGCCCGCACAACACCTCCACCGCCGTGCCGGAAGGCTCGCGTGCACTGGGCGGCATCGGGTGTCACTACATGGTGACCTGGATGAATCGCGCCACCGATACCTTCACCCACATGGGTGGCGAAGGCGTCACGTGGTCCGGGCAGGCACCGTTCACCGACACCCCGCACGTGTTCCAGAACCTGGGCGATGGCACCTACTTCCACAGCGGCTCGCTGGCGATCCGCCAATCGGTGGCCACCGGCGTCAACATCACCTACAAGATCCTCTACAACGATGCGGTGGCGATGACGGGCGGGCAGCCGGTGGACGGCACGCTCAGCGTGCCCGACATCGCGCATCAGTTGCGCGCCGAAGGCATCCATGAGATTGCGGTGGTCAGCGATGACATCGGCAAATGGACGCGGCGGCGTGATCTGTTTCCGCCTGAGGTCGCGTTTCACGATCGTGGTGAACTGGATGCCGTGCAGCAGCACCTGCGCACGGTCAAGGGCGTGTCGATCCTGATCTTCGACCAGACTTGCGCCACCGAGAAACGCCGGCGCCGCAAACGCGGCAAGCTGATCGACCCGCCCAAGCGCGTCATGATCAATTCGCTGGTGTGCGAAGGCTGCGGCGATTGCGGCGAGAAGAGCTTTTGCGTGTCGGTGTTGCCGAAGGACACCGAATTCGGGCGCAAGCGCCAGATCGACCAGTCCAACTGCAACAAGGATTATTCCTGCGTCTCGGGCTTTTGCCCGAGCTTTGTCACCGTGCATGGCGGGGCGCCGCGCAAGGGCAAGCAACGCGACGCCAGCGCATTGCTGCAGACGCTTCCCGCGCCGCCGCAGCGCACGGCGCTGGAGCAACCCTGGAACATCCTGATCACCGGCGTCGGCGGCACCGGCGTGGTGACCATCGGCGCGCTGCTGGGCATGGCCGGGCATCTGGAAGGCAAGGGCGCCACCGTGCTGGACCAGACCGGCCTGGCGCAGAAAGGCGGCGCGGTGACCACGCATATCCGCATTGCACGCCAGCCCGGCGACATCCACGCGGTGCGCATCGCTGCCGGCGAAGCGGACCTGGTACTGGGTTGCGACATGGTGGTGGTCAACGACTATTGGGCGCTTTCCAAGGTGCGCGATGGCCGTACGCAGGTGGTGCTCAACACCTATGAGGCGATGCCCGGCACGTTCACCACCCAGCCGGATCTGCAGTTCCCGGCGGCCGAGATCATCGCCGGCGTGCGGACCGCACTGGGCGGGCGCGATCCGTTGCTGCTGGATGCCACGCAACTGGCCACCGCCCTGCTGGGCGATGCCATCGCCAGCAATCTGTTCGTACTGGGCTACGCCTGGCAGCATGGGTTGGTGCCGTTGTCGCATGCGGCGTTGATGCGGGCGATCGAACTCAATGGCGCAGCGGTGGCAATGAACCAGCAGGCCTTTGCCTGGGGCCGCCTGGCGGCAGTGGATCTGCCGGCGGTGCAGCGTGCTGCGGGCCTGGCCGGTGCACCTGCATCGGCCCACCTGCAAGGCGACACGCCGGCTGCACGCGCGCCAGGCAGTTGGGAAGACCACGACCTCAGCGGCCAGAGTGCGCCGCGCGCGTTGGCGCAAACCGATGGCGGTACGCTGCATCGCGACGTCGATGCACCGGCCGCCCCGCTCGATGACGAACAGCTGGCGTCCTCGCTGGACGAGGCGATCGCGCGGCGCATCGCGTTTTTGACCGACTACCAGGATGCGGCCTACGCGCAGCGCTATCGCGCACTGGTCGAACGCGTGCACAGCCACGAGACACAGCGCGTGCCCGGCAGCAGCGCATTGACCGAAGCGGTCGCCCGTTACGCCTTCAAGCTGATGGCCTACAAGGACGAATACGAAGTGGCGCGGCTGTACACACGCGGCGATTTCCAGCGCCAGCTGCAGCAGCAGTTCGAGGGCGACTACACGCTGCGCTTCCATCTGGCGCCACCGTTGCTGGCCAGGAAGGATGCGCAGGGCAACCTGATCAAGCGCGAGTACGGGCCGTGGATGTTCACCGCCTTCAAGCTGCTGGCGCGGTTGAAGGTCCTGCGTGGCGGCAAGCTCGACGTGTTCGGCTACACCGCCGAGCGGCGCGGCGAACGCCAGCTGATTGCCGACTACAGTGCGACCGTGGCGCTGCTGCTGGAACGCCTGGATGCCGACAACGTGGGCCTGGCCGCACAGATCGCCAGCATTCCCGAACATATCCGCGGCTATGGCCACATCAAGCATGCGCACCTGCAGGAAGCCAAGGCGCGCGAAGCAGCGCTGCTGGCGCAATGGCGCAATCCGAAGGCGTTGCATGTGGTGCAGACGGCGTGATGTCGCCGAACAATTACATTTTGCCAATGTCGCTGCTCGACGACATGTGTGCAAGATACCCTGGCGCGAGAGGCATGTTGATGTAACCGCTCGACGACATTGCGCCAATGTCATCGAGCGGTTACATTGCAGCCATGGATACCGTCCGTACTCCTACCGATGTCGGCAACATCATCCGCTCCAGGCGCAAACGCCTGGGCTGGGACCAGGCTCGCCTGGCCCACGAAATCGGCGTGAGCCGGCAATGGATCGTCGATATCGAGAAAGGCAAGCCGCGCGCGGAGCTGCAGCTGATCCTACGAGCGCTGCAGGCGCTGGGGTTGGAGTTGATGCTGAGCCCGGGCGGTGCTCAGGTTCCACCGGCGAACGTGCCCGATCGCGGCACCGTGACACCGATCAATCTCGACGCGATCATTGAACATAACCGGGCCAATCCACGATCGGGAGCGACCGTTCTCAATGCGTCCAATAACAACATCCCCAGGAATCAATTCCCCTCGCTCGATAGGCTGAAAAACGCCGACTTGCACGGAACGTTCTCGGCAGTGGACGCTCTCAAGCAGTCTCCGGCGCAGGCAGCATTGGCAGCAGCCACGCATAGATATTCCTCGATGGTCGATGCGGCAAATGAAAGAAATTTAGTGCGTGAGCCCTCGCAAAAACGGTTCCCCGCGCTTGATCGTCCGACGGTTGGCGAGACAACGAAAATGTCCAAGGTCATATCGACACCTTCTAAAAAAAAGGGCGATCGGTGAGACTGGTCGCGCTGATCGAAAACCAGGTGATCGGGCACCTCGCGTCCGACCCGCATGGGCATCCACGATTTACCTACGCGCCGGACTGGCAGCAGTCGAAACGTGCGATACCGCTGTCGTTGAACCTTCCCCTCAGCAAGGAACATCACCCGACCGAGGCGGTCAGTGCAGTGCTGTGGGGCCTGCTGCCAGACAACGAAGCCACCTTGCAACGCTGGGCATCCAGGTTCCAGGTTTCGCCGCGCAATCCGCTGGCCCTGTTGTCGCATGTCGGCGAGGATTGCGCTGGTGCGGTGCAGTTCGTCACCGAAGCCAGGCTCGAGGATGTGCTGTCCGGCGCCAGCGATGGCATCGAACCGCTCACCGATGGCGAACTGGAAGCACGCTTGCGCAGGCTGCACCAGGACATCGGTGCGGCGCGCCAAGTCGATGACGTCGGTCAGTTCAGCCTGGCCGGCGCGCAGGCAAAGATCGCCTTGCTGCACGACGGCCGGCAATGGGCCATCCCGGCTGGACGCATCCCGACTACACATATCCTCAAGCCCCCCAGCGGGGAATACGATGGATTTGTCGAAAACGAGCTGTTCTGCCTGCGCCTGGCACGCAGCTTCGGACTGCCGACTGCACATTGCCAGGCGCTGCGCGTCGGCGCTGAAACCGCCATTTGCGTCGAACGTTACGACCGCATCCTTATCGACGGAGTGCTGCTGCGCATCCACCAGGAAGATACCTGTCAGGCGCTGGGGGTGATGCCGCACATCAAGTATCAGAACCAGGGCGGTCCTGGAGTGGAGGCGATCTCACACCTCTTATGGACGCACTCGTCGCAACCGCGGCAAGACGTCGAAACCTTGTTCCAGGCCCTGGTCTTCAATTACCTGATCGGCGGCACCGATGCGCATGCGAAGAACTATTCACTGCTGCTCGGTGAGGGCAGGCAGGTCCGCCTGGCGCCGCTATACGACCTTTCCAGTGCTCTGCCGTATCCCCAGCTGCAGCGACGTCGGATCAAGCTGGCAATGAAGATGGGCAGCCATTATCGCTGGTGGGACATCCGCCCGAGCGACTGGGTACAGGTCGCCAGCACATTGCGCCTGGACGCATCGGAGTGCCTCGCATGGATGCGCCGGGCCGTGAGCGACATGCCCGATCGAGCGCACCAACTCCTTGCCTCACTTGCACGGGAAGACGTCGTGCACCCGATCCTGGATGCCCTGGTGGAGGAAATCGCCAACGCGTGCAGCCGCATGCGCAAGCTGTTGCAGCCGGACTGATCGGTTCAATACCGCTACACACGGCAGCTGGCGTATCCACTCAATGCGACCTCAATCGAAATGCGGCCCACGCATCAGGCGAATCGGTCCGCGTGCGGTGGCAAGGTCCACGGTTCGGCCCTGTTGGGTGATGCGCACCAGGCCCTTGCCTGCGGCATCGGCGGCAGCCGCGCGCACCTGCGGCATCAAGGCACGCCACACCGCCGCGTCATCGCTCAGTGCGCGTGCAACCTCCGAAGGACAGATGGAGTGCTGCGGCTGCCGCTGTGCAAGCAGCTGCCGCATGACCGCGACAATTCGTGCATCGGCCGGCCGCTGCGCGCTGACCACCCTCGCCTACAGCGGACGCAGCAGGCGCAGACCGAACCAGTCCTTGGCATCGTTCCAGCCATGGGTGACCTTGAGCCCGGCCGCGACGGCCAGTTCGGCGAAGCGCGCATCGGTGTACTTGTAGCTGTATTCGACCTGCATCGCTTCGCCTTGGGCAAAGGCGATGTCCTGGCCGCCCACCTGGACGCGCTGGTCGCGCTGGCTGATCAGGAAGGTCTCGATGCGGCCGCGTTCGCGCGCATATACCGCATGGTGTCGGAAGCCGTCGAGATCGAAATCGCTGCCGATCTCCCGGTTGAGCCGCGCCAGCAGGTTCAAGGTGAACTCGGCGGTGACGCCGGCGGCATCGTTGTAGGCCGCCTCGATCAGGCCGGCGTCCTTGTCCAGATCGATGCCGATCAGCGCGCAGCCGTCGCTGCCCATGGTCTGGCGCATCGCATCCATCAGCGCGATGGCTGCGGTGTCGGTGAAATTGCCCAGCGTCGAGCCCGGGAAGAACACCAGATGGCGACGCGCCGGGCGCTGTGCCTCCGGTAGCCGCAGCGGCTTGGTGAAGTCGGTGCAGACCGGCAGCATCTGGATCTGCGGAAACTGCTGGGCCAGCCGTGCGGTGCTTTCCAGCAGCGCGGTGCGCGAGATTTCCAGCGGCGTATACGCCACCACATCGCGCAGGCCCTGCAGCAGCAGCTCGGTCTTGCGGCCACTGCCGCTGCCGTATTCCACCACGTGCACACCGGCACCGATGGCCTGGGCAATCGAAGCCATGCTGGCTTCCAGCAAGCCCAGCTCGGTGCCGGTGAGGTAATACTCCGGCTGCCGGGTGATGGCCTCGAACAACTGCGAGCCGCGTGCGTCGTAGAAATACTTGGACGGCAGCGTCTTGGGCGTCTGCGACAGCCCGGCCAGCGCGTCGGCCGTGATGTCGTCCGGCTGTGGACGCAGGTCGGTCAGCGCGGCATGGGCGCGTTGCATGGCATGGGCGGCAGCGTTCACGGCAGATCCTTGGCAAGGCGCACACCGGCAAACTGCCAGCGCGCGTCGGAGGGGAAAAAGTTGCGGTAACTGGCGCGCATGTGGCTGGCCGGGGTGGCACAACTGCCGCCGCGGAGCACCCACTGCGCGTTCATGAATTTGCCGTTGTATTCGCCCAGCGACCCTGGCCACGGCGCGAAGCCCGGATACGGCAGATACGCGCTGCCGGTCCACTCCCAGACATCGCCGAACAACTGCTGCACGCCGGTATCCACGGCCTGCGTGCCGCGCGGATGCAAGGCATCGCTGTCGACAAAGTTGCCCTGCACCGGCACGCCGGTGGCAGCCAGTTCCCACTCGGCTTCGGTCGGCAGGCGCGCGCCGGCCCACCGCGCGAAGGCGTCGGCCTCGAACAGGCTCAGATGGCAGACCGGCGCATGCGGATCGCGCGCGCGCCATCCGTCCAGGGTGAACTCGCGCCCCTGCGCATCCCAGTACAGCGGATGCTGCCAGCCCTGCGCCTGCACCATCGCCCAACCGTCGCTGAGCCAGGCGCCGGCAGTGCGGTAGCCGCCGCCGTCGATGAACTGCTGGAATTCGGCATTGCTGACCACGCGGCTGGCCAGCGCATGCGCACCGACCAGGACCCGGTGACGCGGCGATTCGTTGTCATAGGCGAAGCGCTCGCTGTGCGGCCAAGCGGGCGCGCCGATCTGTGCAATCTGCTCCTCGCGCGCATGCCAGCGCACCGCACTGCCAACGGCCAGCGGCGCTGCAGGCGCCTGGCGATAGGCAGGCTGCAACGGGTTGCTCCACAGTGCGTGCTTGATGTCGGTCAGCAGCAACTCCTGATGTTGCTGCTCGTGCTGGATGCCCAGCTGCACGATGGTGCAGGCCTGCGCATCCAGCGTGCCCTCGCGCAGGCGTTGCTGCATGTGCGTATCCACGGCCGCGCGGTAGTCGTGCACCTGCTGCAGCGACGGTCGCGACAACACGCCGCGGCGCGCGCGTGCATGCATCGGCCCAACGCTCTGGTAGTAGCTGTTGAACAGGAAATCCCAGGCCGGATCGAACACGCGGTAGGCCGGATCGGCCTGCAGCACGAACCGTTCGAAGAACCAGGTGGTATGCGCCAGATGCCATTTGCTGGGGCTGGCATCGGGCATGCTCTGCACCATGGCGTCTTCGGCGCTCAGGGGTGCGGCGAGGCGATCGCTGAGCGCGCGGGTCTGCGCGTAGCGGTCCAACAGGCTGAGCTGCTGGTGCTGGTGGTCGACCAGCAGGGGTGAGAGTGCAGACATCGCCGTATGCTTGGGCAGCGCCCGTGAACGCGCCGTGTCGGCGCGATGGCAGGCAGCGGTAAGCTGTGAACATGTCATCGTTCTTGTGGTCCAGCCCGCTCCCCGCCCCTGTGGACTGGGCACACCGCCAGCAGGCATTCGTGCTGCCCGGCGAAGTCGTTTATCTGGATGCCGCGTCGCGCGGACCATTGCTGCGTGCGGTGCAACAGGTGGCGCACCAGGCCGTGGATGCGCTGTCCGCGCCCTGGCAACTGTCTTTCGATGCGTGGCTGCAGCAGATCGAACACCTGCGCGCACTTGCAGCTGGCCTGTTCGATGACGACGCCGACGCGGTGGCCTTGCTGCCATCGGCCGCACACGGCCTGGCCACCGCCGCGCGCAACCTGCCGCTGCAACGCGGTGATGCCGTGCTGGTTCTGGAGGGGCAATTTCCGTCCAACCTGCTGATCTGGCAGCGCCGCTGTGCGGAGGTGGGTGGACAGGTTGTGGCGGTTCCCGCCCGCCCCGGCACGGTGTTGACCGATGCCGTGTTGCAGGCGATCGCCCAGACCCCGGCGCTGCGCATCGCCAGCCTGCCGCAGGCGTACTGGCTGGATGGGCGGCAACTGGATCTGGACCGTATCAGCGCCGCGCTGCAGGCACGCGGCGTGGCGCTGGTGCTGGACCTGAGCCAGAGCCTGGGCGTGTTGCCCACCGATCTGCCGCGCTGGAAGCCGGAGTTCGTGGTCAGTGTGGGTCACAAGTGGCTGCTGGGGCCGATGGGGCTGGCGTGGCTGTGGGCGGCGCCGCACTGGTGCGCACAGGGTGTGCCGATCGAAGAACACTGGATCGGCCGCGATGCCGGCAGCAGCTGGGACTTCCCGATTGCGCAGGCACCGCACTATCGACACGGCGCACGTCGGTTCGATGCCGGTGGGGTGGCCGACCCATTGCGCATTGCGATGGCAACGGCCGCGCTGCAGCAGGTCAGCGCATGGCAGCCGGAGCGCATCGCACAGGCGCTGGGTAGCCTGACCACGCGGTGGGACGCCGCCTTGCGAGCACGTGGCCTGGGCGACTGGTGCACGCCTGGACATGCACCGCATCTCACCGCGCTGCAGCCGCCCGCCGCTGCGCTGGATGCGGTGGCAACGACGCTCGGCGCGCTCGGTGTGATCTGCACGCGCCGGCACGGTCGCTTGAGGATGGCACCGCATTTGAATGTCACCGAACACGCGCTGGACCGCGTGATCGCAGCGCTTCCGGTTGAACGTTGAGGTACGCGCCGCGTTCGCGGTCACCACTGCGCCCCGGCGCGTTGGAGCGGACCTGGCCGTGATGTCCCTCATCCGCCCTTCGGGCACCTTCTCCCGCAGGCGGGAGAAGGAAGTGACTGACACTGGCGAGAAAAGGACGTGATCGGCGCTGGCGGGAGAAGGACGTATCGGTGCTGGCGATGGCCGGGCGGATACAGCTGCGATAAGGCTCGATGACGGCGATCCCACGCCAGCAGGCTGCGTCTCAGTGCTGCCGGCCGAGTCGCAGACCGCGCGGCGTCACCCAGCGCTCCAGGCCTTCGAATACCGCCTGTACCAACAATGCGAGCAGCGCGGCAGGCACCGCCCCTTCCAGGATCAGGCCGATGTCGTCCAGGCGGATACCGGTGAGGATGGGCTGGCCGTAACCGCCCGCGCCGATCAGTGCGCCCAGGGTTGCGGTGCCCACGTTGATCACGGCGGCGGTCTGGATGCCGGCCACGATCGTGCGGCGTGCCAGCGGCAGTTCGATGCGCCACAGCCGCGTCCATGCCGGCAGGCCGATCGCTTCGGCGGTCTGGCGCAGCTCGCGTGGGATCGAGGTCAGCCCGGCATGCGTGTTGCGCACGATCGGCAGCAGGCTATACAGGAACAGCGCCGCAATCGCCGGCTTGGCGCCGATGCCGAACAGCGGAATCATGAAGACGAACACCGCCAGCGAGGGCAAGGTCTGCAGGACGCCGGTCAGCGACAGCACCACCTGGCCCAGCCGTGGCCGTCGTGCCGCCAGCACGCCCAATGGCAGGGCGATCAGCAATGCCATTCCCAACGAGCTGCCGACCAGTGCCAGATGCTCGCCGGTGTAACGCCATGACCGGCTGATGCGCGAGGCGGTGTCCGAGACAGGCTTCACGCCCAGCCATTGCGCGGCCACTGCAGATTCGCTCTTGCGCTCCAGCTTCACCTGCGCATTGAGTTGCTGCATCGCCGCTTCGTCGATGCGTCCCTGCAGGCCTTGCAAGGTCTGCAGCATCTTCGGCGCACGCTGTGCCAGATCCTTGCGGTACAGGAACACGGCCTGGTACTCCGGGAAATACTGGCGGTCGTCGCGCAGCACCTGCAGCTGGTAATACGCGATCTCCGCATCGGTGCTGTACAGATCGGTGACCTCGATGGCGCCGCTCTGCAGTGCGCGATAGGCCAGGTCGTGATCCAGGCCAGTGGCGGCTTGCGGCAGGGCATAGGCGGCGCGCACGCCCGGCCAGCCGTCGGCGCGCTGCATGAATTCGTTGCTCAGCCCGATCTTCAAACCCGGGTGGCGCGCCAGTTCCGACAATGTGGTGATGCCCAACGCCTGCGCGCGTGCGCGCTGCATGCCGAATGCGTAAGTGTTCTGAAAGCCGAGCGACTGCGTCATCGCCAGCCCGCGCGCGTCCAGTGCGGCGCGCAGCTCGGCGTGGCTGGCCTTGGGCAGCTGCAGCAGCTCCTGCGCCAGGGTGCCGGTGTATTCGGCGTAGGCATCGATCTGACCGGTTTCCAGCGCGCGCCACAGGATGCGCGTGCCGCCGAGCTGGGCGCGATGCTGCACCTCCACCCCGTCCCGCTTGCCGGCGGCAGTGGCGATTTCGCCCAGGATCACTGCTTTGGTGAAGTTCTTCGAGCCTACGGTGACCTGCTCCGCGTGTGCGCCCAGGCTGCACAGCAACAGCAGCACCGCGACCACCGCACGCGCGCTCATGCGGCGTCGCCGATGCTGCGCTGGGCAGTGAGAAAACGCTGCACGAACGGGTCGGCCGGGTGCTCGAGCAGGGCGCGCGCGCTGCCCTGCTGCACCACGCGCCCGGCACGCATCAGCACCAGGGTGTCGGCCAGATACGCCGCCTCGGCGACATCGTGGGTGACCAGCACCACGGTCTTGCCGAGTTGGGCAAACAGTGCGCGCATCTGTTCCTGCAGGTCGTAGCGCACGATGGGATCCAGCGCGCCCAGCGGTTCGTCCAGCAACAGCGCCGGTGGGTCGAGCATCAGCGCGCGGATCAGGCCCACGCGCTGGCGCTGCCCGCCCGACAGCTGGGCCGGGTAGCGCGCCAGCAACTCCGGCGGCAGCTGGCACAGCGCGCACAACGTCTGCAGGCGCGCCTCGATGCGCGCGCGCGTCCAGCCCAGCGTCTGCGCCAGCAACACCACATTGCTGCGCGCATCCAGATGCGGAAACAGACCACCCTCCTGGATCACATAGCCGATACGCTGACGCTGCGCCTGCAGCTGCGCGCGTTGCAGTGGCGTACCGTCGAAGGCAACCGTGCCGCTGTCGGGCCATTCCAGCCCCACCAGCAGGCGCAACACGGTGGACTTGCCGGCGCCGCTGGGCCCGATCACCGCGGTGGTGACGCCGCTGGCGAACGCCAGGCTGAGGTTGTCGAGCGCAAGGGACTGGCCGTAGCGGCGGCTGACCTGATCGAGTGTGAACATGCGCTCGAGCTTGCCGAAGACGACGTCAGCCGAGCGCGAAGGCGCGCATCAGCGCGGCGGCGCCAGCAACTCGCGTGCGCTCAGGTAGCCGTCGCCGTTGGCATCCTGGCGCGCGAAGCGTTCGATCAAGGTGGCGCGATGCGCGGCGCGGGTGATCGGCTTGCCGCGCCGGCCAGGCAATTCTTCGCCCTGCAGCACGCCGTCATGATCGGTATCGCGCTGATCGAAGGCGTAGCTCATCCAGGCCAGATACTCGTCGCGGCTGACCCGGCCATCGCCATCGGTGTCCATGCGCTTGAGATACTCCTGGCTGTCCTGCACCTGGGCATGCGCACCGCCTGCAGCGGCGCATGCCAGGCAGAGCGCCAGCGGCAGACGTCCGCTCGATCGGCTCGGCGCGCCGACCCACTTGGCCGCCAGCGCGTCGCTGCGCTTACGCACCACTCAGCGCATACCCCTTGAGCCGTGCCGCATAGGCCTGCAGCGCGGCATTGCCGCTGGCTTCGGCTTCATGGCACCACTGCTGCAATTGCTTGAGCCGCTCGGAGGCGTCATGACTGCGCGCTTCCAGCACCGCGGTCAGACGCGCGCGATACTCCACCAACGTGCGCATGCGCGGGCGCTGCGCCACCCAGGCCTGCAACTGCGCGCGTGCATCCGGCTTCAGCCAGCGGCCATCGTCGACCAGGCCCTTGCGCAGGCGGCGCGGCAACAATTCGCGCAGCTTGGCGCCGGTGGCAGCGGCCTCTTCGCGCAGTGCCGGCTTGAGCACGTTGCGCTGGTAGTCGGTCATGGCCTGGAAGCGATGCGACAGCAAGGCCTTGAGCGTGTCCGCATCGGGCACGGCGATGTTGGGGCGGATATCCAGCGACGGCGCCACCCGCAATACCTTGGCAAGGCCCAGCGCCTGCAGGCCGACAATGGCGATCCAGCCGATATCCAGCTCCCAGCGCCGCATCGAGAACCGCGCCGAACTGGGGAAGGCATGGTGGTTGTTGTGCAGTTCTTCGCCACCGATCCACAGCGCCCACGGCGTGAGATTGGTGGAGGTGTCGGCCGATTCGAAATTGCGATAGCCCCACCAGTGGCCCAGCCCGTTGACCACGCCGGCGGCCCAGAACGGAATCCATGCCATCTGGATCGCCCACAGCGCGATGCCGGGCAACCCGAACAGCACCGTGTTGATCACGCCCAGCGCGATCGGGCCGGCATTGGCATGCGGCGTATACAGATGCCGTTCGATCCAGTCCGATGGCGCGCCCTTGCCGTATTGCTCGATGTCGGCGCGCTCGGCACGTGCCTGCCGATACAGCTCCACGCCGCGCCAGAACACCTGGCTGATGCCCTTGGTCTGCGGGCTGTGCGGATCTTCGTCGGTTTCGACCTTGGCGTGGTGCTTGCGATGGATCGCCACCCATTCGCGGGTGATCATCGAAGTGGTGAGCCAGGTCCAGAAGCGGAAGAAGTGCGCCAGCACCGGATGGAAATCCACACCGCGGTGCGCCTGGCTGCGATGCAGGTACAAGGTCACCGCGAAGATGGTGAGCTGGGTGAACACCAGCAGCACGGCAAGCATGCCCCAGACACCCAGGCCAGCCACGCCGGACGTCAGCAAGTCGATGATCGGGTCGGGCAGCATCGGCAAGTCCACAGCGGCGGCATCTCATTGGTTGATGCAGACATGATGGGGGCGATCGCGGCAAACTTCACCCTTCGCTTGCGTAGGGTGTGCCCTACGTTCCTAAAGCGGTTCACACGTTTCTCCACGACCCGACGTTGCGTATGACTGTTGCCGTTTCTTCTTCTGCTGCTGCCGATACAAACGCCACCGCGTTGATCGAACTCGACCAGGCAAGTGTGATGCGCGGCCAGGTTCGCGTGCTGCACAGCTTGTCCTTGCGCATCGCGCTGGGGCAGCACACCGCCATCCTCGGGCCCAATGGCTGCGGCAAGTCGTCCTTCATCAAGCTCATCACCCGCGAGCTGTATCCATTGGCGCGCGGCGATGGCCAGGCGTCGGTGAAGGTGCTGGGGCTCACGCGCTGGCAGGTGGACCGGTTGCGCTCGCAGCTGGGCATCGTCACCGGCGATCTGAGCGTCAACCTGGCCGACATGCCGGGGCTGGATGTGGAAAGCGCGGTGCTGTCCGGCTTCTTTGCCAGCTACGTGGTGCCACCGCACCGCGAGATCAGCGACGACATGCGTGCCCGGGCGCGCGAAGCGCTGACCTTGGCGCGCGCCTTGCCGCTGCTGGACCGCCCGTTCGCCGAGTTGTCGGCCGGCGAAACACGCCGCGTGCTGATCGCCCGCGCATTGGTCAACCGCCCGCAGGCGCTGTTGCTGGACGAGCCCTCCACCGGCCTGGATCTGGTCGCACGCCAGCACCTGCTCGACACCATGCGCCAGCTTGCCCAGCAAGGCATCACGCTGGTGCTGGTGACCCACCACATCGAAGAGATCGTGCCGGAGATTGCGCGGGTGATCCTGTTGCGCGCCGGCAAGGTGGTGGCCGATGGCAGCCGCGAGGCGGTGCTGACCGATGCCAGCCTGTCGGCGGTCTTCGATGGCCCGGTGCGGGTTCAGCGCGATGGCGAGCGTTACTGGGCCACGGTTGGGCAGTGACCCCCTCGCGGGCGCGCGCGTTCGGCGTGTGTGCCACCGCATGACCTTGGACACGGGACGCACCCGCCGCTGTTGCGCTTAGACTCCGCACACACACAGGCAGGAGTCGTCCCGATGGCCCAGTGGTATTTCCATGTTCCCGGACAGGCCGACCGCATCGGCCCGCTCGACGATGCCAGTGCGCACGCGCATGCCCAGCGCCAGCCCGATGCCCTGGCCTGGCGCGACGGACTCGATGGCTGGACCCCGGCCCGGCAACTGGCCGAGCTGCACAGCGGCGGCAGCGCCCCGCCGCCGCTGACCGGCGCGGCCGGCACTGCCGACGAGATCGATTACCGCATCGTCGGCAACGACATGCAGTTCGTCGAAGTGGAGCTGGATCCGGGCGAAAGCGCGATCGCCGAGGCCGGCGCCCTGATGTACAAGGATTCGGCCGTGCAGATGGACACCGTGTTCGGCGACGGCTCGCATGCCGGCCAGAGCGGTGGCGGCGGCTTGATGGGCAAACTGCTCTCGGCCGGCAAGCGCGTGGTCACCGGCGAGAGCCTGTTCACCACCGTGTTCACCCATGCCGGCAGCGGCAAGGCCAAGGTGGCATTTGCCGCACCCTACCCGGGCACGGTGCTGGCGCTGCGCCTGTCCGAACACGGCGGGCGGCTGATCTGCCAGAAGGACAGCTTCCTGGCCGGCGCCCGCGGAGTGTCGCTGGGCATCGCCTTCCAGAAGAAGATCCTCACCGGCCTGTTCGGTGGCGAGGGCTTCATCATGCAGAAGCTCGAAGGCGACGGCTGGGTGTTCGTGCACGCCGGCGGCACCGTGATGGAGCGCGAACTGGGCCCGGGCGAACGCATCGATGTCGATACCGGCTGCGTGGTGGCCTATCACGCCGGCGTGGACATGGACGTGCGCCGCGTAGCTGGCCTGAAGAGCATGTTCTTCGGTGGCGAAGGCGTGTTCCTGGCCACCCTCACCGGCCCCGGCAAGGTCTGGCTGCAATCGCTGCCGTTCTCGCGCATGGCCGGCCGCATGCTGCAGGCTGCCCCGCAGGCCGGCGGCCAGCAACGCGGCGAAGGCTCGGTGCTGGGCGGTCTGGGGCGGCTGCTGGATGGGGATAACCGGTTCTGAGGGTTGGGCGGGGTCAGGCCGCGGTTGCCGCGTTCCGTGCAACGAAGCGCCACTCGGTATACGTCCAGAAGCGGCGACCAGATCCGGCTTGCTCGGAAGTGCAGCTGTGCTGATCGAGTGCTGGCCATCCTGCTCCCATCCGCCCTTCGGGCACCTTCCCCCGCAGGCGGGGGAAGGATATGGATGACGTCAATGTCTGGGGCAAGCCGGTATCTGCGCGAGCGGGGGGTGGGCTGCGCGGGCGTTCCCTTACGCAGTACAGGAGTGCGCAATGGCACGACTGCCCGGGTTGAACCTGCACGCTCGATCTGAGCCTGCACGGTCGGGGTGAACCTGCACGCTGTCCGTCCCCCGCAGACTGCCCCCTCTCCCGCCTGCGGGAGAGGGCTGGGGTGAGGGCAGCAGGCTGGGGAAGAGTGCACCTGGGCTGATCGACTGTCGGCCACCCTGCCCCCATCCGCCCTTTGGGCACCTTCCCCCGCAGGCGGGGGAAGGATATGGATGGCGTCGATGTCTGGGGCAAGTCGGTATCCGTGCGAGCGGGGGTTGGGCTGCGCCGTCGCTCCCTGAGCGGTACGGACGTGCGCAATGGCACGACTGCCCGGGTTGAACCTGCACGCTCGATCTGAACCTGCACGGTCGGGGTGAACCTGCACGCTGTCCGTCCCCCGCAGACTGCCCCCTCTCCCGCCTGCGGGAGAGGGCTGGGGTGAGGGCAGCAGGCTGGGGAAGAGTGCACCTGTGCTGGTCGACTGTCGGCCATCCTGCCCCCATCCGCCCTTTGGGCACCTTTCCCCGCAGGCGGGGGAAGGACATGCATGGCGTCGCCGTGTCCGCGAGGCGTGTATTCTCCTTCGCCTTTCCCGACACGTTTCCGCCATGACTGCGCTCCACCGTCCCCGCTCGCTTACGCTGTTGTGCCTGCTCGGCCTGCTCGCGGCCTGCGGTGGCGAGCCGCGCGCGGCTGCGCCGGCGCCGGTCGTACAGGCGCCGACCACCGCCGCACCCAAGCCGGTGAAGATCGGCATCGCGCTCGGCGGCGGCGCGGCCAAGGGCTTTGCGCATATCGGCGTGATCAAGATGCTGGAGGCCAACGGGTTGGCGCCGGTGGTGGTGTCGGGTACCAGCGCCGGCAGCGTGGTCGGGGCGTTGTATGCCAGTGGCATGGATGCGTTCCAGATGCAGGAAAAGGCCGTTGCGCTGGACCAGACCAGCATCCGCGATGTGCGGCTGTTGTCCGGCGGCCTGGTGCAGGGGCAAAAGCTGCAGGACTACGTCAATACGCAACTCGGCGGCAAGCCGATCGAGACGTTGCGCAAGCCGTTCGCGGCCGTGTCCACGCGCCTGGAAGACGGCGAACGGATCGTGTTCGTGCGCGGCAATGCCGGTCAGGCCGTGCGCGCGTCCAGCAGCATTCCCGGCGTGTTCGAGCCGGTGACCATCGGCAACTATCACTTCGTCGACGGCGGCGTGGTCAGCCCGGTGCCGGTGGATGCCGCGCGCCAGCTTGGCGCCGAGTTCGTGGTGGCGGTGGACATTTCCAGCAAGGCCAGCGGCAAGAACCCGGGCGATCTGCTGGGAACGGTGAATCAGTCGATCTCGATCATGGGCCAGCGCCTGGGCGAAGCCGAACTCAAGCGCGCCGACGTGGTGATTCGCCCCAAGGTCAGCGATATCGGCTCTGCCGATTTCAACCAGCGCGGCACCGCGATCCTGGAAGGCGAGCGCGCCGCGATGGCGGCGATGCCGCAGATCCGCGCCAAGATCGCCCAGTTGCAGGCCGCACGCAGTAGCGCGGTGCGCAATGCGGCCGAACAGGCGGCCGCCGCAAAACAACAGGCCTACCAGCGTTGCCTGGAACAGCGCACACGCTGGGACAAGCTGCGCGGCAAGGACAGGGACTGCGTGGCGCCGTAACGCGGCTGCAGGTCCGATGAAGGGGCTGGCGGCCGTACTGCACGATGGCGCAGCTGCCGCGTACCGTCCTCCTGGGTTAGCGGTAAGGCTTCGCGGCCAGGGCCGCTCCTACACCAGCGGGCGCATTTTTTCTGCGTGCATCTGCAACCGCTGCAACCGCTGCGTGCAGTAGCGGCCGCGCAGCTCTGCCGATGGCTTCGCCTGCGTGGCGGCCCGCTGGTCGCTGATCGCACATGGAGCGGCAGGGCCGGGGGCTGCCACGCTGCGCTTGCAAGCGCCCTGCTGACGGCGCCCCTCACGCCAGATGCGACAGCGGTAGGCCCTCGGGCGCCTTGACCGTGCGCAGCACGAAGCTGGAATTGACGTCGGACACGCCGGTGGCGTTGAGCAGGCGGTCGAGCAGGAAGCGCGAGAAGTGCTCCAGATCGCGCACCTGCACCTGCAACAGGTAATCCATGTCGCCGGTCAGCGCCCAGCACGCCACCACTTCATCCCAGCCACGCACGCCATCGGCGAACAACTCGATGTCGGCCTGGCCGTGCTGTTCCAGCTGTACCCGCACGAAGGCCTGCAGCCCCAGCCCCAGCGCACGCGCATCCAGCCGTGCGCCATAGCCGGCGATGATGCCGGCCGCCTCCAGCCGCTGGGTGCGGCGCAGGCAGGCCGAGGCGGAAAGGTTCACCTGCACGGCGAGTTCGGCGTTGCTGCTGCGCCCCTGCGTCTGCAGCAGGGCCAGCAACCGCAGATCGGTGCGGTCCAGGGCGATGGGCTGATTCATATGTTGCGCAGCAACTGATCAAGACGCATGAATCTTGCGCGTCAATCGCCTGGTTGCGCAAGATTCGCAATCCTGTTGCGCAGCGATCCGGCTATGGTGAACGCCTGCCGCCACGGACTTCCTGCCCGCATGAATACCGCCCCGCGCCGCGTCGAAAACCAGCTCACCGACAAGGGCTATGTGCCGGTCTACACCACGGCGGTGGTCAGCCAGCCGTGGGACGGCTACAGCGCCGACGACCACGCCACCTGGGGCAGCTTGTACCGGCGCCAGCGCGAATTGCTGGTCGGTCGCGCCTGCGATGAATTCCTGCAGGCACAGGACGCCATGGGCATGGACGACACGCAGATCCCCCGCTTCGACGCGCTCAACGCGGTGCTGCAGGCGGCCACCGGCTGGACCCTGGTGGGCGTGGAAGGCCTGCTGCCGGAACTGGACTTCTTCGATCATCTGGCCAACCAGCGTTTCCCGGTGACCTGGTGGATCCGCCGCCCGGACCAGATCGACTACATCGCCGAACCGGACCTGTTCCACGACCTGTTCGGGCATGTGCCGCTGCTGATGAACCCGGTGTTCGCCGACTTCATGCAGGCCTACGGCCGCGGCGGGGTCAAGGCGCACGGCATCGGTGCGGACGCGCTGCAGAACCTGACGCGCCTGTACTGGTACACGGTGGAGTTCGGCCTGATCAACACCGCGCAGGGGCTGCGCATCTATGGCGCAGGCATCGTATCGTCCAAGGGCGAATCGCTGTATTCGCTGGAATCGGACGCGCCCAATCGCATCGGCTTCGACCTGCAGCGCATCATGCGCACGCGCTATCGCATCGACACCTACCAGAAGACCTATTTCGTCATCGACAGCTTCGCGCAGTTGATGGACGCCACCAGCCCGGACTTCACCCCCATCTACGCCGCGTTGGCGCAGCAGGCGCAGCTGCCGGCCGGCGATGTGCTGGACAGCGACCGGGTGTTCCAGCGCGGCAGCGGCGAAGGCTTCAGCCGCGACGGCGACGTGTGAGGGCACTGCCAGCTGGCTCGACACCGCCGTCCCTGCGCACTAAGGTCGAGGTTCCCCACATCGCCTTCGCTCAATGGACCTGACGCATCTGCGGATCCGGCGCTTGGAGCTGGACGACACCCGCCTGCTGTTCACCCTGGCCAACGGCATGCGCATCGACGAGCCCATCCAGGCCCATCGCCTTTTGCAGCGGGCCGCGCCGCCCCAGCGCGCGCAATGGCAACTGACCGACGACAGCTTCGGCGTGAACTGGCCGGCGATCGCACCGCCCACGGCCGACGGCCTGCTCAACATGCCCGAACTGCTGTGGCGTCGGCGCGCTGCGCGTGCGCAGGCAAAGCTGGCCACGTTGCGCGGGCGCCTGGATGCGCTGTCGCCCGGCGAACGCGAACTGATCGCGCTGGCACGGCTGGAGGCGGACATGAGCGAGAGCGGCTACGCCCGCTATTTCGACCGCTGGGACGCCACCACCCGCAGCGATGCGCTGCGCGCGCTGGCGGCCATGGGCGCTGCGCAGACGCGGCAGGCCATCGAGGGCCTGGGCGCAGTGTTCGAACGGCTGGAAGAAGACCCGGACCTGCTCAGCATCGAAGACATCCTCGACGCGATGAACGAGACCGACCGCCAGCGTGTGCAAGGCTGGGAAGAGGTGTATTACCGCCGCCTCGGCGACCTGGCGCGGCTGGGATTGGCGCACTACGGGGTGGACAAGGCCTGATCAGAGCAGGCAACCATCCGCGCGCAAGGGGGCGCACGCCGGTGCCGGCTCAGCCCGCTGGCTTGACCGTGTATGCCAGCAGCACGATCAGGTCCTCGTCGCCGGTCTGCTGCAGCGCATGCGTGCTTCCCGGCCGCGTGAGCAGCGCATCGCCGGCAGCGACTTCGTATTGCTTGCCATCCAGCGCGTACAGGCCGCGGCCGCTGACGATGTAGTAGATCTCGTCCTTGTCGTGCAGGTGCAGGCCGATGCCGGCGCCCTTGTGCAGTACGCGCTTGCGCATGACGAACGTCAGCCCGGGGGCATCGGCGAAGAACGGATACGCCGTGGTGGGGCCGGCACCGCCGTGCGGGCCGGGTTGTTCGCGGGCGAGGTCGCGCTCGTGCACGACTAACGAAGGATGTGCCTGTGCGGCGCGTTGCGCGGCAGTGTCGGGCGCGGCACCGCAATCGGCGTCGCGGCGCAACTGCGGTTTGAGCGCTGGTTGCAACTGCACCCAGCCGTGCACCACCAGGCACGCAACGGCGGTGGCGCCGCCGTGGCTGAAGTGGGTGCCATCGGCAAGATTCTTTTCGGGCACGAACAGGAAATACGGCTTGGCGGCCTGTTCGCCGAGCGCACGGATCCAGTCGCTGGAGCTGGCATTGAGGTCGATCAGGCCCACGTGTTCTTCGGCAGCCAGTTGCTGCATGGCCAGGGTGTAGCGGCCGTGCGTGTCGAGCAGCGCGCCGAAGTCGTAGAGCAGGCGTGCGGCCGGAGTGATCAGGATCGGGGTGGCACCGGTGTCGCGCGCGGTGGCGATAAAGCGGCGCAGGAACTGCACATAGTCGGTGGTCGGATCGGTGTAGCGGCTGGGATCTTCGCGCTTGGCGTCGTTGTGGCCGAACTGGATCAGCAGGATGTCGCCGCGTTTCAGTTGCTTGGCAATGGCATCCAGCCGCCCTTC